>NZ_JBWQQI010000017.1:0-209561 GCF_056619545.1 Paraburkholderia sp. SSBN10T
GGTCTTCGCCGCCTGGATGGCGGTCGACGATGAACTCGACAAAGAAGCGACGCTGCTTTGTGTGGTCGACAGACCGGTCGACAGTGAACTGATGCTGGTTGACGTGGACGTCGACAGTGAACTGATGCCGGTGGACAGTGAGCTCACGCCCGTTGACAGCGAACTGATGCCCGTCGACGTGGACGTCGACAGTGAGCTGATGCCGGTGGACAGCGAACTCACACCCGTTGACAACGAGCTGATGCCCGTCGACGTGGACGTCGATAGTGAACTGATGCCAGTGGACAGCGAGCTCACGCCCGTTGACAACGAACTGATACCCGTCGACGTGGACGTCGACAGTGAACTGATACCTGTCGACGTGGACGTCGATAGTGAACTGACGCCAGTGGACAGCGAACTCACGCCCGTTGACAACGAACTGATACCCGTCGACGTGGACGTCGACAGTGAGCTGATGCCAGTGGACAGAGAACTCACGCCCGTTGACAACGAACTGATACCTGTCGACGTGGACGTAGACAGTGAACTGACGCCAGTGGACAGCGAGCTCACGCCCGTTGACAACGAGCTGATACCCGTCGACGTGGACGTCGACAGTGAACTGATGCCGGTGGACAGCGAACTCACGCCCGTCGACAACGAGCTGATACCTGCCGACGTGGACGTCGATAGTGAACTGACGCCAGTGGACAGCGAGCTCACGCCCGTCGAAGTTGAGGTCGAGAGACTAGCGATACTCGATACAGTTGTGCTCGCTACTGCATAAAGTTGGCTACCATTGACCGCATCCGTACTCGTCGCACTGATAAGGCCTGCTGCAACGTTCTGGATACGACGTTCCGAGCCGGGCGCTCCGACGCTCACCACGCCGGTTGCAGAACTTGTACCGGCGTACGTGCCAAACGTCGTACCTCCAATGCTCGTACTACTAACCGTGCCCGTTCCACCGGTTGCCGTGGTCGCCGTGCCCGCAGTCACCGATCCCTTACCAAGCGCAACCGAGCCTGATACATTCGCCGTCGACCCGGAGCCGAGTGCGAGCGCGTTGGTGGCACTTGCGACGGCGGTGTCGCCTAGAGCAACCCCGCCAGCCGCTGACACCGTGCTACTGTTCCCCAAGGCGACGGCGCCTTGTCCGGTCGCCGAGTTCGCATTACCTAGCGCAACGGCGCCCTGACCGTTCGCTGAGTTGTTCGCGCCTACCGACACTGCGCCGGTGCCGATAGAACTATTGGGATCGCCAATGGCAACCGCCCCGTTGCCGGTCGCTGTCTGCGCGAGGCCAATCGCGACCGCACCGCCAGCAGTTGTCGTACTGTTGGCCGTCGTGCCGCTCGAGCCAATTGCCACGTTTTGGCCGGTAGCACCCGAAATCGTGCCATCGCCCTGCGCAATGCCATATGCACCGCTAGCGGTGGCACCGCGACCAACCGCTATACCCGAGGTTGCACCGGCCGCAACCGATGATTGACCTCCAATCGCAATGCCATTCGTCGCGGCCGAGTTCGCTCCTGAGGTCGAGTTGCTGCCGATAGCAATGGAACCAGTATTCGTCGCGTAAGCAGCGGCTCCAAATGCGGATGCGTAACTACCGGATGCAGTGGCATTTGCGCCGAAGGCGGAACTCGATTGTCCTGAAGCTGTTGAAAAGGTACCAACCGCGGTTCCGAAATCACCAGCCAGCCCCGCCAAGCCAACCGCCACGGCTCCATTACCAGACGCAGTGGTGTATGAGCCAAACAGTGTCACCCCTGTGTAAGGCCCCAAATATCCGCCACCGTTAGCGCCACATCCAATAACGTTAGAATAAGTTCCTGATCCATCGATTGGATTCACTTCTGCGGAAAACGACCGCCCAGACCAGGTTCCTGCTCCCGTACTGCAGATATTGGCACCAACTCCGTTTGGTGGATACGTTGTTGCGTTTGCGGCACTGACAAAACCCGCCAACAGCACCCCGGCAGCCAGCTTAACCACGGCGGAGCGACCGCGACCGCCGTGTGACGAATCCAGTTCAGAAGCTGCAACCCACGCCCCGAGAGCTTCATTCCATACAGTTCGGTATATGCGATTCACAATTCGATATCCAGTCGTATATTATTTTCAGAACAGAACGCTTCGGCATCGGATGTCGCGCCAGTTCACACCATTCAAATATTTACAGATAAAACAATTATCTTTATTAAAATAATATGTTAATTAATGATCCTAATTATTTTACAAATTATCATCGAGAGAGATCGGCACCAGATGTTCTGAATCGTACTTATCGACAGTGCAGCAAGATCACCACACCCATCAATCACCCAATGCAACGTCACCCTGAATCAATTGACGAACCAGCATGCCGTGACGTCGCCCTAACTCAGTCGATTTACCGACGATGCGACGAGACACCTCTGCAGGGCAAACATGCAAAGCATCTTCCAGACCCTTGCGCATGCCGTTTGACGCGGCGGAATCTTCCCCACACAACCCCTCAGTCACCCCGGCGTCATACGCCATCAGATAAACGTCATGCGCACTCGGATCAAGTTGAGCCTCAAGGACATAACCGACAAGCCCCCTGAAAGTCGAAAGAAGCTGCGCCGTGTTGTCCGCGGGCTTGCGCCGATGCAAACCCGGTCCGATATCGATCCGCTCGCCGTCAATTTCCCCCAGGAAAAGACGCGCAAGAATCAACTCGCGCTCCTGTTCCGATTCACCAGCTTCGTTAAGCCAGGTGACGAAATTGTCTTTTCTGCTCATTGCGGACCTCGTTTTATACGCAAGCAAAATGCCACAAGGAGCTCCCGTCACGCGGACATCCGCGCACAAGCCCTCTCCCAAAGGCAGATAAAGTCAAAACCCCTCGAACAGCACCGAGCAATTTCAATCCAGATAAACGGGGACAAATTCCAGGAAAAAAACGTCCCTTTGCGCAATGCTGTAATTGTTGAAGGGGTATTCCGCGGAGCGCCTTGTGTGGCAAGCGTTTGGTTGAGCACGTCAGTCGCTGGACAAAAAGGGACGTTTCTGTCCAGTACAATGCGCACAACTTAACAATGCCTAACAAAACAAGACAATCAACGGTATCCCGATGTGGTGGCAGAAAATTAGTGTCCCGCACATGGTGTCAGGTGCACGCTGATCTATGCCCAACATTCACAGCAAAAACCACAGAAGAGCCGCATTCCGGACAGGCTCTCGCTCCCAGCGCCCTGGGCAGTCACGACACCCACCTTGGAATCCCGGCTTGCTTTGGCGGACGGCAGGGACCTTACTCGCATTGGATGCATATGAAAATCGGCTATGCACGCGTATCGACTGATGAACAAAACTTGAGTCTTCAGGAGAATTCGCTGCGGCACGCGGGATGCGCTCACGTCTACACCGACAAAGGTATTTCCGGGATCATATTTAAACGACCAGGCCTTGACCGGGCTCTTCGTCGCCTGAAACCCGGCGACACGCTAGTCGTATGGAGACTCGACCGTCTGGGCCGCTCCCTCCCGAAACTCGTGGATCTCGTCACATCGCTCGAAGAACGGGCGGTACAGTTTGAATCACTGACCGAAGCAATCTCCACCGAATCACCCGGAGGCACGTTGATCTTTCATATGATGGCAGCCCTCGCTCAGTTTGAGCGCGCGCTCATCAGCGAACGAACCAAGGCTGGCCTGGCGGCGGCACGGCAAAGGGGCACCGTCCTGGGACGCAGGCACGCACTTACGGCGAAGCAGCAGGTACAGGCGCTCAAGCTCCTCGAAACCCTGCCAGCCTCAGCTGTAGCAAAGAAATTCAACGTCCACCCACGCACCCTGGTCCGACTCAGGCAGGCCAGCAAAGTCCGATCCTCCGACGACAAATAGCAGATCCGTTCGCCCTCTCAATCTTGTCCTGCGAAAAAACTCCCATCGCCCGGCATTGCGTCGATTCGCAGATTGCCAACTATCGTAGATAGTGGATCCACCACTTGCTCGGTTACGCGAATATTTAGAGCAGTTAAGAAGTAATGGCGCACCACTTCCACGTCGAGCGAGTCGCGCGAATAAGTATGGCGTTCCCAGAATTAACGTAGTCACTCCCCTACCAAATAATAAGAAAACCCCTAGTAAATCTCCATTTACTGGAAATTCCCCGCTCTAACGCTAAAAAAGATTCACTTCTGCCTTCAGATTCATCCTCGCTGGTCGTAAACACAGGTCGGTATAGTTGTAAAACAACAAACACACGAGAATGCACCTCGGATCGCTCTATCACCTGACGGAGCCCTGTCATCCCGCTAACGTTCGTCGGTCATGTGCGCCGTTTACGCGCCTGATTTCGCATCAATCTGCTGCACTCGCACAGCCGGCGCGGGATTTCACGCGATAGGGGTAAATACCTAACGATCAAGGTTTGTTGACAGACAACTTTATCTGTACCCTCGTGTTGCTTTACAAGATAGAGAGCATCGGCGCTCGTGTGCCGCTACCGCGCGCCCCCGCGCCACGACACTCGACCAGGCACCGATTGCGCCCGAATCTGCGACTTTCAGGAACCACGATGGAAATCAGCCATATTGCCGGCGCCACAGCGCGCACGAGGGTCCGTTACGGAATCCTGTTAATGATCTTCATTATCACGACCTTCAACTATGCGGATCGGGCCACCCTGTCGATCACGGGAACCGCGATGCGCAAGGCATTCGGCATCGACCCGGTGCAGATGGGCTACATTTTCTCCGCATTCAGTTGGGCTTATGTGCTGTCGCAATTGCCGAGCGGCTGGCTCCTCGACCGCTTCGGCGCGCGCCGCGTCTACGCGGCCAGTATCTTCATCTGGTCGTTCTTCACTCTGCTGCAAAGTTGTGTCGGCATCGCGGGTAGCGCCGCCGCGGTAGTCGCGTTGTTTGCGTTACGTTTCGCCGTTGGGGTAGCCGAGGCCCCGGCGTTTCCCGCCAACGGCAAAGTCGTCGCAAGCTGGTTTCCCACCGCGGAACGCGGCACGGCATCAGCCATCTTCAATTCGGCCCAGTATTTCGCGGCCGTCGTCTTTACGCCGTTGATGGCATGGCTCACGCACCGGTTCGGCTGGCAGCAGGTCTACGTGGCGATGGGCATCGGCGGCATCGCGCTGGCAGCGATCTGGCTAAAGGTGATGCGAAGTCCCGCCGACCATCCGCGCATCAATCAGGCCGAACTCGACCATATCGAGCAAGGTGGTGGCATGATTCGCATGCCGAAGCAACATATCGCGCAGGCGGCCGGCGAGCCGGCCAACACGGCGAGCCTCGCACGCATACGCGAGTTGCTGAGCAACCGGATGCTGCTCGGCGTGTACCTGGGCCAGTACTGCGTCAACGTGCTGACCTACTTCTTCCTTAGCTGGTTTCCGTTGTATCTCGTCCAGGCACGCGGCATGTCGATCCTGCAAGCAGGCTTCGTCGCGTCGATACCGGCTATCTGCGGTTTTGCCGGCGGGGTACTCGGCGGCGTGTTCTCGGACGCGCTGATCAAGCGGCGCTGCTCGCTGACCATGGCGCGCAAGATTCCGATCGTGGGCGGCATGCTGCTGTCCGTGACGATGATCGGTTGCAACTATGTCAGCGCCGACTGGCTCGTGGTGTGCCTGATGGCGCTGGCCTTCTTCGGCAAAGGCGTCGGCGCGCTCGGCTGGGCGGTGGTCGCGGACACCGCGCCAAGCGACGCAATCGGCCTGTCGGGGGCCATTTTCAACATGTTCGGCAATGTGGCAGGCATCGTCACTCCGATCGTGATCGGCTACATCCTCAGCATGACCGGCTCGTTCGACGGCGCGCTGGTTTTTGTCGGCGCTCATGCTCTCCTGACGGTGTTCAGCTATCTGGTGATCGTGAAAGATATCAAGCGGGTCGAACTGCGCGTCGCGAGTTGATCCATACGAATCTGCATTACCTTGCGCGGCCCCGCTTCACCCGATTCGCGGCCGGCAATCCGCTTCACATAACAAACTGCGTCTGGAGATCCATACATGCAATCCGTCATCAAGCGAGGCGCCGCTATCGCGGCAGGTCTGGTCATGACCACCGGGGCAGTCTCTGCCGCCACCGTCGTCTACGTCTCGAACGCAGATAGCCGGACCATCTCGGTACTGCAACTGAATGAAGACAGCGGCAAGCTGTCGACGATCCAGGACGTGCCCGTGTCCGGCATGGTCATGCCGCTTGCGGTCAGTCCGGACCGTCAATACCTGTTTGCCTCGTTGCGCTCGAAACCCTACTCGGTCGAGAGCTTCCGCATCGCCCCGGGCGACGGCAAGCTCACGCCGATCGGCACGAGTCCCTTGCCGGAGAGCATGGCGAACCTGTCCACCGATCGCTCCGGGCGCTACCTGTTTGCCGCATCGTATGGCGGCAATCTGATCAGCGAAAGCCGCATTGGCGCAGACGGCCTAGTCGCGCCCGCCAATCTCGTGATTCCGACCAAACCCAAAGCGCACGCGATCAAGACGGATCCATCGAACCGCTGGCTCTTCGCGACCAATCTGGGCGGCGACATCATCATGCAGTGCCGCTTCGACGCAACGACAGGCGCGATTACACCGAACGAATCGCCGACCTTGAATTTCGCCAGCCAGGCCGGTCCGCGCCATTTCGTGTTTCATCCGAATGGACGTGTCGTCTATGTGGTCAACGAGCTTGACGGCAAGCTCGAGCGTCTATCGTTCGATCCCGACAAGGGCACGCTCGCCATTCAACAGACTATCTCCGCCTTGCCTTCGGGCTTTAGCGGCACACCGTGGGCCGCGGATGTCCACACCACGCCCGACGGCCAATATCTCTATGTTTCGGAGCGCACCTCGAGTACCCTGATCGGCTATCGCATTGCCGGTCAGGAAGGTATCCTGAGCAAGTTCGGTCAATATCCGACCGAGACGCAGCCGCGAGCATTTGCAATCGATTCATCGGGACGCTATCTTCTGTCGGCAGGCCAATTATCGAATGCAGTGAGTGTCCACCGCATCGATCCAGGCAGCGGCGAACTGGTCCGGCTCGGCTCGTTTCTCGTCGGCAAGAATCCTTCCTGGGTCGAGATCGTCGACCTCAACTAGCAGGTACCCGGCTCGGGCAAGCACCACGGCTGCAACCGGCAGCCGCCGCAGCCCCGCTGCGCCCGCGCCGGCCGATGGGCCCGAAGTCCTTTTCCGGTGATCCGAACATGAAGAACCTAAGCATACGCACAGCCTTGCTGGCGATCCTCGCCGCCTTCGCCGCCATGATCGTCGGCGGTGGGATCGCCGGCATTGTCTCGCTGGGCGCCGCCAACGCTTCGACAGCGCGCGTCCATACGATTTCGGCGCGCTGCATCCTGCTCAACGACGCCTATAAGGACATGACGCGGGCCCGCTCTGCCCTGACACGCGCCTATAGCACGGCGCGGGAAAATCCTTCCGCCGGCGTGAATACAGGCGCCATCGACAGTGCCACCTCAAGCTTCAAGCGCTCGGTCGCGCAGATGCAAGCCTTCGCAGACTCGCCACACTTCGCCGGCCAGGATGAAGCGCTTCAGCAAACCATCGTGCAGTCTGCCCGCGAGCACGCGCAGACGGTGCAGCGTGCGCTTGACGCCTTACGCGCCAACAACCCCGGGGCCTACGCGGCGATTAACGCAAAGGACGTGACGAACTCCGGCGCCGCGTACTCGGCGGCGGTGGAGAAATTCCAGCGGCAGGCCAACGAGCTGGCTCAGCAGGAGTCGGACGCCGAACACGACCGTTACGCGTTGATCGTCAAGCTGGTCGCAGCGGGCGTATTGTGCGCACTCGGCCTGATCGTCGCGGTTCACTATATGTTGCGGCGCAACGTCATTCGCCCTCTTACCGAAGCGGCAAGCCTGCTGGGCCGGGTTGCCGACGGCGACCTGACCATCGGCGCGACGACCGTCGCGGGGGAAAACGAGGTGGGTCGTCTGTTCGCTGCGATTGCTCGCATGCAGGCGGGGCTCACGCGCACGGTCCGGCAGGTGCGGATCAGCTCGGATGCGGTTAACCTCGGCGCCCATGAGATCGCGGCCGGCAATCTGGACCTGTCGTCGCGAACCGAGCAACAATCGGCCGCGCTGGAAGAGACCGCCGCCAGCATGGGGGAATTGACCTCCACGGTCACCCATAACTCGGAGAACGCGCGCGAGGCCGAATCGCTCGCCAGCAACGCCGCGGATCTTGCGATTCGCAGCGGCGAAGTCGTGCACGGCGTGGTGGCGACGATGAACGTCATCAGCACCAGTTCCTCGAAGATGGCCGATATCGTCGCCGTGATAGACGGGATCGCGTTCCAGACCAACATCCTTGCGCTGAACGCCGCGGTAGAGGCTGCGCGCGCCGGCGAACAAGGGCGTGGATTCGCTGTCGTCGCAAGTGAAGTGCGCGCGCTGGCGCAGCGAAGCGCGAGCGCCGCCAAAGAGATCAAAACACTGATCGACGATTCGCTCGGCAAGGTCGAAGCAGGTAATGCGCTCGTCGCGCAGGCCGGGAGCACGATCGGCGAAACCGTTGCGGCCGTGCGCCGCGTCGCGGAAATCGTGCAGGAAATCGCTGCGGCGTCAGCCGAGCAGACCACCGGCATCGTGCAGGTCGGTCAGGCTGTCTCGCAGATGGAGCAGGTTACCCAGCAAAATGCGGCGCTCGTCGAACAGGCAGCCGCCGCAGCGGGGTCCCTTGAAGCACAGGCTCGTCAACTGGAGGCGGCTGTCTCGTCGTTCCGGCTTGTCCAGCAACCATGATCGGTGCGGGCCGGCGAGCAGCATAGTTGGCTCGTGGCGCAGCGTGGTCAACGGCGCTTACCGCTCCCAAGGCGCCGTCGCAGCCGGCGTGCCCTTGCCATAACGCCGCCGCGCCTCGACGACCACGCTCGCCTCGATCTCACCCTCATCCGCAAGCGCCTTCAACGCAGCGAGCACAATCGACGCGCGGTCGACCTCGAAGAATTCGCGCAGCGCCGCACGCGTATCGCTGCGCCCGAAGCCATCGGTGCCGAGCGTCACATAGCGGCGCGGCACATACGCGCGGATCAGTTCGGGAATCGCCCGCACATAGTCCGTCGCCGCGATTACGGGCCCATGTGACGCAGCAAGCGCCGAGGTGACATATGGCACATCCGGCACATGCGCGGCCTCGCCAAGACGCTCGAGCCGCTCGGCCGCCATGCCGTCACGCTGCAATTCGGTGAAGCTGGTCACGCTCCACACGGCGGCGACGACGCCCCACTCGTCCTTCAGCATCTGCCGCGCGGCGAGCACCTCGCCGAGAATCGCACCGGAGCCGAGAAGCTGCACACGCGCTGCTTCGCGCGGTTCTGCTTCATGCGATCCCGCTTCACGAGATCCATCAGGCAGCGGATAAATCCCCTTCAAAATCCCCTCGCGCACGCCCTGCAAACCGTCATCAGGGACCGACGGCTGTGCGTAGTTCTCGTTCATCACCGTCACGTAATAGAACACGTCGCGCTGCTGCTCGACCATCTCGCGCATGCCCGCGTCGACGATCGCCGCGACCTCATAAGCGAACGCCGGATCGTACGCGCGGCAGTTCGGAATCGTCGAGGCTGCCAGATGACTAGTGCCGTCCTGATGTTGCAGCCCTTCCCCACCCAGCGTGGTCTTGCCGGACGTGGCTCCGATCAGAAAGCCGCGTGCGCGTTGATCGGCAGCGGCCCAGATGATGTCGCCGATGCGCTGGAAGCCGAACATCGAGTAGTAGATGTAGAACGGCAGCATCGGCAGATCGTGCACGCTATACGAAGTCGCCGCTGCAATCCACGACGACACCGCACCCGCCTCCGAAATGCCCTCTTCGAGAATCTGCCCGCTGGTGTCCTCGCGGTAATAGAGCATCGAACCGAGGTCTTCAGGCTCGTACAGTTGCCCCAGCGGCGAATAGATGCCGACCTGGCGGAACATGTTGGCCATGCCGAACGTGCGCGCCTCGTCGGCGACGATCGGCACCACCCGCGGGCCGATCTGCGCATCCTTGAGCAGCGCGGTCAGCATGCGCACCAGCGCCATCGTCGTGGACATTTCACGGCCGTTCGCCTCCAGTGCGAATTGCCCCCAGGTCTGCAGCGAAGGCACGATCAGCCCCTTCGTTGCGACGCTCCGCCTTCTGGGCAGATAGCCCCCGAGTGCCGCCCGGCGTGCATGCAGGTACTGCATTTCCGGGCTGTCTGCTGCTGGCTTGTAAAACTTCACCTGTTCGACATCCTCATCCGAGAGCGGCAAACGGAAACGGTCGCGGAACGCTTTCAGGTCGTCGAAATCGAGCTTCTTCTGCTGGTGCGTCGTCATCCGGCCCTGGCCCGAGGCGCCCATGCCGAAGCCCTTCATGGTCTTCGCGAGGATCACCGTGGGCTGGCCGCGATGCGCAAGCGCGCGGGCGTAGGCCGCATGCAGCTTGCGCACATCGTGGCCACCGCGGCGCAGACGGTCGATCTCGTCATCGCTGAGTTGTGCGGCAAGTGCGGCGAGTTCCGGGTTCTGGCCGAAGAAGCGGGCGCGGTTATACGCGCCGTCGTTCGCCGAGAAAGTCTGGAACTGGCCATCCACCGTATGGGCGAACGCACGCATCAAGGCCCCCGTGCGATCGCGCGCAAACAGCGCATCCCAGTCCGAGCCCCATACCACCTTGATCACGTTCCAGCCCGCGCCGGCGAAATGCGCTTCCAGTTCGTCGATGATGCGGCCATTGCTGCGCACCGGACCGTCGAGCCGCTGCAGGTTGCAGTTGATCACGAACACCAGATTGTCGAGCCCTTCGCGCGCCGCCAGCGAAAGCGCGCCGAGCGACTCCGGTTCGTCCATCTCGCCGTCGCCGAAAAAGCCCCACACCTTGCGGCCTTCGGTGTGCGCGAGCCCACGGTTCTGCAGATAGCGCATGAAGCGCGCCTGGTAAATCGAGTTGATCGGGCCGATGCCCATCGAGCCGGTCGGAAACTGCCAGAAGTCCGGCATCAGCCACGGGTGCGGATACGAACACAGGCCCGGCCCGGAGATTTCGCGCCGGTAATGCTGCAGGTGTTCCTCGTCGAGGAAGCCTTCGAGGTAGGCTCGCGCATAGACTCCCGGCGACGAGTGCGGCTGGAAGTACACGAGATCGCCGCCCGAGCCCTCGCCTGCTGCGGGGCCGCTCGCGCGAAAGAAATGGTTGAAGCCGACTTCGAACAGATCCGCCGCCGACGCGTAGCTCGCAATGTGTCCGCCAAGTTCGCCATACGCCTTGTTGGCACGCACCACCATTGCCAGTGCATTCCAGCGCAGCGCCGCAGCGAGCCGCTCTTCGAGTTCGAGATTGCCCGGATAACGTGGCTGCTGGTCGAACGCAATCGTATTGACGTAGGGCGTGACACGCATGCGGGACGACTCGACACCGAGCGACAGCGCATGGGCCGCAAGCCGGTCGAACAGATACTGTGCGCGCTCATGCCCGACATGCGCGACGACGCCCTCGAGCGCCTCCAGCCACTCCGCGGTTTCCGCGGGATCGCTGTCGTCCTGAACCCGCTCTGATGACCGCAACTGCAACGCGCCGCTCGACAAATCCGTCATGACATCACTCCCGCATGGAGGCATTCGGTTCACAAATGGATGGATAGATGTTAACCATCAAGCCGCAAAATAGGCCTCTCATTTGCTTGCCGTGTCGCCTCGGCGTAGTGTATTTATTCTGCGTATGACCTCATTTACGGAATATGTCATCTATGACGACGCCACCGAAACGGCTCGACCGCATCGACATCGGGATACTCAGCCAGTTGCAACAAAACGCCCGCATCACCAATTCCGAGCTGGCGCGTGCGGTCAACCTGTCGCCGACGCCCTGCTTCAACCGCGTGCGGGCGCTCGAGAAACTCGGGCTGTTCAAGCAACAGGTCACGCTGCTGAATCCGGAGCCGCTGGGTCTGCGAATCAACGTGTTTATTCAGGTGAGTCTGGAAAAGCAGGTCGAGGAGGCCTTGCAGCGCTTCGAGCAGGCCATCTCGGCGCGCCCGGAGGTCATGGAGTGCTATCTGATGACCGGCGATGCCGACTACCTGCTGCGCGTGGTGATGCCCGACATGCAGACCCTCGAGCGCTTTATCCTCGAACATCTGACGAAAATACCGGGTGTGTCGAACATCCGTTCCAGCTTCGCGCTCAAGCAGGTGCGCTACAAAACGGCATTGCCGCTGCCCTCGTCGGGGCTGACGCTGGTCGATCCCGACGATGTGGCGACCGACTGGCGCTAACGGTGAACGGGCGTGACGCGTAGCGTGCCAGAGGATTCGCGTTGCGCGCCTGACGCCTAGAGCGGAATACTCGTGGTCGAAAGAATCTCCTTGAGCACCACGAAACTCCTGATCTGCCGCACACCCGGCAGGTAAAGCAATTGCTCCGCGTGGAGCCGGTTAAAGCTATTGCTGTCTTTTGTGCGCACCAGCATGAAGTAGTCGAACTCGCCCGTTACGACGTGACACTCCATACAGCCCGACACTTTCTGCGCCGCTTTTTCGAAGTCGGCGAACGACTCCGGCGTCGAGCGATCGAGCACCACGCCGATCATCACCAGCATGCCGGCCTCGAGCGCCTTCGCGTCGAGTAGCGCCACCACGCCGCGAATCAATCCCATTTCCTTGAGCCGCTCGACCCGGCGCAGACAGGCCGGTGCGCTCAGATTCACCTTGGCCGCGAGCGCCACGTTCGAGATCGACGCGTCGCGTTGCAGTTGACGCAGGATGGCCCGATCGACGCGATCGATCTCAAGGCTTGACTGGCGGGCTTCGGAAGCATGGCCACGAAATTTTCTTGCGGGCATGGCGACTCAGGAGAAGTAAACGTAGGTCAAAAATACCATCAACCTATTTAAAGCCACAATTCATCAATATCTTCGCAACCAAGTTTCTTCCAAACTTTTCTACCATAGACTTCATCGCAGCATGGGCTGCCCCAGCACCGACTGCCACAGCGTCGGCAGAAAGCTCCCGGAATTCGAACGCCCGGGGCGAGTCGATGCTGGGGCAGCCCATGCTGAGACTCTTTTTCTCACCGGAGCCTCGCATGAATCTGAAGAAATTCCCTCGCCATTCGCTCACCTTCGGCCCGACACCAATCCAGCCATTGCCGCGCCTGAGCCAACATCTGGGTGGCAAAGTCGAGCTGTACGCGAAACGCGAGGATTGCAACAGCGGCCTCGCGTTCGGCGGCAACAAGACCCGCAAGCTCGAATACCTGATTCCCGAAGCGCTGGCGCAGGGCTGCGACACGCTGGTTTCGATCGGCGGCATCCAGTCGAACCAGACCCGCCAGGTGGCCGCAGTCGCCGCGCATCTGGGCATGAAGTGCGTACTCGTCCAGGAGAACTGGGTGAATTACTCCGATGCGGTGTATGACCGCGTCGGCAACATTCAGATGTCGCGCATCATGGGCGCGGACGTGCGTCTCGTCTCCGACGGTTTCGATATCGGCTTTCGCAAGAGCTGGGAAGACGCACTGGAAAGCGTGCGCCAGGCGGGCGGCAAACCTTACGCGATTCCGGCCGGCTGCTCGGATCATCCGTTGGGTGGTCTGGGGTTTGTGGGTTTTGCCGAGGAAGTGCGGCAGCAGGAGGCCGAACTGGGTTTCAAGTTCGACTATATCGTCGTGTGCTCGGTGACGGGCAGCACGCAGGCGGGCATGGTGGTCGGCTTCGCGGCCGACGGCCGCGCCGAGCGCGTGATCGGTATCGATGCCTCGGCCAAACCCGAGAAGACGCGCGACCAGATCTTCCGGATCGCCAAGCAAACCGCCGAGAAGGTCGAACTGGGCCGCGACATTGTCGCCAAGGATATCGTGCTCGACGAACGCTACGGCGGCCCTGAATACGGCTTGCCGAATGAAGGGACGATGGAAGCGATCCGCCTGTGCGCGAGGCTCGAAGGCATGCTGACCGATCCGGTATACGAAGGCAAGTCGATGCAAGGCATGATCGACAAGGTACGGCTCGGCGAATTCCCCGCTGGCTCGAAGGTACTCTACGCTCACCTGGGCGGCGTGCCGGCGTTGAACGGTTACAGCTTCCTGTTCCGCAACGGTTGATACGGCAGAAGGCGGAACGCTTACTCGTGTCTGAGGCGGGCAATGGAGAACGTTATGCAATCGCGTGGTGAAACACACGCCTGGCGTTGGCGTCGCGAGCCCTCAAGGCTCACGCAAGTCTGCATCGTCACCGACGGTAGCGTGGCGGACAGCTTTGAGCAGGCCCTGGTGGCGCGTTCAGGCGATTCACCACAAGTGGCCTTGCTGCGCCTCTCCAATCCCGCGGCGGCACATGCCGAATGGCTTGCCTCGCGCGAGTGTAGTCAAACCCGAGCGCGCGGAGCGGAAAACGCGCTCGAACAGGCCATCGACCGTCTCCCACGCGACAGCCGCCTGTTGCTATGCTCACAGGATGTGGCTGCGCTGGAGTGGCTGGGCGGCGTGATCGGACAGCGGGTCTTCTTCGCCCACTACCGTCCCGGCGCAGACGAGGAGCTGCAACTCACAGTCATGACCAGTACGGTGGAAGATGCGTTACGCGCGTCATTGACGGAAAAATGGGGAGACAGCTATTGACTGTTGCCGGCACCACGAGAGGCCGCTAAAGCGCCTCGCGTGCTGCACGACTCACAATTCGTCCTGCAGTTGCTCGATCAACTGCAGGACGAACTCTTTCAATGCGGCCGACAGCATGCGCCCAGACAAGGTCTGAATCTGCACGCTGCGCAGCGCCATGCCTGGATGGTCGATCGGGATTGCCACCAGACCATCCTCCTCCAGCCGCGCCTGCACCGTGAACCGGCTCGTCAGGGACACGGCGCCTGAGAGCTGGGTAAAAACACACAGCGTACTCGAGTTATTGCAGGTCAAAACCGGATCGAACAACAGACCTTCAAGACTGGATGTCACGTCGAACATTTGCCGGATCGTCGTGCCCCGGTCGAGCAACGCAATCGGAAAGCGTTGCAGGTCGGCGAGCGACACGTCGGTGTGCGTGGCCAGTTCATGGGTACGCCGCATCAACGCATAGATCGGCGCGCTACGCGCGTATTCGACGCGGATCTCCGGGTCTCGAGCCACACTGAAGGTCAAGCCGATATCGGCATCGCCGTTGCGCACGCGCAGCGTCACGTCCTGAGGCGCAGTCACCGTCAGCTCGAAGCGCGTGCCCGGCGATTTCTCGAGGAAGCGTGTGATGGCGCGCGGCAACATGTCCCGCGCAAAAGCTTCGGAGGAAGCGAGACGAATCGTGCTTCGATCGAAGGAGGCAAGGGCCTTGATTTCTTCGAGCACCTGCTCGCCTTCAAGCAGGGTTCTGCGCACATGCGCGGCCAGCAGTTCGCCGGCCTTGGAGAGCGCCATGCCGCGCGGTTGCCGCTCGAATAGCGGATACCCCACTTCGTCTTCCAGTTTCGCAATCTGCCGGCTGATCGCCGAGATCGTCACGTGCAATTGCTCGGACGCTTCGCCCAGCGAGCCCGCATTTGCAACGGCCAGAAAGTAACGAAGAGCGACGCTGTGCATGCAGGATGCGCTGGTTTGCGCTTTTGGAAAAGGGAGGCCGCAAATAAGTCAATTGTGGCGCGGCTTTTGGCTTCGTACGCTTGGTTCATCGAAGCAATCGCAAGCAACGCACCAGCCTGTTGGCGAGGAACATGATGACACGCGGTAAAGCGATCGACAACGCCATTTCATATTTCGACTCGGGTGAATTTCTGCGCGACCTGGAGCGCAGGGTCCGCATGGCGACCGAGAGTCAGGAAGTCTCGGCTATGCCGGCACTCTGGGACTATCTGGGCCGCGAGCTTACCCCTGTGGTCGAACGGCTCGGGTTCGAAGCGCGCATCGTGGCGAACCCGGTCGAAGGCGGCGGCCCGTTCCTGCTCGCGAGCCGCATCGAAGATCCGGCTTTTCCCACTGTCCTCATCTATGGGCATGGCGACGTAGTGCGAGGATACGAAGGCCAGTGGAAGAACCAGATGTGCCCGTGGGACATCACCATCGAGGGTGACCGCTGGTATGGCCGGGGGACCGCGGATAACAAGGGCCAACATACGATCAACCTGGCCGCGCTGGAACAGGTCATGAGCGCCAGAAACCAGCGCCTCGGCTTCAACGTGAAGCTGCTCATCGAAATGGGCGAAGAAGCGGGGTCCCCCGGACTGCAGGCGCTCTGTGAACAGCACAAGGAAACACTCGCTGCAGATCTGCTGATCGCTTCCGACGGCCCTCGCGCCAGCGCCGCCACGCCCTGCGTTTTCCTCGGCTCGCGCGGGCTCGTCAACTTCACCCTCTCGATCAACCTGCGCGACGGCGCCCATCACTCGGGCAATTGGGGCGGCTTGCTGCGCAATCCAGGCACCGTGCTCGCGAACGCGATTGCATCGATTGTCGACATGCGTGGCCGGATACTGGTCGAACCGTTGCGGCCGCAAGGCATTCCGGAAGCGGTACGCGATGCGCTAAAAGATATCGTCGTAGGCGGCGGGCCAAACGATCCGGCCATCGATCCCGACTGGGGCGAAGCATCCCTGAGCGCCCTGGAACGCGTCTACGGCTGGAACGCGCTGGAAGTGCTGGCGTTCACGACAGGCAACCCCGCCAACCCGGTCGGCGCCATTCCGCCAACCGCTCGCGCGCATTGCCAGCTTAGATATGTGGTGGGCACCGACTGCGAGCAGATCGGCGCGCTGCTGCGAAGTCACCTCGACCGACTCGGGTTCGACATGGTCGAGGTCGAGATCGGCGAACAGATGGGAGCGACACGCTTGTCCCCCGATGACCCGTGGGTCGAATGGGCGCTCGAGTCGCTGCGGCGAACGACTGGAAAGAAGCCCGATCTGCTGCCGAATCTCGGCGGCTCAATACCCAACAACGTCTTTACGGACACCCTGGGCATGCCGACGATCTGGATTCCCCATTCGTATGGCGCCTGCTCCCAGCATGCGCCGAATGAACATCTGCTCGCAAGCGTGGCGCGCGAAGCGCTGCAGATCATGGCCGGCCTCTTCTGGGATCTCGGCGAAACAGGCTCCATGGTTCGCAATCGCCGCCGCCAGCAAAACATCTTCAGCGAAACGACGTAATCCCTTAGCCCAAGCGAATACTCCCCCTATCTCAAGGAGAGTCAAATGCATACCGCCGCGACTGTGACCGATACCGTATCGATCGAGACCAGGCGTTCCAGCTTCTACTGGATCATCATGGCCGCCTCGATCGGCAACGCACTCGAATGGTTCGATATCCTGATCTACGGATTTTTCGCCACGACCATCGCCAAGACGTTCTTCCCTGCTTCGAATGCCACTGTTTCGCTCCTCGTGACGCTCGGCACGTTCGGCATTTCGTATCTCGTCAGACCGGTCGGCGCGCTCGTGCTGGGGTCCTACGCGGACCGGCGCGGCCGCAAGGCGTCGATGATGGTCTCGATCGTCATGATGATGTTCGGCACGGCCATGATCGCCCTGATGCCGGGCTACGCCACGATAGGCGTCGTGGCGCCGATAGCGGTCGTGTGCGCACGCCTGATCCAGGGTTTTTCCGCCGGGGGCGAATTCGGCAGCACGACCGCCTTCATGGTCGAGCAGGCGCCCGAGCGCAAAGGCTTCATCGCCAGCTTCCAGTTCGCGAGCCAAGGCTTGAGCTACCTGCTCGCGGCCGGGTTCGGAGCCGTCCTGACGAATACCCTCGATACGGCCTCGCTTCAATCCTGGGGTTGGCGCTTGCCGTTCCTGTTCGGCATCCTGATCGGACCCGTAGGCCTTTATCTACGCAAGCACGTTCACGAAGGACACAGCTTCCAGCAAGCGAAAACGCAAGAGTCGCCAATCAGCACCGTGTTTGCGCAGCAGAAAGGCCGGATGCTCCTCGCGATTGGCGCGCTGGTCCTTTCGACCGGAACCAGTTACGTCATTCTGTACATTCCGACCTACGCGGTTCGCCAGCTTCATCTGCCCGAGAGCTTCGGCTTCACCGCGACGGCGCTCACGGGCGCGATTCTCACGTTCGTCACGCCGTTCGTCGGCCACCTCTCCGACCGGATCGGGCGGATTCGGGTGATGAGCTGGGCCGGCATCGTCTTCACGCTGACCATCTACCCCGTTTTCAGGAGTCTCGGCGAACATGCCAGCCTTGCCGGGCTCATGGCGATGATGGCGTGGGTGGGTTTGCTCAAAGCGGTCTATTTCGGGGCCTTGCCGGCGTTGATGGCCGAAACGTTCCCGGTCGAAACGCGGGCAACCGGCATGGCGATCAGCTACAACATCGGCGTGACCATTTTCGGCGGCTTTGCGCCGCTCATCGTGGCGTCGCTGATTCAGGCGACCGGCAGCAAACTGGCTCCGGCCTATTACCTGACGCTGCTCGGCGTCATCAGCCTGTTTGCGTTATGGCGGTGCCGCAAGACGCTGAATCTGCGCTAGCCGACGACCTCCGCAATCGGCGGGCGGTCCCACAAGACCGCCTGCATCAGATTGCGGTTGTACTTCATCCGGCGTCCGCCCGGTATGGAACGAGCGATCAGAAGTCGATCTTCGCGTTCAGGCTGACCGTGCGCGGATCGCCCGGCGCGATGTAGCTGTCGTACTGGAACATCCAGTAGCGGCGGTTCGTGATGTTGTTGATGGCCGCGCGCAGCGTGACGTCGTGGCCGCCAATGCGTGTGTAGTAATTCGCGCCCGCGTTCACGAGCATATAGCCGCCCGTTTCCAGATCGCCTGCCGGACGCACCTCCGTATTGCCCGTGTACTTGGCGTCGGCGCCCAGTTGCAGGCCCTGCACGAACGGTACGTCGTAGGTCACGCGCGCGGCTGCCGTGAACTGCGGCGCGCCGGCTACGCGCTTGCCGTTGTATTGCTGGCCCTTCGCGTACCACGTGTCGAGCAACATCACGTCTCCCGCAACCTGCCAGCTGCGGCCAAGGCGCACGCTGCCGCCCGCTTCGATACCTTCATAGATCGAGTTGCCGTCCTGTGTGAGCACGTTCTGGCTGTTCGCATAGGTCGCGCCGCGCTCGATGCGGAACAGCGCCGCATTCGCACTCCAGCGCGCGTGCTCGCTCTTGATGCCCACTTCATACTGGCGCGAGCGTAGCGGACGCAGCACCGACCCGCCATTTGCATAGATATCCGAAACAACCTGCCCCGCTTCCAGCGACTCCACATAGCTCGTGTAAAGCGTGGTCTGCGGATCGAGCTTGTACATGAGCGCGAAAGTCGGCGTGAGGACGCCGTTCTGCCCATACGACGCCGTGGTCGCGCCCGCTTCGGAGAAGGTTTCCTGATCGTAGTTCGTGTAGCGCAGGCCCGCGAGCACCGACCAGCGGCTCGTCAGTTGCATCGTGTCGCTCAGGAACAGCGCCTTCTGGTTGATCTCGCTCGCGCGGTACTTCTGCAAGCCGCTGCCCGAGTAGTAGCTGTACGGATTCTGCTGGTAGAGATTGCCGTCGCCGAACGTCTCGGAGACGGTGCCCGCCGCCGTGCCATAGTCGTTGGTCTGACGCTGGACCGCCGCCCCCAGCACGAGCTGATGCGTGAACGGCCCGGTCCTCACCTTGCCCTCGAACATGCCCTGCCAGTAGATGTCCTGATGACCTTCGTCTCCGTTCCAGCGGTAATCGGAATAATCACCGGCCTGGTTGAGCAGCGTGAGTGTGCTCTCGTTGCGGTCGCGCGCCGACTTGCTGTAGCTCGCCGAGGTGTTGAACGACCAGTCCGGCGTGATCTGGTATCTCACCCCAACCGTGTAAAGCTGCAGGTTGGTGTTCAGGTGCTGGCCGGCGCTGTTGAGCAGATTGCTGCCGCCGCTGATCGTCGCGGGCAGGCTCGTGCCCACATAGCTGCTCGGAATGTAGATGGCCGGCGTCTGGCCGCTCGAACGGCTGGTCTGATAGATCGCGTTGAAGTAGACGTCGAGGTCGCGCGTGAGTTGGCCATCGAGCGCGAGCGCCACCGAATTGCGGTTGATGTCGCCCGCGTTGTAGGTCTTGCCCTGTTCGTGCGTGTAGTTGATGCGCGCGCCGAACATGCCGTCCGGGCCGAAGCGCCGGCTCAGATCCGCGTGCTGGCTCAGCACACCGTCCATGCGATAGCCGAAATCGAAGCTCGTGACGGGATCCTTGCCCGGCGTCTTCGTCACGTAGTTGACCATGCCGCCCGGCTGCGCGAACCCGTACATGAAGCCGCCCAGGCCCTTGAGCAGCTCGACGCGTTCGAGGTTCTCGTAAGGCATCGTAATGCCGTACGAAATGAACGGATTGCCGTCGATGCGAAAGCCGTTCTGCCAATCGATCGGCAGACCGCGGATCGTGATGTAGGTCGCCCACGCACTATAGGCGTTGCTGTTGTCGGTGACCGAAGCGTCGCCGGCGAACACGTCGCCGAGCTTGTTGGCCTGGCGCTCAGCGAGATCTTCGCCCGTGACCACGGTGGTCGAGAACGGCGTGTCGAGCTGCGAACGCGTGCCGAGCGCGCCGCTCGAAACCGGCGTCTCCAGATGCAGCGGCGAGTCGGTCTCGGCAGCGGCGCTCACCTTCACGGCGGGCAGCGCCCGGTCGGCGCTCTTCGCGGCGGCGCTGCCGGAAGCAGCGGCTGTGCCGCTGGCAGGCGCCGCGACGTCCGCCTTCGGCGAGGAGGTTGCGCTGTTCGTGGTCTGGGCAAAAGCGGATTGGGCCGCGGCGGAAAAAGTCAGCCAGACGGCGATCTGCAAAGGACGAGGGAGCTTGCGCTCGGTACGGCGTGCGGTTTCTTGATGTTGATTGTTCATGGCGGCCAAGGATCGGGGCACCTTCCGCCCCAGGTTGTTAATGAGAATTATTCTCATTTCTATAGGGAGCGCATATTAGCAAAGGCTTTAGTCGTTTGAAAGCAATAAGAAAAAATCCGACAGGGTTGGGAGCGAGGCACAAGGTTGAGCAGGCCGCTAGAAGCGCACTCGCCGGTGCCCGCAAACCCGCTACGGCTGGCGATGCGCGCGGCATAAGCCCACTTTCCGACGCTCGCGCCGCCACATGCCAGAGTCGCGCCGGCCCACGGCTATCCCCCCAAATCCTGTAGGGTTTTTCGTATGAGGAATTCCGCCAAAAAAGCGCCCGGCGATGCCCTCTTTTTGGGCGTTCCGTGTCTTGCCTTCGAATCCGCTGCCGCCCCGATGCACCAGGACTTTGCCGCCCAATCGTGCTTTCGCCGCGTGATGCACACCGGACAGATACGATGCTTTGGCATCCTGACGATCATCCGATTCGTCCTTGCGATGTCCGGATGAATACCCTATGATCCGCCAATGAGAATAACTCTCATTTGTGTTTATCCACTACCGTGATGCGCAAACGATCCACCGCGCATCGTGGCGGCCCGCGAGCGACTGCATCCCGCGTACGCCGCAACTGGTTTTGCGTCAGTTTTGTGACCAACTTTCCCGTTTTCGTCCGTCGATGAGGTATCTCAACATGGTCCTGTCCGGCCCAATAGGAAGCTCAATCATGAGTACAACTAATGTCATGCCTGACCCGGGAACGCGCCGTGCACGCGCGGCGCCAAGCCCCGCCGTGCTCGATTTCGTCGCCATCGGTCTCGGCCCGTTCAACCTGAGCCTCGCCTGCCTCGCCGACCCGATCCGCGACCTGCACGGCCTGTTCCTCGAGCGCAACGAGGACTTCGACTGGCATCCGGGCATGCTGATCGACGACACCACGCTGCAGAACCCGTTTCTCGCAGACCTCGTGAGTCTCGCCGATCCCAGGAGCAAGTTCAGCTTCCTCAACTACTGCAAGCAGGAAGGCAAGCTCTACGCGTACTACATTCGCGAGCGCTTCTACCTGAGCCGCGCCGAGTACAACCGCTACTGCAAATGGGCGATCGGTCAGCTATCGAGCATCGCCTTCGGCTCGCACGTGGAGCGGGTGGCATACGACGCCGAGCAGGGCCATTACGTCGTGAGCGGCCGCCACGTGCGCACGGGAGAACCCTTTACGCATCGCGCGGCGCGGATCGTGATCGGCGTGGGCTCGGTGCCGCAATTGCCGTCTTGCTGCGACGCAGTGAGCGAGCACTGCATCCACAGCGCGCACTACGTGGCGCGCAAGCGCGAGCTTCAGCAGAAGCGCTCGATCGCCGTCATCGGCAGCGGCCAGAGCGCGGCGGAGATATTCTACGACCTGCTCAAGGAAAGCGACGACCACGACTACACGCTCACGTGGATCACGCGTTCGCCGCGCTTCTTCCAGATGGAGAACACCAAGCTCACGCTGGAGATGATCTCGCCCGACTACATCGACTATTTCTACAACCTCCCGGATACCGTGCGCGAGGGCATCATCGCCAAGCAGGACAGCCTGTACAAAGGCGTGAACGCGTCGCTCATCAACCAGATCTACGACCTGCTCGATGACCGCCGCAGCCGCGGCAGCAGCAACGCGCGGCTCATCACCAATTCCGAGCTGACCGCCTGCCACCACGACCGCATCGACGAGCGCTTCCATCTGCGCTTCGTGCAGCGCGACGAAGGCGTGCAGTACACCCACGTGACCGACGGCGCGATCTTCGCCACCGGCTATGGCCAGAACGTGCCGGGCTTCATCGACGGCATTCGCGAGCGCATCCGCTGGGACGACAAGGGCCGCTACCGGCTCTCGCGCAACTACGCCATTGACGTGAACGGCGGCGACATCTTCGTGCAGAACGCCGGCCTCTACAGCCACGGCCTCACCAATCCCGACCTGGGCATGAGCTGCTACCGCAACTCCTGCATCCTGCGCGAGCTGACCGGCGTCGAGCACTACAAGATCGAGCGGCGCATCGCGTTGCAGGACTTCTCGGTGCCCGATACGGATGCGTTCGTGAAAGCGCCGCTGGAGACACAATGAATCTGCGCAACACCATCATCACGATGACGACCTTCGCCGTCATCAGCGATGCGATCCTGATTCCGTTCTATCCGCAGTTCTTCGCGGCGCGCTATGGCGTGACGAGCCCTGTGCATGCGGGCGCCTACGTGGCGTTCATCTCGATTGTCGTGATGCTCACGTTGCCGCTGTGGGCGCGCATCGCAAAGCGCGTCGACGCCATGCATCTGCTCGTCCACACGCAGTGCGCGGCGGGCCTGCTCTCGATCATCAGCTACTTCGCGCCCACGGTGCCGCTTTTCTGGGTGCTCTCGCTCGCGATGTTCATGTGCAAGAGCAGCTATCTGCTGATGTATCCGTACATGATGCGGCTCGAGCCGAAGGAGTCGCACCCTCATACGATCGGCGTGCTCTCCGTGGTGGTGCATTTCGGTGCGATCGCGGGCGCGGTGGCGGGCGGCTTCGTCATGCAGGTGTGGAACGCGCATAGCTGCATCTTCGCGATGGCCGCCGGCGACTTCGTGCAGATGGCGATCTGCATGAGCCTGATCCGCTCGCATCGGATCACGCGGCGCTGCCGTTTCGCCGACGAAGCGCACGCGCAAACGGTGCGGCGCAGCCTGCGCGAGCGTCTGCCGATCCTGCGCCTCGCGCTGCTCATGCTCGCATTCGATTTCTGCGTCTATCTGATCCGGCCGTTCATGTCGTTGTACTGGCAGGACGTGACGGGTTCGTCGAGCGAGCTGCTTTCGGGACTCGTGTTTGCGATTCCGGGCATGGTCGCGCTCGTCGCGCTGTGCATCAACAAGCGCATCGCCTCGCAGGGCAAGCGCCTGCCCGATCAAATGATCGCGAACCTGCTGCTGTGCACAGTGGGCATGCTGCTGCAAGGCGTGGAAGCGCCGCTATGGATCGTGCTGGGCCGCGTGATGTTCGGTTGGGCGTTTTTCCAGATCGTCGTGAAGCTCGACGTGACGATGTTCGCGCTGAGCACGCCCGCCTCGTATGCCGCCGATTACAGCGTGATCAACTTCTTCCAGAACCTGGGCGTGTTGCTCGCCTCGTTCGCGGCCGGCGCCATTGTCGACATGACGGGTTTGCGCGCGCCCTTTCTCATCGGCTCGGCGGGCCTCGTGCTTACCGTGCTGCTGAGCGTCTGGCTGCACGAACGGCCGCACGCCGGCGATCTGAAGACGCCCACGCCCGCCGATGCCGCCCTGCCCAACAACCTTACCGAAACAGGAGTCACCGCCCGTGCGAACTGATATCGCCGCCGACGAAATCGCGCTGCGCCACAGCCTTGCCCCCGCCGTTGCGCAGCGCGCCGCTCACGCATCCGGCTTGCGCCGGGAAACGCTTGCCGCCACGCTCGGCGGATTCCATATCCGCCGGCTCGACGCGCAAGCCGATGCGCCCACGCTGCACCGCTGGTTCGTCGAAGAGCGCGCCGCGTTCTGGAACATGCGCGACTGGAACGTGGCGCAAGTGGCCACGTTCTATCAGGCCATCGAAGATTCGAACCATGCGCAAGCGTGGCTCGCCTCGCAGCAGGGCGCACCCGCGTTTCTCATCGAGAGCTACGACCCGGCGCACGAGGAAGTGGGCGAACACTACGCGGTGGAGCCCGGCGACCTGGGCATGCATTTCTTCGTGGGGCCGGGCGCGACGCCCATTCCCGGTTACACGCGCCGCGTGTTCCAGACGCTCATGAGGTTCCTGTTCGAGCATCTGGATGCCGAGCGCATCGTCGTGGAGCCGGATGCGCGCAACACGCGCATTCACGCGCTCAATCGCGCGATGGGATTCGTGTACGCGAAGGATGTCGCGTTCCGTGAGAAAACCGCTTCACTCGCGTTCTGCACACGAGCCGACTTTTACACCGCTATTCAGCAGGACAACCAACCGGATTACCGAAGGACTTTGACGCCATGAACACGACCGCACAAGCGAACCTGCAACAATCGATGCAACATACCCTGCTCGCGCCGCAGCAGGCCGCCACGCACCTCACGCCCGAAGTGTGGCGCAACGCGAACCGCATGCTGGTGCGCAAGGCCATCGCCGAATACGCGCACGAGCTGATCGTCGAGCCGCAACGCATTGACGAAGCGCAGAGTGAAGGCTACGCGCGCTACGCGCTGAAATCCGACGACGGCACGCGCGTCTATGCGTTCGAGGCGTGCCTGCTCGCGCTGCGTCATTGGAGCATCCGCCCCGCGACGATCGTCTGCACGCAGGACGGTATCGAGCAGCCGCTCGATGCGCTGGCCTTCATTCTCGACGTGAAGGCGCGCCTCGGCATCAAGGAAGAGATGCTGCCGATCTATCTCGACGAAATCAGCAGCACGCTCTATGGCGCGGCCTACAAGGCGGTCAAGGAAGGCCCGGACACGCCCGATCTGCTCACGGCCGACTTCCAGACCGTCGAAACGGCGATGAGCGAAGGCCATCCGGGCTTCGTCGCCAACAACGGACGGCTCGGCTTCGACGCAGGCGACTATCGCGCCTTCGCGCCGGAAGCGGCTTCGGTCATCCAGGTTGTCTGGCTCGCCGTGCACAAGGAAAACGCCGCGTTCCACAGCGCCGAGGATCTCGACTACGAGCGCCTCATGAATGAAGAACTGGGCGAGGAAACCATCGCGCACTTCAAGACCATCGTGGAAGCGCGCGGCTGCGACTTCGACGACTACCGCCTGATGCCCGCGCATCCGTGGCAATGGTTCAACAAGCTCTCGATCGCGTTCGCCGCCTATGTGGCCACCAACCGCATCATCTGCCTCGGCTACGGCGACGACCGCTACCTCGCGCAGCAGTCGATCCGCACGTTCTTCAACGTCTCGGACCGCTCGAAGCGATATGTGAAAACCTCGCTCTCGATCCTGAACATGGGCTTCATGCGCGGGCTCTCGCCCTACTACATGTCGGGCACGCCGGCCATCAACGACTTCATCAAGGGCATGGTGGCGAACGATCCGTATCTGCGGAGCAAGGGCTTCACGATCCTGCGCGAAGTGGCTTCAATGGGTTTTCGCAATCGCTATTACGAAGCGGCCGTGCAGGTGGACACGCCCTACAAGAAGATGTTCTCTGCGCTGTGGCGCGAGAACCCGCTTTCGCTCGTCGACGAAGGCCAGCGCCTGACAACCATGGCCGCGCTGCTGCACACCGACCGCCACGGCCGCGCGCTGCTGCCCGCGCTGATCGAAGCGTCGGGCCTTTCGGTAGAGACGTGGCTCGAACGCTATATGGAGGCCTATCTCGCGCCGCTCGTTCATTGCTTCTACGCGCACGATCTCGTGTTCATGCCGCATGGCGAGAACCTGATTCTGGTGCTGGAGAATCACGTGCCGGTGCGCGCGATCATGAAGGACATCGCCGAAGAATCGGCAATCCTCAACAAGGACGCGCAACTGCCTGAGAACGTCAAACGCCTCGCCGTGGACGTGCCCGAGCGCGTGAAGCTGCTGGCGATCTTCATCGACGTTTTCGACGGCTTCTTCCGCTATGTGAACCAGATTCTCGTCGAGCACGGCTGCTGCAGCGAAGACCTGTTCTGGAACAGCGTCGCGCGTTGTGTGGCGCGCTATCAGGCCGAGCATCCGCAATTCGCGCAAAAGTTCGCCGAGTACGACCTGTTCGCGCCGGAGTTCCTGCACTCGTGCCTGAACCGCCTGCAACTGGGCAATAATCTGCAGATGGTGAATCTCACCGACCCCGCCGGCAACCTGAAGATGGCGGGCAATCTGCAGAACCCGCTCGCGGGACGCCGCAACGCGCTGCAGGCTTCGCGGAACACGGCCGAGCACACGCTCGCGGAAACCGTTGAGGCCTGAGCATGGCGGCGAACCGCACGCTGGAAGATCTGCTGCGGCTCGCCGCGCGTCTCGTGCCCGGCCTGAACGGCGTAGTGTCGGCGAACGTGCCACGTTCGCCTCTCCTGCAAGACACGCAGGAAGCCGTGCACGCCCGCCCCGTGCCGTGCGCGGGCGGCGGCAACCGCGCGGCGCTCGACGCCCTGCTCGCCTACTGGCAGAGCACCTATCCCGAAGCGGGGCGGCCCTACTGGTCGTCGCGCTGCTGGGGCATCCTGATCTGGCAGCCGCTCTATCTGAGCGTGATCGGCGTGCATGCGTCGCAAGCCGTGCTGTCGCTCGAACGCATCGCGCAACCCATCGTGCTCGGCTGGACGAGCGAAGTGCGCGTGCCCGATCACGCCACCGCGCAAGGCGACACATCCGAGTTGATCGCGCGCGCCGCGCGTGAAATTGCCGCGTGCTGCGCGCAGATGTACGACGAACTCACGCCCGTGATCCGCCTGAACCCGGCCATCGCGCGCAGCACCCAGGCCGACGTCGTGCTCGCGGCGCTGCTCGCCGTGCGCAAGGCACAGCCTGAATGGAGCGACGCGCAGGTGCAAGCGCTTGGCCGCCAATGGCTCGCCGCGCTCGGTCTCGAAAGATGCGGCGGCTTCTTCCAGTTCGCGCGCAGCGACGGTTCGTGCGCGCTCGCGCTCGAACGGCAGACCTGCTGCTACCACTATCGCCGCCGCGACGGCGAGCTTTGCCGCACGTGCCCGCGGCTGTCGATGCATGAACGCATCGTGCGCCTGAACATGGAGTAAGACGCTGCGCCCGAAGCGTGAGCGCGAACGCAAAATCCGGCGCGCGCAAGTGCGGTCCAACCGAAAGGAATCGATAGATGAACGATATCAGCAACCTGACGCATCTCGCGCCGCCGCCCGATGCAGAGGACGCACAAGTCCAACTGCCCGCGAGCGCATATTTCGACGAGGCGCAATTCGAGCGGGAAATGGCGCGCATCTTCGCCCGCTCAGCGCTCTATGTGGGCCACGAGCAGTCGGTGCCCGGTCCCGGCGACTGGCGACGCCTGCCGCAGGACGAAGGCGGCCGCGTGCTGGTGCGCGGCGCCGAGGGCGTGCAGTTGCTCTCCAATGTCTGCCGCCATCGCCAGGCGCTCATGCTGGGCGGCGAGGCGGGCAACGTGGGCGCCGTCGGCAACGAAGCGACCGGTTCAGGCAACGGCGGCAGCGTGCAAACCATCTCGCTCACGCGCGGCAATCTTGCGGCCACAGGCGGCAACATCGTCTGCCCGCTGCACCGCTGGACCTACGACGGCAAGGGCGAACTGATCGGCGCGCCCGAATTCGACCGCAAGCCGTGCCGCAATCTCGAACGCTTCCCGCTGCGCCACTGTCACGGACTCCTTTATGAAGGCCCGCGCGAACCGGCGCAGGACCTGGCGCGCGTGTTCGCGCGACCCGAGTTCGACTTCTCGGGCTACGTGCTCGATCACGTGGAAACGCATACCTGCCATTACAACTGGAAGACCTTCATCGAGGTCTATCTGGAGGACTATCACGTCGCACCGTTTCATCCGGGCCTCGGACGCTTTGTGACCTGCGAGGACCTCGACTGGGAATTCGCCCAGACGTACAGCATGCAGCGCGTGGGCGTGCACGCGGCGCTCGCGCAGCCCGGCTCGGAAATCTATCGCGCGTGGCACGACCGGCTGCTCGACTATCGCGGCGGCGAGGCGCCAGAGTTCGGCGCGATCTGGCTCGCGTATTTCCCGACGCAAATGATCGAGCTTTATCCACACGTACTGGTAATCTCGACGCTCTATCCGAAGAGCCCGCAGGAAACGCTCAATGTGGTCGAGTTCTACTATCCCGAGGAAATCGCGGCCTTCGAGCGCGAGTTCATCGAGGCGCAGCGCGCAGCGTATCTGGAAACCATGCTCGAAGACGACGAGATCGCCGAGCGCATGGACGCCGGGCGCTTGCGGTTGCACCGCCGCGGCGTGAGCGATGCGGGCCCGTATCAGTCGCCGCTCGAGGACGGCATGCGCCACTTCCATGCGTGGTATCGCCGCGTGTTTGCGGACACACCTGCCGACGGAGCGGCGCAGACCGAACGCGAAGATCGACGCGCGCACGAGCACGAGGTCGCCGATTCGGTCTGCTAAGCTCTTCTAAGCGCACAAGCGGGCGCGGCGCCGCCCGCCTCCGGACGCCTCGCTGAAACCCAACCCGAGGCGCCGTCCTGTGGCGAAAGATACATAAAGCGAGCCGGCGCGGGCGCCCGTCGCCCGTCCGCTCAGGCGGCCTTCAACAAGCCATGCGGATCGATCACGAACTTGCGCGGCGCGCCGCCATCGAACTTGCGATAGCCTTCCGGCGCCTCATCGAGCGAAACCACTGTCACGTTGACGATCTCCGCAATCGGCAGACGGTCCCACAAGATCGCCTGCATCAGATTGCGGTTGTACTTCATCACCGGCGTCTGCCCGGTATGGAACGAGTGCGACTTCGCCCAGCCAAGGCCGAAGCGGATGCTCAGGCTGCCCTTGCGCGCCGCGGCGTCGCTCGCGCCCGGATCGTCGGTCACATAGAGACCGGGAATGCCGATTGCCCCTGCCACCCGCGTGATATCCATCAGCGAGTTGAGCACCGTCGCGGGCGCTTCCTCCTGGTGACCATGGCTGCCATGGCCGTGCGCCTCGAAGCCCACGCAATCCACCGCGCAATCCACCTCCGGCTTGCCGAGAATCTGCGCGATCTGTTCGCCGAGCGTCGCATCGAGCGACAGATCGACGGTTTCGAAGCCCACCGCGCGCGCATGCGCGAGACGCTCGGCGTTCATGTCGCCGACGATCGTGCAGGCCGCGCCCAGCAGGCGCGCCGACGCAGCCGCCGCCATCCCGACCGGTCCCGCCCCCGCGATATACACCGTGGCGCCCGGTTTCACACCCGCCATCACCGCACCGTGATAACCGGTCGGCAGGATGTCGGACAGGCAGGTCAGATCGCGGATCCTCGCCATCGCGCGATCGCGGTCCGGAAACTTCAGCAGGTTGAAGTCCGCATACGGCACCAGCACGTATTCGGCCTGGCCGCCGATCCAGCCGCCCATATCCACGTAGCCGTACGCGCCGCCGGCACGCGCGGGGTTCACGTTCAGGCACACGCCGGTGTGCTGCTCCTTGCAGGTCTGGCAGCGGCCGCACGCCACGTTGAACGGCACCGAGACGAGATCGCCGAGCTTCAGCGTCTCGACGTCCCGGCCCAGCTCGACCACCTCGCCGGTGATTTCGTGGCCGAGCACCAGCCCGACCTGCGCTGTCGTGCGGCCACGCACCATGTGCTGATCGGAGCCGCAGATGTTCGTCGATACCACCTTCAGAATGACGCCGTGGCCGATTTGCCGGCCGCTGGGATCGACCATCTTCGGATAATCGATCGGCCGCACTTCGACCTTGCCCTGCCCCAGATACACGACTCCGCGATTGCTGCTCATTGTCTCGTCTCCATGTTCGTCTCACTGCCCGGTTGATAGCGGGTCGCGCCACGGTACCCGGCGAACGCCGCTGCTTCGAGCGTATGCCTTGAGCCCCTGCGACAAGTGTGCAAAACCCGACATGAGCTTGGCCCAAACCGACAACACAACCTGCAACACGGTTTTTGTTGATTGAACGATCAATAAAAACACACTAGAGTGGGGTCTTTCGCCGAGCCGCAAGCACGACCAGAACCTAGGAGAACCATGCCGAAAGTCGGAATGCGCGAAGTGCGCCGCGCACAACTGATCGACGCCACCCTGCTCACCATCGACCAGGCGGGGCTGGCGGGCACGACGCTGGCGTCGGTGGCGCAGCGCGCGAATATTTCGACCGGCATCGTCAGCCACTACTTCGGCGATAAGGACGGCCTGCTCGAAGCCACCATGCGCCATATCCTGCGCGACCTGTGGGCGGCGACGACACGCCGCAGAACGGCTGCCAGGCCGCAACCGCGCGCCCGTCTGCGCGCCATCGTGGCGGCCAATTTCGACGTCAGCCAGGTCAGCGGCCCGGTGATGAAAACCTGGCTCGCGTTCTGGACGCAGAGCATGCATGAACCGCAACTGCGGCGCCTGCAGCGGGTCAATACGCGGCGACTGTTCTCGAATCTGTGTGCGGAGTTCGCGAGGGTTTTGCCGCGTGCCGCAGCGCGGCGCGCGGCCAGCGGACTGGCCGCGATGATCGACGGACTCTGGCTGCGCGGCGCGCTCTCGGGCGACCCGTTCGACACCAGGGCGACCCTGCGGCTCGCCAACGACTACATCGACATGCTGCTCGCACCCGAGGCCTGATGCCTGAGGCTGCGTCAAACCGCGTCACCCGCTTTCAAGGAGAATCCCGATGTCATTGTTACCCGCGCACGGCCTGCAACGTCTCTACATCGGCGGCGAGTATGTCGATGCCACCAGCGGCGCCACCTTCGACACCTTCGATCCCGCCACCGGCGAAAAGCTCGCCACCGTGCAGCAAGCCAGCGCTGAGGATATCGAGCGAGCCGTGCAATCCGCCCGCGACGGTCAGCGGCAATGGGCCGCGCTGACGGCCATGCAACGCTCGCGCATCCTGCGCCGCGCGGTGGACCTGCTGCGCGAGCGCAACGACGCGCTCGCCGAGCTCGAAATGCGCGACACCGGCAAGCCGCTTGCGGAAACCCGCACGGTGGATGTCGTGACGGGAGCGGACGTGATCGAGTACTACGCCGGGCTCGCCACCGCAATCGAAGGCGAGCAGATTCCGCTGCGCGCCGAATCGTTCGTCTATACGCGGCGCGAACCGCTGGGCGTGACAGCCGGCATCGGCGCCTGGAACTATCCGCTGCAGATTGCCTGCTGGAAGTCCGCACCGGCGCTCGCCGCCGGCAACGCCATGATCTTCAAGCCGAGCGAAGTCACGCCGCTGTCCGCCTCAAAGCTCGCGGAAATCTATCTGGAAGCGGGCGTGCCGCCCGGCGTCTTCAACGTCGTGCAAGGCGACGGCAAAGTCGGCGCGCTGCTCGCCGCGCATCCGGGCATCGCCAAGATCTCGTTTACCGGCGGCGTCGAAACCGGCAAGAAAGTGATGTCGCTCGCGGGAGCTTCGTCGTTGAAGGAAGTGACGATGGAACTCGGCGGCAAGTCGCCGTTGATCGTCTTCGAAGACGCCGACCTCGACCGCGCGGCCGACATCGCCGTCACCGCGAATTTCTTCAGCGCCGGCCAGGTCTGCACCAACGGCACGCGCGTGTTCGTCCATCAGCCGGTGCAGCAGGCCTTCGAAGCAAAGGTGCTGGAACGGGTCAAGCGCATTCGCATCGGCAAGCCGTCGGACCCGGCGACCAACTTCGGCCCACTCGCCAGCGCGGTGCAACTCGACAAGGTGCTCGGCTACATCGAAAGCGGCAAACAGGAAGGCGCACGCCTCGTGGCCGGCGGCGCGCGGCTTGTCGAGGGCGACTTCGCCCGCGGCCAGTATGTGCTGCCCACCGTGTTTGCCGACTGCCGCGACGAGATGAAGATCGTCCGCGAAGAGATCTTCGGCCCCGTGATGAGCCTGCTCACCTTCAGCGACGAGGACGAAGCGATCGCTCGCGCCAACGACACGATCTACGGCCTTGGCGCGGGCGTGGTGACCGAGAACCTCGCGCGCGCACACCGGGTGATTCACCGCCTCGAAGCCGGCATCTGCTGGATCAACACATGGGGCGAATCGCCGGCCGAAATGCCGGTGGGCGGCTACAAGCAGTCGGGCGTGGGCCGCGAGAACGGCCTCACGACGCTCGAACACTACACGCGCATCAAGTCCATCCAGGTCGAACTGGGCCGGTACCAGCCGGTGTTTTGAGGGGGCGCAGCATGGCAGCGAAGGAGTACGACTACATCGTGATCGGCGCGGGCTCGGCGGGCAACGTGCTGGCCACGCGGCTGACCGAGGACCCGGGCGTCACCGTGCTGCTGCTCGAAGCGGGCGGCCCCGACTACCGTTTCGATTTCCGCACGCAGATGCCGGCGGCGCTGGCGTATCCATTACAGGGCCGCCGCTACAACTGGGCCTACGAAACCGAACCCGAGCCGCACATGAACAACCGCCGGATGGAATGCGGGCGCGGCAAGGGCCTCGGCGGCTCATCGCTGATCAACGGCATGTGTTACATCCGCGGTAACGCACTCGATTACGACGGCTGGGCCGAACGCGAGGGCCTCGAAAACTGGAGCTATCTCGACTGCCTGCCGTACTTCCGCAAAGCGGAAACGCGCGATATCGGTCCGAACGACTATCACGGCGGCGACGGCCCCGTGCACGTCACCACCAGTAAACCCGGCGCGAATCCGTTATTTGGCGCGATGGTCGAAGCCGGCGTCGAGGCCGGCTATGCACGCACCGACGACCTGAACGGCTATCAGCAGGAAGGCTTCGGGCCGATGGACCGCACGGTGACGGCCAACGGACGGCGTGCCAGCACGGCGCGCGGCTATCTGGATCAGGCGCGGCAACGGCCCAACCTGACCATCGTCACACACGCAACCACCGACCGCATCCTGTTCACCGGCAAGCGCGCCACCGGTGTCGCCTATCTGCACGGCAACACCTCGCTCGCCGCCTACGCAAGCCGCGAAGTGCTGCTGTGCGGCGGCGCGATCGCCTCGCCGCAGATCCTGCAGCGCTCGGGCGTGGGTCCCGCCGCATGGCTGCGCGAACTGGACATTCCACTCGTGCTCGACTTGCCTGGCGTGGGCCAGAATCTGCAGGACCACCTCGAGATGTACATGCAGTACGAGTGCAAGGAGCCGGTCTCGCTCTACCCGGCGCTGCTGCTGCACAACCAGCCGGCCATCGGGCTCGAATGGATGCTCAGGGGCACCGGCATCGGCGCGAGCAACCACTTCGAAGCAGGCGGTTTTATCCGCACGCGCGACGACGATCCGTGGCCGAACATCCAGTATCACTTCCTGCCGGTGGCGATCAACTACAACGGCACCAACGCCATCAAGATGCACGGCTTCCAGGCCCACGTCGGCTCGATGCGCTCGCCAAGCCGCGGGCGCGTCAAGCTGCGCTCGCGCGATCCACGCGAACACCCGTCGATTCTCTTCAACTACATGGCCGAGGCGCTCGACTGGCGCGAATTCCGCGACGCCATCCGGATCACCCGCGAGATCATCCGCCAGCCGGCGCTCGACCGCTTCCGCGGCCGTGAGCTGAGCCCGGGCGCCGAGTTGCAAAGCGACGCGGAGATCGACGCGTTCGTGCGAGCGAGGGCCGAAACCGCTTATCACCCGTCCTGTTCCTGCGCGATGGGCTATGACGAAATGGCCGTGGTCGACAACGAAGGCCGCGTACATGGTCTCGAAGGGCTGCGGGTGGTGGACGCTTCGATCATGCCGCGCATCGCCACCGGCAACCTCAACGCGCCCACCATCATGCTGGCCGAAAAGATCGCCGACCGGATTCGCCGCCGTGCTGCACTGGCGCGGGTCGATACGCCCTACTTCGTGGCAAACGGTGCACCCGCACGCGGCATATCTGCACGCTCGACGACAACCGCGCCGCCAGCAGCTCCTGTGCCCGCCGCTTGAGCCTCCGGGTGCGAATCCGCAGCCGCGCCCAATGACGCGGGCCAGCTCGAAATGGCGCACCCGTTCCATCCGAATGCCGATTTCGTTCTATGTCGGTCATTAATGGTCAAGTCTACTGAATGGAACCGGACCTCGAAGCCCAACCGGTAATCAGGTCTTCGAACCATCCATCCAGAGGATGCCATGCCGAGCGCCGCTTCACCGTCTCCTGTCCGCCCCAGTGCCGCTGCGCGTCTCGAGCGCCTGCCGTTTTCCGGCTACCACCGGACCATCTTCATCATCATTGCCGCCGCGTTTTTCTTCGACTCGATCGATCTCGGCACGATGACCTTCGTGCTGGGTTCGATCAAGACCGAATTCAGACTCTCGAGTGCGATGGCCGGACTGGTTGCAAGCGCAAGCTTCTTCGGCATGGTGCTCGGCGCCGCCGTGGCCGGCCTGCTCGCCGACCGCTTCGGACGCCGCCCGGTGTTCCAGTGGAGCATGGTGCTGTGGGGCGTCGCCTCGTACCTGTGTTCGACCGCGCATTCGGTCGACGCGTTGATTGTCTATCGCGTGCTGCTCGGCATCGGCATGGGCATGGAGTTTCCGATTGCGCAGACCTTGCTCTCCGAGTTCGTGCCCGCGGCTTCGCGCGGCAGGCTTGTCGCGCTGATGGACGGCTTCTGGCCGCTCGGTTTCATCACGGCGGGCCTCGTGTCGTACTTCGTGCTGCCGCAGTTCGGCTGGCGCACGGTGTTCGCGCTGCTGGCGATTCCGGCCGTGTTCGTGCTGATCGTGCGCCGTGTCGTACCGGAGTCGCCGCGCTGGCTCGAACATCATGGCAAGCCTGCCGAGGCCGATGCGGTCCTCGCGCGCATCGAAGCGAAGGTGATGAAGTCGAATGGGCTCAGGTGGCTGCCCACGCCTTCGCTGCTGGCCGAAACCGCCTCTACCGGCAGGCACGGCGCATTCCGCGAAATCTGGAGCACTGCGTATCGCCGCCGCACCATCATGGTCTGGCTGCTGTGGTTCTTCGCCTTGCTCGGCTTCTACGGCCTGACTTCATGGCTCGGTGCGTTGATGCAGCAAGCCGGTTTCGCGGTGACGAAATCCGTGCTGTACACGATGCTGATCTCGCTCGGCGGCGTGCCCGGTTTCCTGTGTGCGGCCTGGCTGGTCGAGCGCTGGGGGCGCAAGCCGACCTGCATCGTCTCGCTCGCCGGCGGCGGGATCATGGCGTTTCTCTACGGACAGACCGCGCTGCATGCGGACAGCGTCGGCTTGCTGATCTGTGCCGGACTGCTGATGCAGTTCTTCCTGTTCGGCATGTGGGCCGTGCTGTATACCTACACGCCCGAGCTCTACGGCACCGGTGCGCGCGCAACCGGTTCGGGCTTTGCGTCGGCGATCGGTCGGGTCGGTTCGCTGATCGGGCCGTATGCCGTCGGCGTGGTGCTGCCGGTGTTCGGCCAGGGCGGTGTGTTCACGCTGGGCGCGCTGTCGTTCGCGGTGGCCGCGCTCGCGGTCTGGGTGATGGGAATCGAAACGAAGGGACTGGCGCTCGAATCGCTCGCGTCGCACGAGACGCCCGAGGCTGCGCCAGGCTACCGGGTCGCTGTCGACGACGCGCGCTGAGCGCCGCAAAGTCCGGTGAAATGCGCCAGGTGCAATAGCCTGGCGAAATGAAGTTCGCCTCGTGCACCATCGTGCAGCGCAGGCGAGCTTCGCAATGAGGTACCGGTCAAGCCTGCGACCGGTTGCATCCGCTACCGGCATGGTCCGGGTGTGAACTGCGGCGCCGACCGCCGCGTGACCCAGCCAGTCACGAGTACGCTCTCATGATATCGGCTAGCGTTATCAATGCTTCATGAGTAATTTCCCGGTCTTGACGACTCGCTGCGCCGCCGCGCGCTCCGTGCACCGCGATGCAGCATTACGCAACCTGTGCGGCACTTGCCGCGCTTCTTGAGCGCCCGGCCCTCCTTCCTGCAATCACTCCTCGCAACCCGCTTGCGGCCCTCGTTAGGCCGCGCCTCGCCCGAAAGGTAAAATACGCGCTGAGGCCCGGATGGGCCGTGCCCAGACCGGGCCGCGAGGCCAACCGATGCCGAACTGAGCCGACCCACGGCGCCGCTTCACGCATCGATGTCCGCCACCGTACAACCCGCGGCGACCCCGGTTCGAACCGGCGTTGCCCGAGGACAGCTCGTCCTTGAACAGAGCCCCTCAGGAGCTACACATGACCGACACGAACGTGTCTTTTCTCGGCCGCATATCGCTGGCCGTCGGGACGTTCTTCAGCATTCTGGGCGACGGCGAGTTCGCCGCCCGCGTACAGCGTCTGCGCAGCGGCGCGCCGCTCGCGGCGACGCCCGCAGCGGCGGCGGCACCCGTTGCAGCGCCCGCGCCGGCACCCACACCGCAGCCGGCCGCAGCCGTGCTGAAACAGGCAAGCCCCGACGCTGCGCTGCAATTGCTGGGCCTGCTGCAACGCGACGCGCGCTTTATCGACTTCATCGAAGAAGACGTGGCCGGTTACTCGGACGCCGACATCGGCGCCGCCGCCCGCGTCGTGCATGGCGGCTGCCGCACCGTGCTGCGCGAGCACTTCACGATCCGCCCGGTGCGCGAGGAAGCGGAAGGCAGCCGCGTGACGCTGCCCGAAGGCTTCGACGCCACGGCCGTCCGGCTCACCGGCAACGTGGTCGGCAAGGCGCCGTTTACCGGCAGCCTGAGCCATCGCGGCTGGCGCGTCGACGAGGTGCGCCTGCCGAAGCTGGCCGCGAGCCACGACACCTCGGTCATCGCTGCGGCCGAGGTGGAACTATGAGCATGCCGCGCTATTCGATCGGCATCGACCTGGGCACGACACATTGCGCCCTCTCGTATGTCGATCTCGCCGGCAGCGACGGCGAAAAGACCACTCTGGAAGTCCAGCCGGTCACGCAGCTCACCGCGCCGGCCACCATCGACGACCTGCCGCTGCTGCCCTCGTTCCTCTATCTGCCGCATCCAGGCGAACTCGCGCCGTTCGACCTGGGCCTGCCGTGGACCGGTGGGCGCGACTTCGCAGTCGGCGAAATGGCGCGCAGCCGCGGCGCGGCCACGCCGATCCGGCTCGTGTCGAGCGCCAAGAGCTGGCTGTGCCATTCCGGCGTCGACCGTCGTGCGGCGATTCTGCCCAACGATGCGCCGCCCGAAGTGGCGCGCGTGTCGCCGCTCGAAACCTCGATTCGCTACCTCACGCATCTGCGCGAAGCGTGGGACCATGCGCATCCGGAGGCGCCCTTCGGCGAGCAGGAAATTACCGTCACGATTCCCGCCTCGTTCGATCCGGCCGCCCGCGAACTGACCGCCGAAGCCGCGCAAAGCGCCGGCTATACCGGCATGACGCTACTGGAAGAACCGCAAGCCGCACTGTATAGCTGGATCCAGAAGAGCAACGGCCAGTGGCGCAAGCAGGTGCAAGTGGGCGACATCATCCTCGTCGTGGACGTGGGCGGGGGCACCACCGACCTGTCGCTGATCGCGGTCGTCGAGCGTGAAGGCAACCTCGAACTGCACCGTGTCGCCGTGGGCGAGCACATCCTGCTCGGCGGCGACAACATGGACCTCGCGTTGGCCCACGTGGTGGCCCGCAAGCTGGCCGCGCAAGGCACCCAAGCCGATCCGTGGCAACTGCGCGCGCTGACCTACGCCTGCCGCGCCGCCAAGGAAACGCTGCTGAGCGACGCCGCCGCCGATGCCGTGCCGCTCGTCATCCCTAGCCGCGGCTCGAAGCTGATTGGCGGCTCGATCCGCACCGAACTCACGCGCGCCGAACTCACGCAGACGATCCTCGAAGGTTTTTTCCCGCAAGTCGACAGCGCAGCGCGTCCGCTGAGCCGCGCGCGCGCCGGCTTGACGCAGCTCGGCCTGCCGTATGCGCAGGACGCCGCCGTGACGCGCCATCTGGCTGCTTTCCTCGGCCGTCAGGTGGGCGCGCTCGCCGAACTCGCAGGCTTGCAAGGCACGCAACCGCAAAGCGCGAGCTTCCTGCATCCCACCGCGGTGCTGTTCAACGGCGGCGTGTTCAAATCGCCGTTGCTGGTCGAGCGCATCCTGCAGACGCTCAACGGCTGGCTCGCCGCGGAAGGCGCCGCGCCCGCGCGTCTGCTCGAAGGCGCGGATCTCGATCTCGCGGTCGCGCGCGGTGCGGCCTACTACGGCTACGTGAAGCGCGGCCAGGGCGTGCGGATTCGCGGCGGCATTGCGCAAGCCTTCTATATCGCCGTGGAATCGGCCATGCCCGCCGTGCCGGGGCTCGAACCGCCGGTGCAGGCGCTCTGCGTGGCGCCGTTCGGCATGGAAGAAGGCAGCGAGGCGGCGCTGCCGGCCCAGGAGTTCGGCCTGGTGGTCGGCGAACCGGTGCAGTTCCGCTTCTTCGGCTCTTCGGTGCGGCGCCAGGATCAGGTCGGCACGCTGCTCGATTACTGGACGCCCGAGGAACTGCAGGAACTCGACGAAATCCAGGCGACGCTGCCGCCCGAAGGCCGCAGCCCCGGTGAGATCGTGCCGGTGAAACTGCATGCGCGCGTCACCGAAGCCGGTACGCTGGAACTGGAAGCCATTCCGCGCGGCACCGGCGAGCGCTGGAAAGTCGAATTCGACGTGCGCGGCCACGGCAACGCTTGAGCGCGATGAAGCAGTATTTCGTCGGGATCGATCTTGGCACCAGCAACACGGTCGTCGCGTACACCGAGGCAGGCACCGAGGACATCCGCGTCTTCGATATCGATCAGCTCGTCAGTCCCGGCGAAGTCGCGGCGCGGCCGCTGCTGCCCTCGGTGCGCTATCACGCGGCGCAGGGGGAACTGAGCCCATGCGATCTGTCGTTGCCGTGGTCCGGATCACTGCCAGGATCCGATAAGCGGCAGGCCGAAGGTTCGCAATCCGGCGAGCGCCCGGTGGTGATCGGGCGGCTCGCGCGCAGCCTCGGCGCCCAGGTGCCGGGCCGGCTGGTGGCGAGCGCCAAGAGCTGGCTCTCGCATGTGTCGGTGGATCGCACCGCGCCGATTCTGCCGTGGGGCGCCAGCGACGAGGTCGACAAGGTGTCGCCCGTCACGGCCAGCGCCAGCTATCTCGCGCACGTGCGCTCGGCGTGGAATCAGCGCCTCCCGGATGCCCCGCTCGAACAGCAGGATGTCGTGCTCACGGTGCCCGCCTCGTTCGACGACGGCGCTCGCGCGCTGACGCTCGAAGCGGCCCGCATGGCGCAGTTGCCGAAACTGCGGCTGCTGGAAGAACCGCAGGCCGCCTTCTACGACTGGTTGTTTCAGCATCGCGGCTCGCTTGACGCCGAACTCGCCGGGACGCGGCTCGTGCTGATCTGCGACGTCGGCGGCGGCACCACCGACTTCACCTTGATCAAGGTACAGATGCAAGGCGGTCAACCGCAGTTGACGCGCGTCGGAGTGGGCAACCACCTGATGCTCGGCGGCGACAACATGGACCTCGCACTCGCGCATCTGGCCGAGAGCCGGCTGTCGACGCCGCAGGCGCGTCTCTCGGCGGCGAGCCTCTCGCAACTCGTCGAGCGCTGCCGGGTGGCCAAAGAGCAACTGCTCGGCGCCGACGCGCCGGCCTCGGTGCCGGTCACGCTGCTGGGCGCAGGCTCGAAGCTGATCGGCGGGGCACGGACCACGGAGATCACGCGAGAGGAAGTCGAGCAGATCATCGTCGACGGCTTCTTCCCGCTCGTTGCCGCCGCTGCGCGGCCGGGCCGCCCGCGCGGCGCCATCGTCGAGTTTGGCCTGCCGTATGCGAGCGATCCGGCGATCACCCGGCACGCCGCCGCGTTTCTGAGCCGGCTGGCGGCGCAATCGCGCGATGCGCTCGGTTCGTCCGCCGCCGCTGACGGCGACGACGTGCTGCCCGTGCCCGACACGCTGCTGCTCAACGGCGGCGTGTTTCGCGCCGAAGCGCTCAGCGAACGACTCGCCGAGACGCTGGCGGCATGGCGAGGCAAGCCGCTGCATGTCCTGCATAACGATAATCCCGACGTCGCCGTGGCGCGCGGCGCAGTGGCCTACGCACTCGCGCGCGCCGGCCGCGCACCGCGAATCGGCGGCGGTTCGCCACGCAGCTATTTTCTCGTGCTGGAGGAGGACGCGCAGGCCCTGCGAGGCGTCTGTGTGCTGCCGCGCGGCACCGAAGAAGGCCGCGAGATCCATCTCGCGGACCGCACTTTCGCACTAAAGCTCGGGCAACCGGTGCAATTTCATCTGGTGTCCTCTGTATCCGATACGCGCTGGCACGCGGGCGAGCTGGCCGCGCTGGCGCTGGGCGAATTCGTGCGCCTGCCGCCGATCGCCACGGTCGTGGCGCCGCGTGAAGCCGGCCAGTCCGCCGAGACGCCGGTGCAGCTCGCCGCCTCGCTCACCGAAGTGGGCACGCTGGAGGTGCATTGCATCGCCGCCGCTGAAGCCGGTGATGCAGCGAACACCGCCCAGCGCTGGCTGCTCGAGTTCCAGTTGCGCCGCGGCGGGGCCAAGGTCAGCGTATCCGGCGAGGCACCCCATCCCGCCCTGCCCAAGGCGCTCGAACTGATCGACCGCAGCTTCGGTTCGCGCTCGCAAAAAGTCGACCCCAAAGAGGTCAAGCGCACGCGGGCCGAACTGGAGCAGATTCTCGGTCCACGCGCGAACTGGAATAGCGCGCTGCTGCGCGAGCTGTTCAATGCGCTGTGGGAACGCGCGAGACGGCGGCGCCGTTCCGCGGACCACGAGCGCCTCTGGCTCAATCTGGCCGGCTATTGCGTGCGCCCGGGCTTCGGTTATCCGCTCGACGAATGGCGCGTCGAGCAACTGTGGACGCTGTTCGACGACGGCATTCAATACATCAACGACAGCCAGGTCTGGTCGGAATGGTGGACGCTGTGGCGGCGCGCGGCGGGCGGCCTCGGCGAGCGCGAACAGCTCGATGTGCTCGACGCGGTGGCCTTCATGCAGTCCGCCGCCGCATCGCGCACCAAACTGCCGTTCGACCCCGCGAAATCCGGCTATGCCGACATGGTGCGCCTCGAAGCGTCGCTGGAACGCGTGCCGGCCGAGCGCAAGATCGAACTCGGCGAGCGGCTGATCGCGCGGCTCAGGAAGCCTGCCGAGAGTCATCAGGGCTGGTGGGCCGTCGGCCGCATCGGTGCGCGCCGGCCTTTCTACGGCAGCGCGCACAGCGTGGTGCCGCCGCCGGTCGCCACGCAGTGGCTCGAGACGATTCTCGCGCTCGACTGGAAGAAGGTCGAACCGGCTGCGTTTGCCGCCGTGCAGATTGCGCGGATGACCGGCGACCGCTCGCGCGACCTCGCCGACGAGGTGCGCGCGAGCGTCGTCAAGCGGCTGGAATCCGCCCATGCGCCGGCCAACTGGATCACGATGATCCGCGAGGCCGTCGAACTCGACGAGGCCGACGAGGGTCGTGTATTCGGCGAGTCGCTGCCGCCGGGGCTCAAGCTGATCGGTTGAGCGTCGGCTGGACGTTGCTTCGACGCCGCTTCAACCTCAAGCGGCCGCATCCGCACCCAAGCGCCCAACCGATCCGGCATGCAAGCCGCTTGCCGCCTACAGCTTGAAAAAGGCAATCGCCTGATTCAACTGGTGCCCCTGCCCCTCCAGCGATTTGGAAGCCGCAGCCGCCTCCTCGACCAGCGCCGCGTTCTGCTGCGTGACCGAATCCATCTGCGTGATCGCCTGATTGACCTGCTCGATCCCGCGGCTCTGCTCGATCGAAGCCGAGGCAATCTCACCCATGATGTCGGTGACACGCGCCACCGCCTGGGTGACTTCCGCCATCGTCTTGCCCGCTTCGGTCGCACGCTCCGAGCCGCCCTGGATCTTGTTCACCGATTCGGCAATCAGGTCCTTGATTTCCTTCGCCGCGCTGGACGAACGTTGCGCGAGACTGCGCACCTCACTCGCCACCACCGCGAAGCCACGGCCCTGCTCGCCTGCGCGAGCGGCTTCCACGGCCGCGTTGAGCGCGAGGATGTTGGTCTGGAACGCAATGCCCTCGATGATGCTGGTGATATCGGCAATCTTGGTCGAGCTGGCGCTGATCTCGCCCATCGTCTGCACGACCTGGCTCACCACCTGGTTGCCCTTCACGGCCACGTCCGAAGCGTTCGCCGACAGCACGCTCGCCTGCTGCGAGTTCTCGGCGTTCTGCTTGACCGTCGAAGTCAGCTCTTCCATGCTCGAAGCGGTTTCCTGCAATGACGAGGCCTGTTGCTCGGTACGCGCGGACAGGTCGATATTGCCCGAGGCAATCTGGCTCGAACCGGTGGCGATGCTGTCCGCTGCCGTGCGCACGCGCGCAATCAGGTCGACGAGACTGGCCTGCATCCGTCCCATCGACGAAAGTACGCTGCCCGCCGGGGCCTGCGCGGCGCCCTCGACCACCCGCAGGTCGCCGCCGGCGACGCGCTGGGCAACCTCGCCGAGCACGCCCGGCTCGGCGCCGAGCGAGCGGATCAAGCCGCGAGCGATCAGCAAGCCGAGCAGCAGCGAAAGCGCGATGGCCACAACACAGGTGCCGATCAGGATGGTGCGCTGCACCGCATATTGTTCAGCGCCGGCCTCGACCAATTGATTCGCACGGCTGAGCGTGTAGGCCTGGTAGGCGTCGGTGGCCTTGACCAGCGCGGCAAGCAGCGGCCGGCAATCGTTGTCGATCTTCGCCACGGCTTCGTCGCGCTTGTTCGCCACGGCCAGCGCGACGATGGCCTGCGCCACCGGCGTGTAGTCCGCCTCGATCCGGTTGATCTCCTTCACCATGTCGCGAGCCTCGGCGGTGGTATCGCCGGCCGACGCCATCATCTGATTGAGCTTCGCGAGGTTCGTCTGGACATCTTGCTGCGCTTGCGCCTCAGCGTCCTTTTCCATCTGGAAGTCGTCCGGCCGCGTCACCAGCGCCATGTTGCGGGCTGCGATCGCACGCCGGTCGACCGCGGTTCTCACCTGCTCGGAGGCAATCGCACGCGCATTGATACCGGACACGAAGCCGGAGAAACGCGCATTCGAGTCGCTCAATGCCTTCACCGACATCCCCGCCACCACCATCACCACTACTGTTAACGTCCCAAAAGCGCTGTACAGCTTGGCTTTTACGGACAGGTCTCTAAGGTTCATAGCTTTCCGCTCCCATCGTTCGAGTCGAGAAAAATAGTTCGTTGTATAGCGCTTTTCTCTCAAATTCCGACGCCCACGGTCGGTTGTGGCATTGCCTGCCATCTCAGCGCTTTAACGGCAGCGGCACGACATTCATTAATCGCGCAAAGGTTTGCGCGTGTTTTATTTTTTTGATTTTTCTCAATTGATCGGGATTTAACGTTTGAGCGGTAAATAATACATCCCCAAACCCAGGGTTTCCCCGGTTTGTCAAGCTGGAAGGGCATCTGCGCGAATCGATCGGACTTACCTTTGGGTCATTAAACAATGATTTCAATCACTGCTCATCGACATATCGATTTAACACTTATTAGATAAACGACAGAAAGTAATTTAATGTAAGGAAGCCTTTCGATACTTTCTGATTTGCCTGATGAATGAAATACGCAAAACGCGAATTATCTCAATCACTGGCATTGCCGGGGACGCCCCGGCCGATGCGAGGGCGTCATTCGTGTCATAAGGGAAATGCAGGAGCGAGGCGCTGGCCCCCTCTCCAGGCGGGCGGTGCGCCGACTGTGGCGGGGACACACTAAACCAGCTCAGATCGGCGTCAATACTTTCTCGCCGGCGAAATGCCGGGTGGCGTTGGCGAGGAAGTTCTGCACCGAGGCGGTGATCGCCTCCGGCGAGCGGCCGCCCACATGCGGCGTCAGCACGACGTTGCGCAACTCGCGCAAGGCTTCCGGCAGATGCGGCTCGCCCTCGTAGACATCGAGTCCGGCGCCGGCAATCGTTCCTGCCCGCAACGCGGCGGCAAGCGCCGTGGTATCCACGACACTGCCGCGCGCAACGTTTACCACGAAGCCGTCCGGCCCCAGCGCATCGAGCACCGCCGCGTCGACAAGATGCCGCGTGCCGGCACCGCCTGGGGTGGCGATGACGAGGAAATCGCACCACTCGGCGAGCGCTCTCGCGCTCCCGAAGTAGCGCATCGGCTCGCCTTCGCGCGGCTTGCGGTTGTGATAGCCCAGTTCCATGTCGAAGCCAGCGCCGCGGCGCGCCACCTTCTGGCCGATATTGCCCAGCCCGAGAATGCCGAGGCGTTTGCCCGATACGTTGGGGTGCATCGGCAGAGAATCGCGCAAGACACCCTGGCGCGTCGCCTGATCGAGTTGCACGACGTCGCGCACCACGGCGAGCAGCAACGCGAAAGCATGATCGGCCACGCAGTGGTCGTTGGTCCCCGCCCCGTTGACGAGCACGATATGGCGGGCCCGCGCATGGTCGAGCGCGAGGTTCTCGTAGCCGGCGCCCAGCGCGCTGACCAGTTCGAGCTGGGGCATCTGATCGATTTCGGCCGCTTGCAGGCCGGTCGTGCCGTTGGTCAGTACCGCCCGTACGGTCGCACCGTGGGCGGCGATAGCGGCGGCACGTGCAGCGGGATCGGGGGCGTAGATAACGTCGAAGGCTTCAGCGATGCTCGCGCGACTCGCATCCTTCAGGGCAATCAGAACCAGCAGGCAAGGTTTCATGGGCAGGTTGGACGCGTTCTGGGGCAGGAAACTGCGACACGGCAAGTGTAACAAGGCCGCCGGAGCGGTGCAGAAGGCCCTCGGCCGGCGCTCCCGCGGGGTGCCGTCGGCTCAAGTTCGCGCATCGCCTGCCGTTACTTCGCAAAGGGGCGCAATCATTCCACGGCGGCGTGCGGACGGGCGCGGACTGCGTGGCCGGCGCCGCACACCACATGGTTAGCCGCCCCCCTGATTGAAGTCCCTGCTCCACAGCCCCAAGGCGTCTTAGAATAACCGCACTCTTGTTTACGGATCCGTCATGCTGGATAACCTCAGTGCCCCAGACCAGCCTCGCAACGAAGCGCCGTCCAGCGACGACTCGGAGATGTTCGAGCTCGCGCCCGTGTCGCTCTGGCTCGAAGATTTCAGCGGCGTGCGGGCGTTATTCGATGCCTGGCGAACCGAGGGCGTGACCGATCTGCGCGCGCATTTCAGGGACCATCCGGAGCGGGTCGCGGAATGCGCGCACAGCATTGGGGTCGTCAAGGTCAACCGCAAGACCCTGACGCTGTTCGAGGCGGACAGTCTCGCCACGCTCACCGCCAATCTCGGCGCGGTGTTCCGCGACGACATGCTGAAGACCCACCTCGAAGAGCTCTGCCAGTTGTGGTCCGGCCAGAGCAGCTTCATGAGCCAGACGGTCAACTACACGCTCAGCGGGAGGCGGCTCGACGTGCTCCTCAAGGGCGCCGTGCTGCCGGGGCACGAAGCGCGCTGGGACCGGGTGCTGGTATCGCTGGAGGACGTGAGCGAACTGGAAGGCGCGCGGCATCGCCTCGTCCAGGCCGAAGCCTATGCGCGCGGCCTGTTCGAAGATTCGCCGGTGTCGCTGTGGGTCGAGGATTTCAGTGCAGTCAAACGTCTGCTGAATGACGCCCGGGCCGCGGGCATCGTGGATTTCCGCACGTTTACCGACGTGCATCCCGAGTTCGTCGAACGCTGCATGCAGGAAATTCATGTCCTCGACGTGAACCGGCACACGCTCGATCTGTTCGCGGCACCGGACAAGCCGACCTTGCTGGCCCGCTTGCCGGAAGTATTCCGCGACGACATGCGGCCGCATTTCCGCGAGCAGCTCATCGATCTGTGGGACGGCAAGCTGTTCCAGCAACGCGAGGTCCTCAATTACTCGCTGGACGGCAACGAGGTGCACGTGCATCTGCAGTTTTCCGTGCTGCCGGAACATGAGCGCGACTGGGACCTGGTGCTGGTGGCGCTCACCGACATCACCGCGCGCAAGAAAGCCGAGGCTTATCTGGAGTTTCTCGGCAAGCACGATGTGCTGACCAAGCTGCGCAACCGCTCGTTCTACGTGGACGAGCTGAACCGCCTCGAACGCAAGGGCCCGTTTCCGGTCACGGTCATCATGGCGGATCTGAACGGCCTGAAACGCATTAACGACCAGCTCGGCCATGCAGCCGGCGATGCGCTGTTGCGGCGCGCCGGCGAAGTCCTCGCGAAGGCGATGGAATCGCCGTTTCACGCGGCGCGGATCGGCGGCGACGAATTCGCCATCCTGATGCCCAGCACCGACGAACGCGGCGGCGCGGCGATGATCGACACGGTCCGCCAACTGGTCGAACTCAACAATCAGTTCTACCCAGGCTCGCTGCTGAGCTTTGCGATGGGCGCGGCGACCTGCCAGCAGGGCGAGCGGCTCGAAGCCGCCGTACAACGTGCCGACCTGCTCATGTACGAGGAAAAACGCGCACACTATGCGAGCGAGGGGCCGGCCGGCCCGAACGACTGACACGTAGCGCGGCGGGTGAGCTCGCGCGACGGCTCACCCGCACTCCGGTTCCATCTGCCGCCTGAACACCGTAGTCCTTCCTGCAAGGAGACGAATCATGTGCGCCCCCCTTCTGCCGTCCGCAGCGCGCCGCCAGTTGCTGCTCGCGGGTGCTGCGTCGTTGACACTGGCTCGCTTCGCGGCGGACGCTGCGGATGCCGCCGAGCCCGCCGACGCCAACGCCCCCAACGCCATCGCTCCAGCCGAGGCGCTGACGCGCCTCATGGACGGCAACGCGCGCTACGCGGCCAATGCGCCGGCCAACAAGGACTATTCGGCCGGCCGGGCGAGCCGCGTCGCGGCGCAATATCCGATCGCGGCGATCGTCAGTTGCGCGGACTCGCGCGTCGCTCCGGAACTGGCGTTCGATCAGGGGCCAGGCGATCTCTTCGTGGTGCGGGTAGCCGGCAACTTCGTCAATGAGGACGGACTCGCGAGTCTCGAATACGGCGTGAAGTTTCTGCAGGTGCCGCTCATCATGGTGCTCGGCCATACCAACTGCGGCGCGGTCAGCGCCAGCGTCGACGCGATTCAGAAAGGCGTCGCGCTGCCCGGTCATCTGCCCGACCTCGTGCGCTCGATCAAGCCTGCGGTGGCGATCGCCCGCTTGCACGGCGACGCCGACCTGAAAGCCCGCGCCACCGTCGAGAACGTGCGGCTCAATGCCAACCGCCTGAGCGTATCGAAGCCCATCATCGGCCACTATGTTAAGGAAGGCAAAGTAAAAGTGATCGGCGGGATTTACGACCTGGCCACCGGCAAGGTCAATCTTTTGTGAACACCGCCTCGCCATAGGTGCTGGCGATCCGGCGATCCTGTTCCTGCCTCGAGAACAGCTCCCATTCGAGACCGTTGACGTCCACGCTGCTGGAATAGCCTTCAGCGGTATCGTCCTCGAAACCGACATGCCGGAGCTGCCCCGCCTTGTCCGGCGTTTCGTTGATCGAGAAGTTGAGCAGATCGGTGCGCCACATGGCATAGAGGCCGTGCACGAGCGCGGTGGGCGGCTGGCCGAGACGCTCGCTATAGTCGGCAATCGATGCGTTGAGGTCGGCAACGGCAAGAGCAATGTGGAAGCGCTTCATGTTTTATGTCTCGACAAGGGGTAAGTGGCACCATCCTAGTCTTGTGCCTGAAGGCTAACCAGTTGCCCGGCGATCCCGGTATCGCCATTACCGGTCTTGCAGTGAATGAAGTATCTCTACAGGAGCAAGCGAGCAGATGCTTTCCCATGTATTCGTCGGCATTACCGACTTCGAACGCGCCTTCGGCTTCTATGCCGCGCTGCTGGACGGCTTGAACCTCAAGCTCAAGTTCCGCGATGGGCAGACGGGCTGGGCCGGCTGGATGACGCCCGGGCAGCCGCGGCCGCTCTTTTTGATCGGCCGGCCCTACGACGGCAATCCGGCAAGCGCCGGCAACGGGCAGATGCTCGCCCTGCTGGCGCCGGACCGCGCGAGTGTCGAGCGCGCACATGCCACGGCGCTTGCCCACGGCGGTTCGTGCGAAGGGCCGCCGGGCTTGCGGCCGCAATATCACGAGCACTATTACGGCGCCTACTTCCGCGATCCGGACGGCAACAAGCTCTGCGTGTGCTGTCACGAGCCGGAATAGACCGGCGCGCGTTTAAACCGCGGCACGCGGCGACCGCTCGCGAACCGCCATGCAAACCGCGTCGCCCCAGCGCCGTCAACCGGCAGTCACATACTTCGGCGCGGGCGGCGCCACGCGCGGCGGCGAATCGAACGCCGCGCGCATGCGCTTGACCTCGTCCACCGGACTCAGCCCGAACAGGCGCTTGAACTCGCGGCTGAACTGCGAGGCGCTTTCATAACCGACTCGCGCCGCCGCCGCGCCCGCACTCAAACCGTCCTGCACCATCAGAAGCCGCGCATGATGCAGCCGGGTGGTTTTCACGTATTGCATCGGCGAGGTCGACGTCACGCCCTTGAACTGCGAGTGAAACACCGCGAGGCTCATGCCGGCTTCGCGTGCGAGCGTATCGACGTCGAGATCGCCGTGGTAATCCGCATGAATGCGCCGCAGCGCCTTGGCAATGCGGCCGAAGTGATGCTGATGCGTGAGCGCCGCGCGAATCGCATCGCCCTGCTCGCCGGTCAGCACGCGATAGCAGATCTCGCGCATGATGCCCGGCGCGAGAATCCGCGCATCGACCGGCGCAGCGAGCGCCTCGAGCAGGCGCTGCACCGCGTTGCTCATGACCGGATCGAGCGGCGTGGAATAAATGCCGCGCGGCACGGTATGCGCGGCGCCATGGGTTTCGTTCAGTGTCATCAGCAACTCCGCGACCACCGACAGGTCGACCTGCACGGAGAGGCCCAGAAACGGCTCCTCCGCACTCGCCTCGGTTTCGCACTCGAACGGCAGCGGCACGGACAACACCAGATACTGCTGAGCGTCGTACAGGTAGGTCTGCTCGCCCAGATATCCGCGCTTGCGGCCCTGGCAAACAATCACGATGCTCGGCTCGTAGAGCACCGGCATGCGCGGCATGGGCCGGCTCGCGCGCATCAGCTTGACACCCTCCAGACACGACGGCGTAAAGCCTTCGCACGGCGCAAGAATGTCGAACAGTTCGACCATGCGCTGCTGAGCCGCGCTGACGGGTGGACGGGATGAATGAGTCGTTTGCATGACAATGCCTATCTATTCGGCAGAGAATAAGGCTTGAAATCTAGCACCAAACCGCCTATAGCGCTCGCCCTCAGTAGAAATAGGCAAACCTTCGAGATATTCAGGTATTCCCCAGGTAAGGGCCGCCGCCTACGATGGGAACCCTGCCGGACCATCCCATTCCCGCACCGACGCCCGCAAGGCCGAGCGAAGTCCCGCTTGCGTCGACGCCTGAAGCAACCCCTCTATTTGCAGGAGCACTCATGACCACGACTTATGCCTATGCAGCGAGCGATGCGCAGTCGAAGCTCGCCCCATTCGAATTCCAGCGCCGCGAACTGCGCGACCATGACGTGCAAATGGAAGTGCTGTTTTGCGGCGTCTGCCATTCGGATCTGCATCAGGCCCGCAACGAATGGAAAAACTCGATCTATCCGGTGGTGCCGGGCCACGAAATCGTCGGCCGCGTCACGGCGGTCGGGCCCGACGTGACGCACTACAAGACCGGCGACCTCGTCGGCGTGGGGTGCCTCGTCGACTCGTGCCGCACCTGCCCGAGCTGCGCGGAAGGCCTCGAACAGTATTGCGAAAACGGCTGGGTCGGCACCTATAACGGCGTGGACCGCGTGAGCGGCGACATCACGTTCGGCGGCTATTCGACCCAACTGGTCGTCGACGAAGCGTTCGTCCTGCGCGTACCGGAGAATCTCGATCCGGCCGGCGTGGCGCCGCTGCTGTGCGCCGGCATCACCACCTACTCGCCGCTGCGCCAATGGGGCGCCGGTCCCGGCAAGAAGGTCGGCATCGTCGGCCTGGGCGGCCTCGGCCACATGGGCGTGAAGCTCGCGCGTGCGATGGGTGCGCACGTCGTACTGTTCACGACCTCGCAATCGAAGATCGAAGATGCGAAGCGTCTCGGCGCACATGAGGTGGTGATTTCGAAGAATCCGCAAGAGATGGAAGCGCATGCGAACAGCTTCGATCTGATCATCAACACAGTGGCGGCCCAGCACGACCTCAACCCGTTCCTGAACCTGCTGCGCCGGGACGGCACGATGACGCTGGTCGGCGCGCCGGAACACGATCACCCGTCGCCGCAGGTGTTCAACCTGATCTTCAAGCGCCGCCGTCTGGCGGGCTCGCTGATCGGCGGCATTGCTGAAACCCAGGAAATGCTCGATTTCTGCGGCGAGCACGGCATTACATCGGATATCGAACTGATTCCGATGCAAAAGATTAACGATGCGTATGAGCGGATGTTGAAGAGCGATGTGAAGTATCGCTTTGTGATCGATCTCGACTCGCTCCGGAAGTAACTGCCGGTCGCTTTACTCCAGGCTTCACCCCGGTAGTTCCACAGGTCGTCACGCCGGCGGGCTCAACGCCCGCTACGCGTGATGCACAGGCCGCGCCCGCTGCGGCGGCCTGCCCTGCTCCCGCCTTGCATCGTCATGCCGACGCGCCTCCCCAAACGGGGCGTCCCCAACGGGACGAGGCACGTTGGCTGTACGTCCTTTATTCGGATTGTCCCGTTTGTACAGGAGATTGCCCGTGATTGACCGTATTCAGGCGATGCGCACTTTTATCCGTATCGTCGATACCAATAGCTTCACACGCGCCGCGCAATCGCTCGACATGCCGCGCGCCACGGCGACGACGCTGGTTCAGAATCTCGAAGCCCTGCTCGGCACGGCGCTGCTGGTGCGCACCACGCGCCGCCTCAGCCTGACGCCGGAAGGCGCCGCGTATTACGAACGTTGCTCACAGATTCTCGCCGACATCGACGAGATGGAAGCGAGCCTGCGCCATTCCACCGACAACCTGAGCGGCCGCCTGCGTGTAGAGATGCCGGGCGCGGTGGCGACTGCGCTGGTGTTGCCGGCACTCGACGATTTTCATGAGCTGTATCCGAACATCGATCTCGCGATTGGCGTCAGCAATCGCGCGGTCGATCTGGTCGGCGAAGCGGTGGACTGCAGCATCCAGCTCGGCGAGCTGCCCGATTCGGGTCTCGCGGCGCGCCGGCTCGGCACGCTCGAACACGTGACGTGCGCGAGCCCGGATTATCTGGAACGTTATGGGATGCCTGCCGATCTGGACGATCTGGCGCGGCACGTCGCCGTCAACTGCATGTCGCCGCACAACGGACGCGCGGTGGACTTCGATTTCGAAGTCGGCGGCAGTGCGCTCAACGTCAAGGTGGATGGCTTCGTCAAGGTCAGCGACGAGCAGGCCTATCTGACCTGCGGCCTGCAAGGACTCGGGCTGATCCAGCCGGCGCGCATCGCGGCGCAACCGTACCTCGATTCGGGCCAGTTGCGCGAAATCCTGCCGCAATGGAAGCCAGTGCCGATGACCGTTTCCGTGGCGTACGTGAAGAACCGCGTCGTCTCGCCGCGTGTGCGGGCTTTCGTCGACTGGCTGGCGGTGCTGTTCGAACAGGCCGAGCACGTCGACCAGGATCTGTCGCGAGTGCGGCAGTTGCTGCGCGGCTTGCATCCGGCTTGAGGCGATGAGCCAGCCACACTGGTAGCAAGCGGGTTGGAGGACTGTGGCGCACTTAACAGCCCCCAACCCGCCGCCGCCCGCAGCTTTACGGTTCCTTAGGCGGCGTGGCCGCACCCGGGCAGGCGGGATCCTTGCCCCAATGACCGTCGCACACACGCCAGCGGCACAACTGGTCTTCGAAGAAGCCACGCGTGCCGCACTCCTTCACCCGCTCGGCCAGCTTCGGATTGCCCGGGTTCGCGGCGGCGCTGACCTTGGTCGTATCGCCGTTGACGCCCGCCTTCGGATTTGCCGGCTTGGTGCGCGCCACCAGCGCCGCCAGCAGGTCGGCATCCGGATCATCCTTCGTTGCAGCGGCGTTATGCGCCGTGGGGCGTTGCTTGTCTTTCTTCTCCTGCGCAACTTCCGTGGCACTCGCATGACGATTGCCGGCTGCATCGTGCTTCGCGCGTGCCGCCGCTGTCTCACGCTCGTGATGCGCATGGTTGGCTGCCGTTGCAGCCGGCTTCTCGTTGCTGGTCGCTTCCGTTGCTGGCGCCGACGCACCGCTCACCTCGGCGCCATTCGCGAGCGCCCGCGAGAGGCGATTGTCGTCGATCCCACCAGCCGCCGAGGCGGCCGCTCCCGCAGATGGTTTGGCATCCTTGTTATCGGTGTCGTCCGCCACGATGGTTGCCGGTTGCGGCGTGGAGGCGCCCGCCGCAGGCGCGGCTTTGGCCGTCGCCAGAGCAGAACTGGCGCCTGCTGCCGAAGCGGCCGCCGGCACCGCCGCGGGAGCCGACGCCGCGGCCACCTCGGTGTGTTCGCTACGGGCGCGCTGCTGCAGGTGCCACGCACCCCAGCTGCCTGCGGCGAGCACCAGCAATGCCACCAGCACGGCAGGCGCCTTCGAGCGGCGCGGCTTGTCGGTAGGCGGGGCAACGCGGCCTTCGAGGTTCGCGAGAATCCGCGAGCCGTTGGCTTGTGAGCCTTGTGCCGTATCGGCTAGCAGGCTAGGTGGGGCTTTGGAATTCGAGCTGTCCGGCGCACTCATTCACTGTCTCATTGAATCCTGGTTTATTTCGCCGTGATAATACCGTTTCGGCTCGTCTTCGAGCAGGCCTGATTCTAAGAGCAAGCATTACAAAATACAATTGTTTCCAATTTTCCGGACTTACCATTGATTGCCATCGTACTCGTCGCTTATTTCGCCATCGCGGTGCTGATCGCGGCCATGCTGCTATTGCCGCCGGTACGCGCTTCAATACTGGCCATTGTGCAGGATTTACAAGGCCGATTTATGCGCAATGCATCTTATGGTGCAACACGTGCGCGCGATCAATTAAGTCGCTCGGCAAAAATTTCGCAATCGACAGTAGTCGATATGCAAAATTTACTGGTAAAGCGGCGCTTGCTGATTTTAACTACCACAGGTATTCTTGCGACGCCGCCATTGGTGGCGATCGCATTGCGCGGTCGTCAGTTTTTCCAATACGACGATACAGTACGGGTGCCCGACGAGAAAATTGCCGCGCTATTGAACGGCGAGCAGCTCGTCCCACCGCCCTCATTGCCGCCCGAGGTATTTGCAACGCAGGAAGTGGAGCAGGTTCGCCCCGCGCTACAGGATGCGAGCCGCGACTGGAATTTGCTCGATGCCGACTTCAGAACCCGTTTATTGCTCGTCTACAAAATCATGCACGAACAATACGGCTATGACATGGCTTTACTGGAAGGCTATCGCAGCCCGGAGCGGCAAAACCGGCTGGCGCAATTGGGGGGTGTCACCAATGCCGCAGCCTTTCAGAGCTATCACCAATACGGGCTAGCGGCGGACAATGCGTTTTTGCGTGACGGCAAGCTTGTGATTACAGAAAAAGATCCGTGGGCCATGCGAGGCTATCAGTTATACGGCCAGGTCGCCGAACAGTGCGGCCTGGTGTGGGGAGGCCGCTGGAAATTGATGGATCTTGGGCACGTCGAATATCACAAACCCGGTTTCGTACTCGGGCGGCATTAAGCGGCACAAAGCGGCAAATAATGGGGTTTGCATGGCGCATTCATATAATCTTCACGGCGACAAGACCGATCATGGCTGCGCGGGCCTTTCGTCACAGCCCGCGGCGCAGCGCTTCGCCCCACTCCCAATCGAACCGAATCTCCCCACGCTTGCCGGCATCCGCGCACGCGCAGCGCTGATCGTCCTTCCACACGCTACCCATAACATCCAGACCTGAACGGCCTATGCAACGCTTCCTCAACGGGTTGACCCACTCTCGCACGCTCTCGATCATCGGGCTGATCGCGCTAGCCGCCGTGCTGTTCATCGCGGCCGACACCTTGCGGATCGATCCGATCTGGGCCGCGGTCGCGCTGGGCGCAGTGCTGGTCTTGTGGTTCCTGATCTGGCTGGTACGCAGGCTCGCCGCGCGGCGCGCCAACCGCAAGCTCGGCGAGATGCTCGAACAGCAGGCCGAAAAGCAAACCGAGGCGGCGAGCACTGCCACGCCGGCCCGCCAGGCGGAGCTGGACGCGCTGCGTACCCGTCTGGTCGACGCGGTGAAGACCATCAAGACCTCGAAGATCGGCCAGGTCTCGGGCGGCGCGGCACTCTACGAGCTGCCGTGGTACATCGTGATCGGCAACCCGGCGGCCGGCAAGAGCAGCGCGGTGCTGAACTCAGGCTTGCAGTTCCCCTTCGCGGACAAGAACAACGCGGTGATTCACGGCATTGGCGGTACGCGCAACTGCGACTGGTTCTTCACCACCGAAGGCATTCTGCTCGACACCGCAGGCCGCTACTCGGTGCACGAGGAAGACCGCACCGAATGGCTGGGCTTCCTGAGCCTGCTCAAGCGCCACCGTCCGAAGGCGCCGATCAACGGCATCATCGTCACGGCAAGCATTGCCGAGCTGACCGGCAGCCGCCCCGAGTTCGCCATCAATCTGGCGAAGAACCTGCGCCAGCGGGTCCAGGAGCTGACCGAAAAGCTCGAAGTATTCGCGCCGGTGTACGTGATGTTCACGAAGACCGACCTGATCACGGGCTTCACCGAATTTTTCAGCGGCGGCGAGCGCCACGAGTACGACCGCGTGTGGGGCGCCACCCTGCCCTACGAGCCCGACGAGAAGCGCGACGTGGTGGCGTTGTTCGACGAACGCTTCGAGGAGCTGTATGACGGCCTGAAGGAAATCAGCGTCGCGCAGATGTCGATCAGCCGCGGCAACAAACTGTCGCCGGGGCAACTGAGCTTCCCGCTCGAATTCTCGACCATCAAGCCCGCGCTGCGCTCGTTCCTCGCCACGCTGTTCGAAACCAATCCGTTCCAGTACAAGCCGATCTTCCGCGGCTTCTACTTCACGAGCGCGCTGCAGGAAGGCGAAACCAGCAGCGCCGCGGCGCAGCGCATCGCCACCCGCTTCGGCCTCGACGGTGCGAGCCTTCCCCAGCCGCAAAGCGCGTTCTCGAAGAACGGCTTCTTCCTGCGCGACCTGTTCTCCAAGGTCATTTTTGCCGACCGGCAAACCGTCAAGCAGTTCGCCAGCCCGGCCAAGACGCGCATGCGCTATGCGACGTTCTTCGGCTTCGTCGCCGCGCTCGCGCTGGCGCTCGGCGGCTGGACCTGGTCGACAGTCAACAATCAGCAGCTCACCTCGAACGTGCAGGCCGACCTCGACAACGTGGTGCGTCTGCAGCAGAACCGCAACGACCTGCAATCGCGCCTGCAGGCCATGGATATTCTCGAAGACCGCATCGACCAGCTCGAGCAGTTCCGCCGCGAGCGGCCGCTGGCGGTTTCGCTCGGTCTCTATCAGGGCGACCGTCTCGAGCAGCATTTGCTGACCGAGTATTACAACGGCGTGCGCCAGATCATGCTGGACCCGGTCGCGCAGAATCTCGAAGGCTTCCTGAAAGACGTCAACACGCATCCGGAGCAGCTCGCGCCGATGACGCGCACGCCGGACTCGGGCGCAATTCCGGTGTCTTCGCGACCGTCCGCGATGGTCGCCACGAGCCAGGGCGGCCTGTATAGCGACGCCTCCCCCACCAACGTGGAAGACGCCTACAACGCGCTCAAGACCTACCTGATGCTCGGCGACAAGCGCCACGTCGAAACGGCCCACCTGACCGATCAGGTGGCCCGCTTCTGGCGCGGCTGGCTCGAGACCAACCGGGGCAACATGCCGCGCGACGAGATGATTCGCAGCGCCGAGCGCATGATCACGTTCTACCTGTCGCGCGTCTCGGACGACGACTGGCCGATGATCGACCAGAACCTCGCGCTGGTCGACCAGACCCGCGAGAATCTGCGCCGCGTGGTGCGCGGCATGCCGGCTCGCCAACGCGTCTACGAAGAAATCAAGGCACGCGCCTCGACCCGCTTCGCGCCGATGACGATCGCCCGGATTGTCGGCGACAACAACACCGGCCTGATTGCGGGCAGCTACGCGATCCCCGGCACGTTCACGCGCGACGCATGGTTCCAGTACGTGCAGCCGGCGATCCGCGATGCCGCGACCAAGGAGCTGCAGGCGAAGGACTGGGTGCTCAACACGTCGGCGCATGACGACCTGACGCTCGAGGGCAGCCCCGAACAGATCCAGAAAGCGCTGGTGACGATGTACAAGACCGAGTACGCGATGCACTGGCAGAAGTTCATGCAAGGCATTGCGGTGCAGAACTTCGGCACCTTCAACCAGGCGGTGGATGCCATGAACCGCCTCGGCGACCCGCAGGACTCGCCGATCCGCAAGGTGCTGGAAACCGCTTACGACCAGACATCGTGGGACAACCCGTCGCTCGCCGGCGCGGCCGCCAAGGGCGTGCAAGGCGGCGTGACGAACTGGGTCAAGCAATGGTTCTCGCATACGCCGGCCGCGCCGGTCACCGCGAACATCGACATCAACGGCAACCCGGTCGACCTGCCGATGGGGCCGATCGGCCAGGAGTTCGCGGGGCTCGGCCGGATCGTCGCCAAGCAGGACAACGGCTCGATGCTGCAAGGCTATATGGACACGCTGTCGAAGGTCCGCACGCGCTTTAACGTGATCAAGAACCAGGGCGACCCGGGACCGGGCGCACGCGCACTGATGCAGCAGACGCTCGACGGCAACGGCTCCGAACTCGCGGATTCGCTGAAGTACGTCGACGAGCAGATGCTGACGGGCCTGACCGACTCGCAACGCAAGGGCTTGCGCCCGCTGCTGGTGCGCCCGCTGATGCAGGCGTTCGCGGTGGTGATCCAGCCGGCCAGCGTCGAAGTCAACAAGGTGTGGAATGCGCAGGTGTACCAACCGTTCCAGAGCTCGCTCGCCAGCAAGTATCCGTTCGCGGGCGACGCGAAGGTCGAAGCCGGGGCCAACGAGATCGCCCAGGTGTTCGGCCCGGACGGCTCGGTCGCGAAGTTTGTCGGCACCACGCTCGGGCCGCTCGCCGTGCGCCGCGGCGATACGCTGACGGCACGCACGTGGGGCGATATGGGGCTGGCGCTGACACCCGACTTCACGAGCGGCTTCGCACGCTGGGTGGCCCCGCTGTCGGGCGGCGCCGCGGGCGCGGCGCAGGGCGGCTCGTCGGAACCGCAGACGGTGTTCCAGATCCTGCCGCAACCGAGCAGCGGCACGACCGAATACACGCTGGCAATCGACGGCCAGCAACTGCGCTACCGCAATACGCCGCCGCAGTGGACCAATTTCGTCTGGCCGAACCCGTCCGGCTCGCCGGGTGCGACGCTGTCCGCGACGACCTTCGACGGCCGCACGATCCAGCTCGTCAACGAGCCGGGCCGCTACGGTCTCGAGAAGCTGATCAACTCGGCACAGCGCAAACGCCAGCCGGACGGCACGTTCGATCTGTCGTGGACGCAGGGCAACGTGAGCGTGGCGGTCAGCATGCGCATCATCAGCACGTCGCAGGCGTCGAGCGGCGCCGGCGATGCGCCGCAGCAGCAGAGCCTGCGCGGCCTCAAGCTGCCGTCCTCAGTGGCGGATGTGAGCGCGGCGGCCAATTCGGTGAATGCCACGCCGAGCGGCGCCTCCGGTGCGACCGGTGCGGCGGCGGGCGGCAGCTCGCCGGCGCCGGCGCAGGGGAACAGGTCCACTTCGATGCAAGCGAACCCGAACGCCACCGTGACGGCGGACTCGAACACAGGGGGTGCGCAATGACGCAAACCGTACAGGCGCAAATCGCCTACTTCGGCAAGATTCCGTCGCGGGGCGACTTCGTCAAAAGCGCGCACAACCCGCAATTGCTGCAGACGCTCGACCGCTGGATTGCCGAAGCGATGGAACTGCTGACCGACGATCCACGCTGGAAGATCGTCTACGAAAACGCCCGGCCGCTGCATTTTGCGTTCCTCGGTTCGCGCAGCAAGCTGGCGATTGCCGGCCATATGGTGGCGAGCCACGACCAGTCGTCGCGGCGCTTTCCGTTTCTGGCCGCGACCGCGCTCGAAGTCGAACGGCCGCTGACGTTCCTCGCCCGCAGCCCGCTCGCGTTTGCGCGCCTGTGGTCACGGGTTGCCGCGCAGATGCGACCGCTGGTGAGCGAGGCCGAACCCGCGGGCGCGCTGCAGGCGCTCGGCGACACGCAGGTGCCGATCGAAGTCGGCGGCGGCCCCGGCAATCCGCATGACGGCACCTTCAACGATTTCGTCGAGCACCAGACCCTCGCCGGCCTCGAACAGATGCTGCTCGCCAACGGCCATCCGGTGCGGCTGCGCGGCGCGATGCTGGCGCTCGGTTCGCTGCTGCGGCCGGTGATGAACAGCGGCTCGTCGCATCTCGAACGCGGACTGACCTTGCCGCTGCCGAACGATCCGTTCTACCGCAGCCTCGTTGCCGCGTTCTGGCTCGAACTGATCGCACCGTTCGTCGCCCAGGCCGATTTCGAACTGGCGATTTTCATCGGCACGATTGCGCAGCGCGAACGGCTCGTGATCGGCTTTAACGGCGCCTCGGCGAAAACGCTGCACAGCGTGGTCGACCCGCAGGCCTATGCAGCACACAACATCGATATCGACGATCCCGAGTGGATCGACGAACACGCACAAAACGACCATGGCATCAGCAAGCTCGTCAGTTACCTCGACCAACCGCAACTGTCGCTGCGCGTCAGCATCGACACGTTCCGCGAAGCGTTCGCCGGGGAGTGAGACGATGCGAAGCAATACTGATCGTTTGACGATGCCGCGCCCAGGACGAACCCGCTTGATGCCGGTCACGGTTCTGGTGGCCGCCTGGCTCGGCGGCGTGTTTGGCGGCGCCGGTGCGTTTGCCGACAGCGTCGGGCCCGCGAGCGTGACGCCGGTCGATAACAGCGGCATCCAGATTCACACGACGATCTTGCCGGCGCAGGCGTCGCCAAACGGCGCGGCGCCCGCCGGCAGCATCAGCACGGGGGCCGGCACCGGCGCGGTCACGCAGATGCCCGCCCCTGCCAATGCGACGCCGGGCCAGGTGGTGGTGGGCGGCAAGGTGCCCGACGAAGCCACCAAAGCGGCGGTGCTGCAGCGCTTGCGCGACACCTATGGCGCGGGCAACGTGGTCGATCAGATCGAGGTGGGTGATGTCGCCACCCCGCCGAACTGGGCCGCTAATGTGCAGAAGCTGATCGGGCCGCAGTTGAAGCAGATCAGCAAAGGACAGCTGAAGATCGACGGTACGCAGGTGGACGTAAAGGGCGAAGTGAATAACGAAGCCCAGCGCCAGCAACTGGCGAGCGACATGGCGAACGCGCTGAACCCGACTTATACGATCAAGAACGGGCTGCGTGTGAGTGCGTCGCAGCAGGGGCTGCTCGATCAGACGCTGGCGAACCGGACCATCGAATTCGAAACCGGCAGTGCGACGCTGACGCCGCAGGGCAAGACGATTCTCGATCAGATGGCCGCGGTGCTGGCGAAGATGACCAATAACACCGTGGAGATCATCGGGCACACCGACAACTCGGGGAACCGCACCTCGAATATCGCGCTGAGCCAGGCGCGGGCGGATGCGGTCAAGGGGTATCTCGTGTCCAGGGGGATCTCGCCGCAGCAGTTGACGACCACCGGCGTTGGACCGGATCAGCCGATTGCATCCAACGATACGAACGATGGGCGGGCGCGCAACCGGCGGATCGAGTTTCGGGCCGGGTTGGGCGGTGGCGCCTGAGCTTGCTCACTTGAACACCGTCGCCCCCGAAAACGGCGCGGGGTCCGGCTCAGACCGATACTTATCCTCGATCGCACTCACGCAGTTGGTGAACTGGGTACGAAACGCCACGGGATTGTCGCTGGGCGGCGAAAGGCCATCCGACGTCACGTTCCATCCGTCTTCGGTCCGGATCGCATCGAGATCGAACGAAGCGGCCGTGTTGCTATCCAGGATCACGGTCTCGCGCTTCTTCTGGCCGCCCGGCACCAGAAGTATTGCCTCGCAGCCCTGTTGAAGCTTCACGGGCCCATGAGCGGAACTGCCGAACGGCGCCGCGTTTTCGGGCGCGGTATGGTACATGCGCAGCGACTGAAACTGTGACGGCATCGAGCCAGTCACGAATTGAACGTCGGCCTCGGAAACGCCGTCGCTGCAGCCCGCCAGGGTGCAGATAAACGCCGCTACGGTGATCCAGGTAAAAGCTTGCCGCAGCGCAACAGAGTCTGGCCGGCGCCGCGGCACCACTGCGCTCGCCATGCCGCCGCGAGCACCGGCGTCATGCGGATTTTGCCGGCGCCGGGGAAATGCCGCTGTTGCAGATGCCATCTAGCCTCCTCATTCCTTTCCTCCGCGCTGAGCCGCAAGACCTTTCTCAGGGCGGACAAAGTGTTTTCGTTACCGGGTTATCGGCACGAAAGGGAGACTTCTTGAGGGCAGCCAGGAAAAACTTACTTCCCCTCCTCCGGCTTCACGCCCAGCAGTTCGCGAATATGCGCGAGCGAGCCATCGTCCTTGACGACGGTAGACAGCCACTGATGCAGCGGCATTTCCGCCCACTCCGCCGCCTTGTCGGCCAGATACGCGGCCGGGCTATGCGGTTCGGTACTGCGAAAGAAGCGGGCCACCGCGCGCAACTGCGCCACCGCCTGAGCCCGATTCTGGATGCCGGCGCTGCTCACAGGCGAGTTCGTCGATACAGTCGTCAACACGGGTTCCTCCCGTTGCGGTGAGGTCTTGAAACTCGGTTCGGCACGTTCGCTGCCCTCCGGCTTCTGCACTTTCGGCGCTGCCGCTTCGGCACTCACCCCCATCTCACGCGCGAAGCGCTCCGCGAGCCGGTACACCCCTTCATAGGCGTCCTTCGCCTGACGAAAACTCGGCGCCGCATCCCCCGCGCGCCGGTCCAGTTCCTGTTCGAGCGCGAGCATGGCTGCTTCGAACGCCTTCAGATCGGCCAGCAGGCCCGAGTAGAACGGCGCCGGCGTGGCGCGTTTCGAGGCCTCGATCTGCTCGATCGACGGCTTGCCGCGTGCGATATCGTCGGCGTGATCGGGGTCGCGCTTGACCGCCTGCGCGACATGCGTCGCCACTTCCCAATCGACCGTGCTGTAAGGATCGCCCGGTGCACCGGTAAGCGGCATGGCGCGCAGCAATTCAGCCGTGCGCCCGACGAGCCAGGCGACATTGCCGAGCCGGTATTCCGTGTCGTCGCCTTCCGGCAGCGGGTGCAGATGATCCCAGTAGCGCCCGGAAAGCCCGGTGATCAGCCCATAACCGTCGGTCAGGCCGATCACGCCCTCCTCGATGGCCAGCCCCTCGGTGAGCCACACGGCGAGCCGCAAATCCTTGGTCTGCGTCTTGAGCAGACTCGTGCTGCGCTCGACGACGAACGGCCAGTTCGCTTCCTTGATCTCCGTCACCCACTCGCCCTGATCGAGCGAGGGGTCGTCGAAGCGGCGCGCGTTCTGGATCGCGTCGAAGTCGGCTGAGAACAGCAGGTCGTCGCCGCAAGGCGAGCTTTCGCTGATCGGTTCCAGCAGCGTGGCGATATTAGCGGGCATTAACATGACAGAAAGCGGTAAGGGGCTGATGGGGCGTTGCAACGGTTAGATCCATGAACGGACACGCGCACTTCAGACGACCGTATATTCGAATTCACCGGCATCGCTCGCGCGCACCGTGATGCGTTCAAGCGCGGTGCCGTCCGCAATCCGCTCCAGCACCTGTTGCGCCACTTCGGGCAGCAGCGTGCCGTTCAGGATGTGATCGACGTTGCGCGCGCCGGAGTCCACCTCGGTGCAACGCGCGAGCACGGCTTCCACCAGCGAGTCGTCCCATTCGAAGCTCGCCTTGTGATTCGCTTCGATCCGCCGGCGAATCCGTTCGAGCTTCAATTCGATAATCTCGGCGAGCACGTCGTCGGAAATCGGATAGTACGGCACCACTTTCATGCGGCCCAGAAATGCCGGTTTGAACGTCTTGTACAGTTGCGGCCGCAACGTCTCGGCCAATGCTTCGGCGTCCGGCAGATCCTCGGCGCTCTTGTTCAGGCAGGCTTGCATCACGGCCTGCGAGCCGACGTTCGAGGTCAGGATGATCAAGGTATTGCGGAAGTCGATCTCGCGGCCTTCCGCGTCATCCATGGTGCCCTTGTCGAACACCTGGAAGAACATTTCGAGCACATCCGGGTGGGCTTTCTCCACCTCGTCGAGCAGCACGACGGAATACGGGTTGCGGCGCACCGCTTCGGTCAGCACGCCCCCTTCCCCATAGCCGACGTAACCCGGCGGCGAGCCCTTGAGACCGGAGACGCTATGCGCCTCCTGATACTCGCTCATATTGATCGTGACCATCTTGCGTTCGCCGCCATACAGGATGTCGGCCAGCGCCAGCGCCGTTTCCGTCTTGCCGACGCCCGACGGGCCGACGAACATGAACACGCCGCGTGGCTTGTTCGGATCTTCGAGGTTCGCGCTGGCCGTCCGCACGCGTTGGGCGATCGCCTCGAGCGCGTGGTCCTGGCCGATCACCCGGGCGCCCAGCAGCGCTTGCAGATTCAGGACAGTTTGAATTTCGTCCTTGACCATGCGTCCCAAGGGAATCCCGGTCCACGACGCGACAATCTCGGCGACCACGTGGCCGTCGACCTGCAACGGCACCATCGGCTGGCCGCCTTGCAGCGCATGCAATTCGCTCACACGCGCCGCCAGCGTCTCGCGCGCATTCGCGGCCTGCTGCGCCTGCTCTGCATCAGCGCTGCCGCCACGCGCCGCATCGATCTGCGCACGCAGTTCGCCGATCTGCGTCACCAGCGCACGCTCCTTGTCGTAGCGCGCTTCGCTGGCGGCCAATGCGCTCAGATCCGCCTCGCGCAGGCTGCGCAGTTCGGCGAGGCGCTCGTCATGCAGCGCACCGCTCGCCGCTTCGCGCTCGAGCGCGGCCACTTCGGCGTCGATCCGTTCGATCCGCTTCCTGACGTCGTCGATTGCCGCAGGCGTCGCGCTATGCGCGAGCGCCACCTTTGCGCAAGCGGTATCAAGCACGCTGATCGCCTTGTCGGGCAACTGGCGCCCGCTGATATAGCGATGCGACAGCCGCACGGCTTCGGTGATCGCGTCGTCCAGCACGCGCACGTTGAAGTGCCGTTCCATCAAGGCGGCCATGCCGCGCAGCATCGCAGCCGCCAGCGTCTCGTTCGGCTCTTCGATCTTCACCACCTGAAAGCGCCGTGCCAGCGCCGCGTCTTTCTCGAAGTACTTCTTGTACTCGCTCCACGTGGTCGCGGCGATCGTGCGCAGCTCGCCGCGCGCGAGCGCCGGCTTCAGCAGGTTCGCCGCGTCGTTCTGCCCCGCCTGTCCGCCTGCGCCGATGATCGTATGCGCTTCGTCGATAAACAGGATGATCGGATGCGGGCTCTTCTTGACCTCGTCGATGACGTTCTTCAGGCGGTTCTCGAATTCGCCCTTGACGCTCGCGCCGGCCTGCAGCAAACCCATATCCAGCACGTGCAAGGCCACGCCTTTCAACGGCGCGGGCACGTCGGCGGCGGCAATGCGCAGGGCCAGACCTTCGACCACGGCGGTTTTGCCGACGCCCGCCTCGCCCGTCATGATCGGATTGTTCTGGCGGCGGCGCATCAGGATGTCGATGGTCTGGCGAATTTCCGCCTCGCGGCCGATCACCGGATCGATATGACCGTCGCGCGCCCGCTGCGTCAGGTTGGTCGTGTACGTATCGAGCGCGGGGGTCTTCGACGGACCGCCGCCTTGCGGCGCCGGCAGATCGCCGGCACGCTCATCGGCATCGCCCGCGCCGGCATGGCGCTCCACTTCGCACGAGCCAACCGTCAGCTCATCGAACTTGTGCTTGAGATCGGTCAGGCGGACCTCGCGCAACAATGGCGACATGCGCTGCGCAAACTGCGCGAGATCAGGTGCGCTCAGCAAGGCCAGCAGCAGATGTCCCGAGCGGATCCGGCCAATCTGCGAATCGAGCGACGCGACCAGCCAGGCCTGTTCGAACAGTGCGATCAGATGCACGGAAAACACCGGCGTGCGCGTATTGCCGGTCTTCAGGCGTTGCAGTTCGCGTTCGAGGTCGGCGCGCAGCGCATGCACATCGATACGGCTCGCGCGCAGCACCAGCGACGCATCGCTCGCCGGCTCGTCGAGCAAGGCCAGAAACAGATGCTCGAGATCCACCTCATAGTGACCGCGCGCCAGGCATTGGCTCGCCGCCCGCTCGGTCGCCTGGCGGCAGGTCGGATTCAGTTTCGCGATCAGGGTCTTGAGGGGCGTGCTCATGTGGTGCGATCCAGGTCCTGTTGGTGTCGTGACGTCCCGCGATATCTCGCGACGTATCGTTAGGTTCAGTGAATGACGTGCAGCTCGTAGCGGGCATCGGCGCGGTCGCGATCGGCGTCGCGGGTGCAGAGAAACGCGTCCCAGCCGAGCCGCGCGCCTTGCCCAAGCTGGATCGCGCCCACCTCGGTGCGGCGCAGCACCAGCGAGATTTCGTATTCGAGCGTGACCCCGGCGAGCAGCGTCAGCATCCGTTCCAGCGCAATCGCGCATTCGGCGCCAGGCAGGAACGCCTCATAGTCTTTCTTGCGCAACGGGCCGATGACCAGTCGTGCGCGCATGTCGCGCTGCCAGACCCGTTCGCCGGCGAGCGCGGTGGCGCCGAGCGTGGCGTTGACGCTGCCGAGCACCGTCAACTGATCGAACGGCACGTCGTACCATTTGCCGACAAACTGATCGACGCGCACCGGCACCCGGAAATACTCCGAGAGCGTGCGCTGCAAGTAAGCGGCCGACACCGGCCGGTGCCGCGCGGCAAGCGCATAACCGGCAATCGCCTCGTCGAACAGCGCGCCGTCGCCCTCCTGCAGGCTGCCGCGCGTATCGTCGTCGGCGACACCGGCGAGCGCCAGCAGCAACGGCAGATAGCGCTCGTCGCGGTCCAGTTCGTAGTGAAACGGCAGCCGGTACTTCTTCCACGCCGCGTAGAACAGCGCGGTGGCCCGATTGGAGAAGACGTCGAAGAATTCGCGCGCCGCGCGATCGCGCCTCAGTTGCTCGCGGGCGATGATCTGCTCGGTATAGTGCAGCGGCAGCGCACCCTGCCCACCCAGCAGTCCGAAAAATGCCGGCGTGATATCGACGCGGCCGAGCGTGCCGTCTTCCACCGCGGTGGTCCGCTGTGCCTTGTCCTTGAGCGCCTCGCCTTGATCGTCGTAAGACTGGGCGCTGTGGATCTCGCTCGGCGGAAAGCCGAGCGAAAGCGTATTGCGAAAGGCAATCCGCTGCGCCACGATCTCGCCGGGCCGCGTGGCATGCGCCTTGCCGAACCACTTCTCCAGCAGCCGGACCGCCTGGAAGAATTCGAAGCGGTGAGGCTCGTCGAGCAGTTGCTCGACTACGCCAGGATCGATTCGCCGCTGCGGGGTTTGCATCGCAGGATCTCCTCGCCAGTGCGCTTCGACACGACGACCAGTTGCACAAAGCTGTTCAGATGCACGTACAGCCCGAAAAACGTGTCGATCACACGCACAAACGACGCGAGGCTCGTGCCCACAAAATGGTCCTCGTCGATCGTCAGGCGAATCTCCATGCCGCGCACGAAGGTGGCGAACGGTTTGCCCGGCAGCCATTGCACGGCGGCGCGCTGCTCGATGCCGACCAGCCCGTCGATATGCCGCGCCGACACCGCCGTGCGCCGCACGTCGTACAGCACCAGCATCTCCTTAAGCGCGGACAGGCCGCTGCTCGCCAGCGAGACGTGATTGAGCGCCAGATGCGAGATCAGGCGCCAATGCACCGCGCGGCCACGCTCGAAGCGCACGCTCGGCGTGGGCCGGCGCAGCATCGAGATATTGCTCGTCAGTGAGCCGCCTTCGAGAAACAGGTCGCCGCCTTCAATGCCCATGGCGAGTCCCGCCGGCAGGTCGCGATTGGTGCAGGTCAGCTCGATGCTGAGCGTATCGGTTTGCGGCGCGGCCGGTTCGAAGTCGATGTCGACGATCGAGATTTCGGTTTCGTAGCCCGGGCTCTTCTGCGCCACCCAGTCGTTGCGGCGCGCGAACCAGTAATGCCCGGCGCGCTGCCGCTCCCCGTGGTGCAGCGAGTAGAACGGCCTGAATTCGATCACCGTCTCCTCGTGCGCCTGCTGGCGCACGAGCTTCACGGAATCGATCGAATAGACTTCATACGCAAAGGCACGGCGCCCCTCGGCGATCACCGGATACGCAATGGCCTGATGACTCAAACGAATCGGCTCGCCGTGCTGCTGGAACAGATTGACCACCGGCGTGCAGAACAGCCGCAAGTGTTGCGCCGACAACGAATCGAGCAGGCGGGCCACATGCGAGTCGCTGCGCACGTCCTTGAGCACGACGTGCAGCGTCAGGCGGCTGCAGCGGCCGCTGGCGCGCGTCATCGCCGCCAGATCGAAATCGACGAAATTGAATTTGTCCGGAAAGGCGAAGTATTCGGTCAGCAGCCGGTACGCCGGATGCGACCTGGCCGGGTAATCGATCAACGAATCGGCTTCGTCGAAGCCGGCTTGCGCGAGCGGCGAAGTGCGCAGCGCGGTCCACACGCCGCGCCGGTCGGCCTCGACATAGGTAGCCATCGCATTGACGAACAGGCAATCGGTCAGACCCGCGATAAACGACTGTTCGCCGTGCAGGTAGGCGCGCAGCTTGTCGAGCTTCAACGCGCCCAGGTGAAGTTGCGGGGCGGTCGATTCGAACGTGATCGAGACGATCGCCGAGGCGTTGGCCGGCAAGACCGTCGCGCTCGGCGCCATCGCCACCGAGGTGTAGCGGGCCTCCGAAATGCGGATCGGCGCCAGCGTCACATCGTAGGCCGTGCGGAAGCGGCATTGCACGCCGCGAATCGGGCGCGACTTCAGCTCCGTGCCTCGTTCGATCGTGGCCGGCTCGGTCATGTGACTGAAGGCGCTGGCGGTGCCCAACTGGGCGATCGAACACGACGGGAACGGCCGCAGGTAATGCGGATAAAGCACTTCGAGCAGTGCTTCGGTGAATTCGGGGTAATCGTCGTCGAGTTTCTTGTTGATGCGTGCGCCGAGCAGCGCGAACGATTCGATCATCCGTTCGACGTGCGGGTCTTCGCAGTGCTCGCCGGACATCGCGAGGCGCGCGGCGATTTTCGGGTAGCGGTCCGCGAAATCGTTCGAGTAGCGCCGCAAAAATGCCAGTTCGCGCTCGTAATACGGCAGCAGTTCTTCCATCAACCTATCCCCGAACCTGATACCTGCCCACCGTCGTTGCGCGTCACGGCGGCCAGCAAGCTGCTATCAAAGCTTCGCGCGTGCGCGCGTCACGGAATACTGCAGCGTCGAAGGCTGCAGCATCGCATCGAAACTCACCGGTTCTTCTGCCGGATGCACGACCAGCAGCGCCTGAATGCCGAAATACAGCGCATTGGTCGACTGCTCGTTCAATTCGAGTGTCACTGCCACCTGCTTCAGGCGCGGCTCATGCCGCGCAATCGCCTGCTGAATCGATTTACAGATGAACGTACGGTCGTAGTGGCTCGCGAGACTCAGGCCCGCGAAGTCGTTCAGACCGTACGTCAAGACCGATTGCTGACACTCGGGAAGCGCCGCCAGCTCGTGTTCGGTCAAGGCGATCCGGGTATTCAGGATCGCCTCCACGTCACGTGCGACGGTCGCCTTCAGCTCGTCCAGCGACAATTGCCGCATCGCCGCAGAGGCCGGCAAATGCGGTTCGTCGTCGAACAGCTTGTCGAGGAAGCTCGGTTCGAATCGTTTCATCAGATGCCAAAGAAGCGCTGCAAAACGGGGCGCGGCGCCCGCGGGTCAAACACGGACGGCCGCGCCCGGACTTCAGACTGCGTACGTCTTGTCGTTCTTCGTCAGGCTCCACGCGCCTTGCGCGTTACCGCCCTGATTGCCGCCGATCTTCTGCTGCGTGTACTTCCACTGCACGGCAGCGTATTTCAGCGAGAACTGTTCGTTCGGCAAGGACGTGCCCGGTGCATCGCTGGTACCCGTGGTCGCGGTCGGCGAACCCACGCTCGGCGAAACGCTCGAGATGATGACGTACTTCAGCTTGACTTCCAGATACTTGATCCGGTTGCCTTCGCCGTCCGAACGCATGAAATCGACCGTCACTTCGTCGAAGGTCGTACCGCCCGACGCGTGTTGGTAAATCAACGGGCTGACCACGTCGATGTCTTTCGTGAAGACCATATCGCCGTGCTCGCAACGCTCCGCGGTATGGCCGCCGGCCGTCGAAGCCGTTGCCGAACGCGGTTGCGTGATCGAATGATTCCACGAATCGATTTCAATCCAGCCCTGGTGGTCCTTGTCGGCAGACTCGCCCTTGATCGCCGGATTGCCGAATTTTAAATAGATGTCCTTCATAACTCGTCGACTCCCCAAAGAGGTGGTTTTTACAGCCAGCCCGGACGGCCAGCCCGGGCATACTGGCTACATTTATGAATTCGCCGGCTTCGGCAGATCAGCAACAAGCCGCAAGGAAATCGACAGCTCGTCCAGTTGGAAGTGCGGGCGCAGGAACGCGACCGAACGATACGAACCGGGTTTGCCGGGAATCTCCGAAACCTGGATGGATGCCTCACGCAGCGGAAACTGCGCTTTCTGCTCCTGAGTGGCGTTGTCGTCGAGCAGCACGTACTGCGAGATCCAACGGTTCAGGAATACTTCGACGTTCTGTGCCGATGCGAAGCTGCCGATCTTGTCGCGCATCATCGCCTTCAGGTAGTGCGCCACGCGCGATACCGAAAAGATGTACTGCAACTGGGCGGACAGCACGGCGTTCGCGTTCGCGCTGTCGGTGCTGTACTTCTTCGGTTTCTGGACCGACTGGGCGGCGAAGAACGCGGCGTAATCCGAGTTCTTGCAGTGCACCAGCGGAATGAAGCCGAGGTCGCTCAGTTCCTTTTCGCGGCGGTCGGTGATGGCGATTTCGGTCGGGCACTTCAGCGCCACTTCGCCGTCGTCGGTCTTGAACGTGTGGGTGGGCAGGTCTTCGACCAGACCGCCGCCTTCCACGCCGCGAATCGCCGCGCACCAGCCGAAATCGTCGAACGCCGCAGTCAGACGCGCCGCGAAAGCCCATGCCGCGTTGCACCACAGATACTTGCTGTGATCCGTGCCATCCACGTCTTCGACGAAGTTGAAGCCTTCCGCCGTGGCACCGTCCTTCGGATTGAACGGCAGGCGGCCAAGGAAGCGCGGCAGCGTCAAGCCGACATAGCGCGAATCTTCCGAGTCGCGGAACGACTTCCACTTGGCGTATTCGACCGTATCGAACACCTTGCCGAGATCGCGCGGCTTGCCGAGGTCGGCAAACGACTCGAGGCCCAGCAGTTCCGGCGAGGCCGACGCGATGAACGGCGCGTGCGCCGCCGCGGCGACGTGCGCCATCTGCTCGATGAAATAGACGTCTTCCGGCTGACGCGTCACTTCGAAGTCGCCGATGATCGTGCCGAACGGCGCGCCGCCGAAGGTGCCGAACTCTTCTTCGTAGACCTTCTTGAAGAGCGCGCTCTGGTCGAATTCAATCGCGTTCTTGAAGTCGCGCACCAGATCGCGCTTCGGCGCGTGCAGCGCCTTGATCTTGACGGTAGCGCCGGTGTTGCTTTCCTTGCACAGGTAGTCGAGACCGCGCCACGTGCCTTCCATGCGCTGGAATTCCGGCGCATGCATCACCGCGCTCAGTTGCGCGGAAATCAGCCGGTCGAGCTCGGCCACGCGGGCGTCGATGGTCGCCGAGAGATTGTCCGATACGATCACCGTGCCGTCGAGCACCTGATGCACGAGTTCGCCGATCAGGTCTTTCGCGCGCGCGTGTTCCGAATCGGACTTCGCCACCTTGCTCTTCTCGACGATCTCGTCGAGCAGCGTGGTCTCAGCGCCGCCTTGCGCGCCGGCGAGTTGGGCTGCTGCCGTTTGCTGGTTCATCTCACCCCCCGTCCCTATTCGCCCTGCTGGTCTTTATCCGGCTCGCCACTGCGGCCGTGCTGTTCTGCCGCGTCACCTTGGCTCTTTGCGAGGGCTTGCAGTTGCTGGGTATTGGTCAGCACTTCGCTCAGCAGGTCTTCGAGCTTGTCGTTGCCGGCGAGCTTGTTGCGCAGGTCGGCCAGTTTCGAGCGCGCTTCGAGCAGGCGGCGCAGCGGCTCGATTTGCGAGACCACTTCGTCCGGGTTGAAATCGGCCATGGACCGGAACCGCAGGTCGACGGCAAACTTGCCGCCCGTTTCGCTCAGGCGGTTTTCCACCTGGAAGGCGGCGCGCGGCTCGATGCCTTTCATCACGTCGTCAAAATTGTCGCGATCGATATTCACGAACTTGCGGTCGCGCAGCTTCGGCTGCTCCACCTCGGATTGCCCCGCGAGGTCGGCCACCACGCCGACGACGAACGGCAGCTCCTTGATCTCGATCGCGTCACCCCGCTCGACCTCATAAGTCAATTGAACGCGCGGCGGCCGTACTTTTTGCAAGCGTTTTTGAATACTTTCTTTCTTCGCCATCGTCGGCTCCCTGAAGCAGGTGGTCTTGCGTGTGAATTAGCGAAGTGCGCTGAACGGGTCGGAAGCGCCACCGCTTTGCGCCGCCCTGGCGGGCGCAGCCGGTGCGGCAGGCGGCGCCGCCGGCGTTGCCGGTGCGGCCGCGGTCGTCGCGGCAGGGCTGCTGCTTGCCACATCGGTGGTGTCCGGCTTCTTGGTGACACGCTTCACGTAGCGCTTCTTCTTGACCACCGGCTTGTCGGAGTCGTCCGGCGGGAACAAGGTGGCCTCGCCGAGCGTGTCGCGCAGTTCTTTGGCGAGCGCCTGCGCATCGGTCTTGGCATCGCCCGCGAGCGAGGCGTCCTGGCGCAGCTCGCCCAGCGATTGCGTGGCGACGCGCAGGCCGGCCACCGCCAGCACGCTCTTCGCCTGACGGTCGGTCTGGTCACGCTGCAGCGCTTCTTGCGCGGCGACGATAGCCTGGCCGTAGTGCCCCTGCGTGAACTGGATCTGCGCAATGCGCGACCACGGCTCTTCGCGCGTCGGGTCGGTTTTGGCCAAAGCCTGATAAAGCGCGACGGCGCGGTCCTGATCGCCCGCCTTCGCGACGGTATCGGCGTCGGCCAGCGACTTGTTGAAAGCCTCCGGCGTGGTCGCGACGTTGTTGCCCTGGGTTGCACATCCGGCTATCACGCCACATGCCAACACCACCCCTGATAGTTTTACAAAGAGACGCTCTTTCATCGCTTTTTCACCGACGTGCGAGTTTTTTAATTCAAGGAGAAACCGGAGTTTTGCTTTGCTTCAAGTGCGCGGGTATAGTACAGGTCAATTTTTGATAATTCAACTTTCATGTGACAAAGCATTGCATGAAAAAACTGAGAATGCATCAGGCAACACGCAAATAAGAAATAGTTTCCGGGCGTAATGCCCGGCATTCTTAAGAGTGGAAATTTTTTCCGGCCGTTCGGGCGGGACAACGCAGCCAATCGATGCATTTTGCATAGATGGGACGCATTGCCCTGATTGGGTTTTGTTTAATGGCGGTTTGAGCGGGGGGCGGTCGGCAAAGAACCGATCGGGGTAAATGAATTTGCGTTTTATTCGTTATGCATCGCTGCTGGCCGTGTGCACGATCCTCGCAGGCTGCGCCGCGGCCCTCCCGGTGCTCGGGTCGGTCGCCTCCACCGCCATGCAGGCCACCGGCCTCACCAAGCCCGACGTGCCGGACGCCCAGAAGCCGCCGCGCAATATCGGCTTGACGCTGTATGCCGCGCAGAACCTGAATGCCGCCAACGACCAGAAGCCGCTGGCGCTGGTCGTACGCCTGTATGTGCTGAAAGATCCGACCTCGTTCCAGCAGGCGCCGTTCAACGCCTTTACGGACCCCGACAAGGAAAAAAGTGTCCTGGGCGGCGATTTGCTGGGCGTGCGCGAAGTCACGCTGATTCCCGGCCAGCACTACACCGTCACCGAAAAAGTCTCGCGTGAAGCGCAGGCATTCGGTATCGTCGCGCTATTCCGCGATCCGGCCATGCAGCGCTGGAAATTCGCCTTCGACCCGGCGAAATCCGAGAAATCCGGCATAATGGTCGGTCTGCATAACTGCGCAATGACCGTTACCAACGGCACTGTGATCCCGCCTGAACAGGGATTGCCGGTTCAATCGTTGAATATGCTGTCCTCGGTCAGTTGTGGATAAGGCGGGCATAAGATGCGTTTGAATGGCGATTTAACCGTTTTTGTTGATTTGACAATGGCAGGGCCCGAAATCGTTATCACTGGGCACGCAACCCGCTTGACGCATATAACAGGTTTGAGATGAGTTATTCCGCAAAGGTGCTCTGGGGGGAAGGCCTGTTTCTCAGGCCGCAGCATTTTCAGCGTCAGGACGCCTACCATGAGGCGCGCCTGTTCGAATCGATTCAGGCGATCCAGCCTTACAACTGGGGCGTGCGCTCGGTGCGCTTCGACCGCGATGCGCTCGGCAGCAATGTGCTGCGCGTGAGCGAACTGTCGCTGGTGTTTCCGGACGGCGCGCTGTATTCAGCCCCGCAGGCCGACGACCTGCCGCCGCCCATCGCGCTCGACACGCTGCCCGACGGCATCAACGAATTCACCTTTTACCTGGCGCTGCACCCGCTGCGCGAGACCGGCGCCAACTACTCGCCCGACAGCAACGCAGGCTTCGTGTCGCGCTACGTCAGCGAACAGGCGCCGGTGGCCGATCATTTCACGGACGCAGCCCAGGCCGACATCACGTTCCTGAAAACCAGCGTCAAGCTGATCGCCCATAGCGAGCCGCGCGACCAGTTGCTCTCGGTGCCGCTGGCGCGGGTGCGCCGCACCGCGACCTCGGGGTTCGAGCTCGACGACAACTTCGTGCCGCCCTCGCTTGCCATCGAAGCCTCGCCGATCCTGCATCAGCGCCTGCGCCAACTGATCGACGCGCTGCAAGCCAAAGTGAACGCGCTGTATGGTTTTCACCGCGAGCCGACCAAGAACATCATCGAATTCCGCTCGGGCGATATTGCCTCGTTCTGGTTGCTGCACACCGCAAGCGCGGCGTTTGCTTCGCTCGCCCATCTGTACCAGCATGCCGCACTCCACCCGGAGCGGCTGTTCCAGGAACTGCTGCGCCTCGCCGGCCAGTTGATGACCTTCTCGAAGGGCTACGCGCTCGCCGATCTGCCGGCCTATCGTCACGACGATCCGGGCCCCGGCTTCGCCCGCCTCGATACGATCCTGCGCGATCTGCTGGAAACGGTGATCTCCACGCGTTACTTCGCGATTGCCCTCGAGGAAGTGCGGCCGTCGTTCCACGTGGGCCGCCTCGACTCCGGCAAGATCGACGACAAGACCATGTTCTACATCGCCGTTTCGGCCGATATGCCCACCGTCGAGCTGGTCGAAGCGGTGCCGGCGCGCTTCAAGGTCGGCGCGCCGGACGACGTCGACAAGCTGGTGCTGTCGGCCATGCCCGGCGTGCGCCTCGTCTACACGCCGCAGGTGCCGCCCGCCATTCCGGTGCGCCCCGGCGCCTGCTACTTTTCCTTTGAATCGCGCGGCGCGCTGTATGACCGCATGCTGCAGGCCCAGTCGGCAATGATCTACACGCCGTCCGGAATCAACGATCTCAAACTCGAACTGATCGCGGTCACATCATGAGCTACGCGCCTTCGCTGTTCGGCGGCCCCACGCCGTCTGTCACGCCCGCCCCGGCGGTCGAGCCGACCTACCAGGTGCGCTCGCTGCTCGATCTGCTGTACGACGGCTTCTTCATGCTGTTCCTGCTGAAGAACGGCCGCGAGCCCGGCGAAGCGGCCGAGTTCAGCCAGCGCATCCAGCAGTTTCTGGGGGATTTCGAACGCGGGGCGAAAAAGCTGAACGCCTCGGCCGACGACGTGTACGCGTCGAAATTTGCGTTTTGCGCGGCGGTCGACGAATGCGTGCTGTCGTCGTCGTTCAGGATCCGCACCGAGTGGGAGCGCCGGCCGCTGCAACTGATCCTGTTCGGCGAGCAGCTCGCGGGCGAGAAGTTCTTCCACTACCTCGAAGAATGCCGCGCGCAGGGCGCGGCGCGCCTGCAGTCGCTCGAAGTGTTTCATATGTGCCTGTTGCTCGGCTTCCAGGGCAAGTATCTGCTAGAAGGGCCGGAGAAGCTTGCGTATCTGACCGCGCGGATCGGCGACGAAATCGCTCATATGAAGGGCAAGCGCGCGCAGTTCGCGCCGCACTGGCCGCTGCCGGACCAGGTGGCGCACCGCCTGAAGCGCGAAGTGCCGCTGTGGAGCATCGGCGCGGTGTTTGCGCTGGTAGGACTGCTGGCTTATCTGGGTCTGAACAACTATCTGCGCGACACGACGCTGCATACCCTCGCGCCGTATTCGCAGATCATCAAACTTGGTCCGCAATCGGCCAATCTGACGATCTCGCTGCCGTAACCCCGCTCTGATGGGTGCCGCGCGCGGCCCGCACGCGCGCCTCGCCCACCAGACGAGCCAAGGTCAGCGGGCTCATCCGCGCCGCTATTTCACGCACGTACTCATGGTGCCGGGCATCGAGCGGCGCATGCAGATGCTGCGCCTGCAGATAGCGCAGCAAGGCGATGCGCCGGTGCCCCAGCGCCATGCTCTGTTCCAGCAACGCCAGCGCGGCGTCGCCGTCGCCAGCCTCATAGGCAAGCTTGAGCAGTTCAGCGGTGTGTGCGCGTGGCATGGCGTATGCAGCTCATCGTGCTCGTACTTGTGCCCGTGCAGCGCGCTCAGCGCGCCGCCACGGCAGCCTGCACGCTGACCCGGGCGCGCAGCGCGTCATAGTCCGCCCGCGTCCAGTCCAGTTCGACTCCGATCCGCCGCGTGCCTTCGCGGATCTTCGGTTTGTGCAGCGCGAGCGTTAGTGCTTCGAGCGCGGGCCACTCGCGAAACGACAATTCCGCCAGTTCGACGGCCAGGGTTTCGAGCAGCCGCGTATGCGGCTTGGCCGCCAGAAACGCGCTGACGCGTTCGCAATAGCGCTCATAATCGATCATCGCGTGCGTGTCCTGTTCCGACGGCTCGCAGCGGTAAGCAAGGCTCGCGTCGATCACGACCGGCTGCGGCGCCGCGTACTCGTGCGCATGCAGGCCGACGCGCGTCGCGACGACCAGTTCGTCGACAAACACGCGCCAGCCGCGCCCGAGACGCGGCGGCGCAGACAACGACGCCAGCGCGTCTTCGTACGGTTTCACGACAGCAGCGGCGCGGCCGCGTCGAGCATGATGCGGCAGAAGTAGTCGGCGAAGCTGCGCCGCACGACCAGTTCGAAGGTGTCGCCGCTGAGCGGAATCAGCACGATCGAGGCCTTGAAGTAGTGGCTCTGCGCACATTGCCCGGGAGCGAACACGCGCGGGTGCAGATCGAGCGGGCAGCCGCGCGCCAGCACCTCGCGCACTTTCTCGCCGCTCGCTTCCAGCACCGTATAGCCACTGCCGATATCGACCGCCGACGCAAACTGCCCCGCCAGCGCCTGCCTCAGCTTCGCCTCGAGCGTCGCGCCCTGCTGCTGATGCGAGCGCACCAGCCACTCGTCGGGGCCGAGCCACAACACGTCGTAACTGTTACCGCGCGCCACGGTGTTCGGTTTGGCCGGCGGCGGGCAACCGATGACGCTTTCCACCGCGCCGACGAAGGCCGGATCGCTGGCCTCGCCGCGCACATTGACGAGATCGCGAAACGGCCGCTCGCTCAGGCTGAACTTCTTCGACGCACCGGCCTGATGCGCCTTCAACAGATCGCCGACGCCCACCAGCGGCGACTCCTGCCATACCTCGCCGGCCGCGCGCTGCACGACAGTCGAAGGTGCGCCCGGCGCATTGCTTCTTGCTTCATTCCACATGTTGACGCGCTCCTTCGGTGTCGTAGAAAACGGGGCCGGCGATCTTTGCCGCAACCTGCTTGCCGCTCGCAAGCGGAATCGTCACGCTTTCGCCCATCTTGTCGAGGCCGCCCTTGATGACGGCGAGCGCGATCGAGCGCTTCAGGATCGGGCTGTAATAGCTCGACGTGACGTGGCCGAGCATCGGCGCGGTGTCGCCGGAGAACGGACCCGCGACTATCTGGCTGCCTTCCGGAATCACGAACGAGGCGTCATCCGCGAGCAATCCGACGAACTGCTTGCGCCCTTGCTTCGCCGTATCCGAACGCGTCAACGAACGTTTGCCGAGGAAGTCTTTCGACTTCGCCACCAGCCCGCCCATGCCGAGGTCATACGGCGTGATCGAACCGTCCGTATCCTGGCCGACGATGATGTAGCCCTTCTCCGCGCGCAGCACGTGCATCGTCTCGGTGCCGTACGGCGTGATATCGAACTCGGCGCCGGCGGCCATCAACGCTTCCCACACGGCGCGGCCCATGTTCGCCGGCACGTTCACTTCGTAAGCCAGCTCGCCCGAAAAGCTGATGCGCATCACGCGCGCAGCGACACCCGCTACCGTGCCTTCGCGATACGACATGAACGGGAACGCAGCGTTAGCGAAATCAATGTCGCTGCACACCTTTTGCAGCACCTTGCGGCTTTTCGGTCCGACCACGGCGAACGTCGCCCAGTGGTCGGTCACCGAAGCGAGCCGCACCTTCAGGTTCGGCCATTCGGTTTGCAGCCAGCGTTCGAGCCACGTCAGCACGCGCGCTGCGCCGCCGGTCGTGGTGGTCATCATGTAGTGCTGCTCGGCGAGGCGTACCGTCACGCCGTCGTCGAACACCATGCCGTTTTCGTCGAGCATCAGGCCGTAGCGGCACTTGCCCACTTCGAGCTTGCTCCACGGATTCGTATAGACCCAGTTGAGCAGTTGCGCCGCGTCCGGACCCTGAATGTCGATCTTGCCGAGCGTCGATGCGTCGAGAATGCCCACGCTGTTACGGACAGCCAGGCACTCGCGCGCCACGGCCGCGTGCAGGTCTTCGCCCTTCTTCGGGTAGTACCACGGACGCTTCCAGTTGCCGACGTCCTCGAATGCCGCGCCGTTCTCGACGTGCCATTCGTGAATGCAGGTCTTGCGGATCGGATCGAGCAGATCGCCTAGTTCGCGGCCCGCAAACGTGCCGAACGTGACCGGCGTGTAATTCGGCCGGAACGTCGTCGTGCCGGTTTCGGGAATCGTCTTGCCGAGCGCTTCGGCAAGAATCGCCATGCCGTTGATATTGCCGAGCTTGCCCTGATCGGTACCGAAGCCCATCGCCGTATACCGCTTCACGTGCTCGACCGATTCGAAACCCTCGCGCGCCGCCAGCAGGATATCGGCGGCGGACACGTCGTTCTGGAAGTCGACAAACTGCTTCGGGCCGCGCGCCGCCGCTTCACGGCTGCCGACCAGCCACAGCGGATGCAACGGCGCTTCCGCAACCTCCGCTACCTGGGGCGCGGCTGGGCGCGTCGCCTCGAAACCGAGCGCCTTCACTGCTTCGATCCCCGCATCCACCGCGAAGCGCAGCCCGCGTGCCAGACTGAATTCACCGGCTGCCGCGCCGACGCTGGCCTCCGGCTGCATCGCCTTGCCCGGCACGAAGCAGGTCTTTGCGTCGTTCCAGTGCGCCTTGCCGCCCGACTGCGCAAACAGGTGCAGCACCGGACTCCAGCCGCCGGACATCGCGAGCAGATCGCAGGCGAGATCAGGTTGCTTCTCGCCCACCTTGCCGTTCGCGTAAGCGGCCACGTCCACGGACGCCACGCGCAGCTTGCCGTGCGCGGCCGTCACGACGGCGTTGTTCAGAATCTTCACGCCATGGCGGCGCGCGGCGGCCGGCAATGCGCCGCTGCCTTGCGCGCGCGGGTCGACCACCGTTACCTTGGCCCCGCAGGTCTTCAGATCGAGCGCACATTGATAGCCGTCGTCGTTGTTCGTGAACACGACGGCCTCGCGGCCCGGCAACACGCCATAGCGATGGATATACGTCGACACGGCCGAGGCCAGCATCACGCCCGGCAGATCGTTATTGCCGAACACAATCGGCCGCTCGTGCGCACCGGTGGCGAGAATCACGCGCTTCGCGCGGACTTTCCACAGCAGCTCGCGCGAGCCTTTGCGCATCGACACCGGCAGATGATCGGTCAGGCGCTGCGTCACGGTCACGAGGTTGTGATCCTGATAGCCGAACGCCGTGCTGCGGCTCAAGATCGTCACTTCCGGCATCTGGCGCAGTTCCGCTTCGATTTTCTCGACCCAGTGCAACGCGGCACGGCCGTCGATCTCCGCGCGCCCCGACAGCAGACTGCCGCCGAGTTCGCGCTGATCGTCGACCAGCATCACGCGCGCACCCGACAGGCCCGCCGCGTGCGCCGCCGCCAGCCCGGCCGGGCCGCCGCCCACCACCAGTACGTCGCAGTACGCAAAACACTTGTCGTAACGGTCGGCGTCGAGTGTCTCGGGCGCCTTGCCGAGACCCGCCGCTTCGCGAATCTTCTCTTCGTACTTCGGCCACCACTTACGCGGCCACATGAAGGTCTTGTAGTAAAACCCGGCCGGCAGGAAGCGCGAGAACTTCTGGTTGATCGCCATGCGGTCGTGTTCGAGACTCGGCTCGGCATTCACGCTCGTCGCCACCAGGCCCTGATACAACTCCACTTCCGTGGCGCGCGCATTCGGCACCGTATAGGCGCCCCGCTCCAGTTGCACCACGGCATTCGGCTCTTCGACGCCCGCCGTGACGATGCCGCGCGGACGGTGATACTTGAAACTGCGCGCCACAAAGTGCACACCGTTCGCAAGCAGCGCCGAGGCCAGCGTGTCGCCCTGAAAACCCTGATAGGTGCGGCCGTTGAAGGTGAAGGTCAGCGGAATCGCGCGATTGATGCGCCCACCGGCGCCGAGGCGGTCTTTCTGGCTCATTGCTTGTTGCCCTCGTGAGCGTCGTTGGCGGCGGCACCGGCAGCCGGGCCGCCGAAGGTTTCATAGCCGAGAAACTGATAGGAGACCGTATCGCGCGTCGCCATGAACCAGCGGCGGCAGCCCTGCGTATGCAGCCATTGCTCGCGATGCACGCCGCGCGGGTTCTTGCGCATGAACAGGTAGTCGCCCCATTCCTTGTCGGTCAGTTTTTCGGTTTCGAGCGGACGGGCTATATCGGCTTCGCCACCGCACGAAAATTCGGATTCGGCGCGCGGCCCGCACCACGGGCATTCGATCATCAACATAGGTTTCTCCCCTGCGTGGGCGATTAGCGTTAGTGGGCCACGGCAGCGGCGCCGTGTTCGTCGATCAGGTGTCCTGTGTAGAAGCGGTCCAGCGAGAACGGCGCGTTCAACGGATGCGGCGCGTCGTTGGCGATTGTGTGCGCGAACACCCAGCCCGAGCCCGGCGTCGCCTTGAAGCCGCCCGTACCCCAGCCGCAGTTGAAGTACAGCCCCTTCACGTCGGTCTTGCTGATGATCGGGCAGGCATCCGGCGAAACATCCACAATGCCGCCCCACTGCCGGTTCATCCGTACCCGCGAGAACACCGGAAACATTTCGACAATCGCTTGTAGCGTGCCTTCGATGATGTTGAAACTGCCGCGCTGACCGAAGCCCGTGTATTGGTCGACGCCCGCGCCGATCACCAGATCGCCCTTGTCGGACTGGCTGATATACGCATGCACCGCGTTCGACATGATCACGGTATTGACCACCGGCTTGATCGGCTCGGACACCAGCGCCTGCAGCGGATGGCTTTCCAACGGCAGGCGCACGCCGGCCATATCCGCGAGCGTCGAGGTATTGCCCGCGGCGACCACGGCCACCTTCTTCGCCTTGATAAAACCCTTGACCGTATCGACGCCCGTCACGGCGCCGCCTTCGCGGCGAATGCCGGTGACCTGGCAGTTCTGGATGATGTCGACGCCATGCTGGTCCGCGCCGCGTGCAAAGCCCCAGGCCACCGCATCGTGACGCGCCACGCCCGCACGGCGCTGGATCGAGGCGCCCAGCACCGGATAGCGGCTGTTGAGGTTGATGGTCGGTTCGATTTCCTTGATCTGCGCGGGCGTCAGAAATTCGGCATCCACGCCGTTCAGCCGGTTCGCGTTCACACGACGCTCGGTATCGCGCACGTCCTGCAGCGTATGCGCAAGATTGAGCACGCCGCGCTGGCTGAACATCACGTTGTAGTTGAGGTCCTGCGCCAGCCCTTCCCAGAGCTTCATGGCCTTCTCGTACAGCGCGGCCGATTCGTCCCACAGGTAATTCGAGCGCACGATGGTCGTGTTGCGCGCGGTATTGCCGCCGCCGATCCAGCCCTTCTCGAGAATCGCGATGTTGCGCACGCCATGTTCTTTGGCGAGGTAATACGCCGTCGCCAGACCATGACCGCCGCCGCCGACGATCACCACGTCGTACTCGCGCTTCGGCTCCGGGCTTCTCCACTGCCGCTCCCAGTTCTCGTGATACGACAACCCGTTGCGGAACAAACTGAATATCGAATAGCGGCTCATGTGATTAGCCCTCGCAGGCAAGAAAGCGCCGGGCCGCCCCAAGTTTTCTTGCCCCCCCTTGGGGGGCCCTGGCGCGAAGCGGCGGGGGTGGGGGCTGTCTTTAACATTCGATGACGTTCACGGCGAGACCACCGCGCGACGTCTCCTTGTATTTCGTCTTCATATCGGCGCCGGTTTCGCGCATCGTCTTGATCACGTTGTCGAGCGATACGTAGTGCTGGCCGTCGCCCTTCAAGGCCATGCGCGACGCATTCAGCGCCTTGATCGCGCCCATCGCGTTGCGCTCGATGCACGGAATCTGCACGAGGCCGCCAACCGGGTCGCAGGTCATGCCCAGGTTGTGTTCCATGCCGATCTCGGCGGCGTTCTCGACTTGCGACGGCGTGCCGCCCATCACCGCGGCGAGCGCCGCCGCGGCCATCGAGCAGGCCACGCCCACCTCGCCCTGGCAGCCCACTTCGGCGCCGGAGATCGAGGCGGTTTCCTTGTAAATGATGCCGATCGCCGCAGCGGTCAGCAAAAAGGTGACGATGCCGTCGTCGTTCGAACCCGGCACGAACTTCACGTAGTAATGCAGCACCGCGGGAATCACGCCGGCCGCGCCGTTGGTCGGCGCCGTCACGACGCGCCCGCCGGCGGCGTTCTCTTCGTTGACGGCCATCGCATACAGGTTGACCCAGTCGAGCATCGAGAGCGGATCGCGCAACGACTCTTCGGAGCGCAGGCGCAGGTTGCTCGACAGGTCCGCGGCGCGGCGTTTCACGCGCATCGGGCCGGGCAATTCGCCGCGCACCTTGCAGCCGCGCTCGACGCAGGCCGCCATGGTGCGCCAGATCGCCAGCAGTCCTTCGCGGACTTCCGCCCTGGCGGACGTCCCCTGGGCAGACACGCCGGCGCGCGACGCGCACTCGTTAGCCATTGCCACTTCGGCGATCGACAGGCCGCTCTCGCGGCACATCCGCAGCAGATCGTCGCCGGTGCGAAACGGCAACGGCACCTCGCCGCCCGCACGCACGCCGTTGACGCGATCGCCCTCACGGTTCACCACAAACCCGCCGCCGACCGAGTAATACTCCTTCTCGACCAGCAACTGGCCGTTTTCGTCGAACGCCTGAAAGCGCATGCCGTTCGGGTGAACCACGCCGGTGCCGGCCATCAGCTTGCGGAAGAACGACAGATGCTCTTTCTCGTCGTATTGCACGCGGTGCTTGCCGAGCAACAACAGCGCCTTGTCCGCGCGAATCTGCGCGAGACGCGGCTCGATCAGGTCCGGATCGATCGTATCGGGCAGATGCCCTTCGAGGCCGAGCAGCACTGCCTTGTCCGTGCCGTGACCCTTGCCGGTCGCGCCGAGCGAGCCATATAGCTCGACCTTGACGCGCCGCACGAAGCCGAGCAGGTTGGCATCTTCGATATGCGAGGCGAAGCGGCAGGCGGCGATCATCGGGCCGACCGTGTGCGAACTCGACGGGCCGATGCCGATCTTGAACAGATCGAAGACGCTGACGTTCATGGGGCTGCCTGGTGGTAAGGGGTCGGGTTGCCGGCCGGCGAATCTCCGCTTTGATGGCGGCTGACCCTCCGGTCCGGGCGTCGGCGCGAACTTTCCGCGCAATCTCCTGTATGGCGTCAGTACACCAGCGCGTAAAATTGGCCGATAGAACAAAAACGCCATCGCGTTGGGATGACGACGCCACCGCCCCGTCAGGCCTGGCGGCGGTTCGTTTCTGCGATGGTTCACGGCGGAAAAGCGCAAGTGGCGGCGGCGCGAATCAGCGACGCTAGCAAGCATCGCGCGCCAGCGCCCGCGCGCGCGGCTGGCGGCTGGCGGCCGATGCGCCGCGGTTCCGCGTGACGGCACTGCGGCTGAGCGCGGCCCAGCCCCTTTGGCCCTCGCTTGGCCCGTTTTGCCCCTCCCTTGCCCCTAATGACGCACCCTGGCGCTGCTGCACGATGAAAACCGTAGAGTCGTTACCGCTGACCTCAATCGACGGCGTCCCCAAGGAGCGCATCCGTTTCGGCATCGTGCTGCTGCCGAATTTCACGCTGACGGCATTCTCCGGCTTCGTCGATATGCTGCGGCTGTCCGCCGACGAAGGCGACCACAGCAAGCCGGTGCGCTGCTCGTGGAGCGTGATCGGCGACACGCTGGCGCCGGTGCGCGCCAGTTGCGGCATCCAGATCACGCCATGGGAGACTTTCGAGCACGCCGAGCCGTTCGATTACGTCGTGGTGGTAGGCGGCCTGCTGCACTCCGGGCCGCAGGCGAATGACGAGACGCTGCAGTTCATCCGCCAGGCGGCGCGCGGCAACACCACGCTGGTCGGGATCTGCACCGGCGTGTTTGCGCTGATGCGCGCCGGCGTGCTGGACGAGCACCGCATCTGCGTGAGCTGGTTTCACTACTGGGATTTTGTCGAGCGCTTTCCGTCGGTGAATTCGGATGCGCTGATCGCCGACCGCCTGTTCGTGATCGACCGCCGGCGCATCACCTGCTCAGGCGGGCGGGCCTCCATCGACGTCGCCGCCGCGATCCTGCTGCGGCACTTCGAGCACGCGACCGTGCAGAAGGCCTTGCGCATCCTGCTGGTCGGCGAGATGCAGAAAGGCAACGCGCCGCAGCCGCATCCGCCGGGTCTGGAGCCGGCCACGCATCCGAAGGTCAAGCGGGCGATTCTCCTGATGGAACAGCACGTGGGGCGCTCGCTGCCGCTCGAAGAACTGGCCTGCAAGCTCGATATGTCGCCGCGGCAACTGGAGCGGCTCTTCAAGGCGGAAACCGGCAAGAGCCCACAGGCGTTCGCCAAGCAGGTGCGTCTGCGAACCGCAGCGTGGCTGTTGACCAGTTCGGACCGCACGGTGGCCGATATCGCGTCGAGCTGCGGCTTCTCGGACGCCTCGCACCTGGGCCGCGAATTCCGCAAGCAGTTCGGCGTGCCGCCCGTGATGTTCCGCGAGCAGCGCGGCGCGGTGCCGGCCGAGGACGCCGCGGTGTTCGACGAGACGTTTCCGGGGCGCGTGGATATCTATTGACGCTCACGGCCCGGTCTACGCATCGTCAGTGACTGATCATCCACGGCCGGCCAGTGGCATTGGTTTTGAAGCCGGCCTTGGTGGCGCCGCCGGCCGGCTTCGACCCGCAACCGCATCCCGGCCCATGGCGATGCTGGTATTCACCCGAACGCTGCGGCGCATGCGCCGCGCGCTCGTTGAGCTGATGCCCGGTGCGAGCGCTCGCCGCCATCAAGGACAAGGCCGGCAGGCTGAGCGTGCGCTGCGCCGGCGCTCCGCATGTGGGACAGGTGCAGGCCATGTCACGCTCGGCGACGCGGCGCAGTGCCGCGAAACTGCCACAGCTTTCGCAACGGTATTCGTAAGTAGGCATGGTGTCGTCCTGTGAAGCTTGATGAGCCGGTGTGCCTCACCCGCGGGCACATCGAACGTCGTGCCGCTTTGGTTGAGCGGCCGGTAATCGTCTATGCAGTGGCCGCCTGAGCGGGACCGCTGATCGAGCCGGCCCAGGCGCTCCCACTTCAAACCAGATCCGGCGACAACGGCAAATCGACCCCGCCGGCGGCGATATGCCTGACCGGTCCAGCCGCGGTTGGCCGGATATCGAAGTCGAAAATCTGCGTCGGCAGCCACAGCGTCGCGCAGGCGTTAGGCACATCCACCACGCCGCTGATGTGCCCCTGTACCGGCGCCGTCCCGAGAATCGAATAGGCTTGCGCGCGCGAGTAACCGAACTTCGTCAGGTATTCGATGGCATTCAGGCAAGCCTGCCGGTAAGCGACATGCACGTCCAGATAGTGTTGCTTGCCCGCTTCATCGACCGAAATGCCCTCGAAAATCAGGTAGTCGTTATAGTTCGGGGTGATCGGGCTCGGCTTGAAGATCGGATTCCGGATGCCGTATTTGGCCATGCCGCCCTTGATCAGCTCGACTTTCATATGCACCCAGCCGGCCATCTCGATGGCGCCGCAGAAAGTGATTTCGCCGTCGCCCTGGCTGAAGTGCAAGTCGCCCACCGACAGGCCCGCGCCGTCGACATACACCGGAAAGTAAACTTTCGAGCCGCGCGACAGATCCTTGATGTCGCAGTTGCCGCCGTGCTCGCGCGGCGGCACCGTGCGTGCGCCTTCCGCAGCCGCCTTGTCATGCGCCTCGCCGGCCAGACGCCCCATGTGCGCCGTCGATGCAAACGGCGGATTGGCGAGACCCGGCACCCGCTGCGGGTCCGTGGCAATCAAGGCCGCCTCGCGCTCGTTCCACGTCGCCAGCATCTTCGGGTCGGGCAGGCAGCCGATCAGCCCCGGGTGAATCAGGCCCGCAAAGCTCACGCCGGGAATATGGCGCGAACTCGTATAGAGACCGTGGAAATCCCAGATCGACTTCTGCGCCAGTGGAAAATGATCGGTCAGAAATCCGCCGCCGTTCTTCTTCGAGAAGAAGCCGTTGAAGCCCCACTGGCTCTCCTGCTTCGCACCGATGTCGAGCAGATCGACCACCAGCAGGTCGCCCGGCTCCGCGCCTTTCACGCCGACCGGACCGGACAGGAAGTGCACGATCGACAGGTCGATGTCGCGCACGTCGTCGGCACTGTCGTTGTTCTTGATGAAGCCGCCGGTCCAGTCGTAGGTTTCGAGAATGAAGTCGTCGCCCGGGTTGACCCAGCAGGCCATCGGGATGTCGGGGTGCCAGCGGTTATGAATGTTTTCGTTTTCGTAGGCCGACTGATTCAGGTCGACCTTGATTAGCGTTTCAGCCATAGCAAACTCTCCTCTTGGAAATGACGGACCGTCGGCTCACACCGACAGGTACTCGCGGATCTTCGCGGTGTCGGCGGCGCTGCGCGGACTCTCGTGCACCAGCCGGCCGCCTTCGATGACGAACAGCCGGTCGGCGACATCGAGCGCGAAACTCAGCACCTGCTCCGAGACGACGATCGTGATGTCGCGCAGCTTGCGGATCTCGTTCAGCGCTTTGGCAATGTCCTTGATGATCGACGGCTGGATGCCTTCGGTCGGCTCGTCGAGCAGCAGCACCTTGGGCTGCGTGACGAGAGCGCGGGCAATCGCGAGCTGTTGCTGCTGGCCGCCCGACAGGTTGCCGCCCTTGCGGGCGCGCATCTCGTAGAGCACCGGGAACAGCGCATAGATCTCCTCGGGGACGCGTCTGTCGCGAACGTTCTCGAGGCCGGTCTGGATGTTTTCCTCCACCGTCAGCGTGGCGAAAATCTGCCGCCCTTGGGGGACATAGGCGATGCCTTTGGCGACGCGCCGGAAGCTTTCGTCGTGCGAAACCTCCTGACTGTCCACCCGCACCGAGCCGCCCTTGAGCGGCAAAATGCCGATCAGCGACTTGAACAGGGTCGTCTTGCCCATGCCGTTGCGCCCCATGATCGCCACCGTTTCGTTTTTCGCCGCCTGGAAGCTGATGCCATGCAGCACTTCGCTCTGGCCGTAACTGACGAATACCTCGTCGACATTCAACATGCTGGGCTCCTCGCTCGCCGGCCTGGCGGCGCATTCCGTGGCCAATTCAGTGGTTAACTCAGTGGCCAAGATAGACATCGATCACGCGCGGATCGGCTTGCACCTGCTCCATCGCTCCTTCGGCAAGAATCTTTCCCTGATGCATCACCGTGACCTTGTGGGCGATCTGCTCGACGAACGCCATGTCGTGTTCGATGACGATCATCGAGCGGTTCCGGCAGATCCGTTTGAGCAGCTCGGCGGTCACCTCGCGCTCGCGCACGCTCATACCGGCAATCGGCTCGTCGAGCATCAGCAGTTCCGGTTCCTGCATCAGCAACATGCCGATTTCGAGCCACTGCTTCTGTCCATGCGAGAGCAGCCCCGCCTCCAGATCGAGCTGGCTCGCGAGGCCGATCTCCCCGGCCACGCTGCGCACGCGGTCGAGTACGTCGTGGGTGCGACGAAACGCAAGCGCGCCGAACACGCCGCGTCCGCGCGGAAACGACACCTCGAGGTTCTGCAGCACCGACAGGTTTTCGTAGATCGACGGCGTCTGAAACTTGCGGCCGATCCCTTTGCGCACGCGGCGAAACTCCGGTAGCCGCGTCATCTCCTCGTTGCGAAACTTGATGCTGCCTTCGCTTGCACGTGTCTTGCCGCAGATCAGGTCGAGCAGCGTCGTCTTGCCCGCACCGTTGGGGCCGATCACCACCCGCAGCTCGCCGCGGTCGACGTACAGGTTCAGCGCATCGATCGCCTTGAAGCCGTCGAACGAGACGCTCAGGCCTTCGACCGCCAGCACGAAATCGGTATTGCTCATGTTGTGCTCCTCGAGCCGCGGCGTAGCAGCCACGGCTTCACGTGGCTCTCGTAGAGACCGGCCAGCCCGTTCGGAAACGCCATCACCACGCCGATGAAGAGCGCGGCCATCAGAAACAGCCAGAGGTTCGGGAAGCTCTCGGAGAACCACGTCTTGCCGAGGTTGACCAGCACCGCGCCGTAGACGGCGCCGACCAGCGACATGCGCCCACCCACGGCGGCGTAGATCACCATTTCGATCGACGGCACGATGCCCACGAACGACGGCGACATGAAGCCGACCTGCAGCGTGAACATGGCGCCGCCAATCGCAGCCAGCACCGCGGCGAGGCAAAACGCGAATACCTTGAACATCGCCACGTCGTAGCCCGAGAAACGCACCCGGTCTTCCTTGTCGCGCATGGCGAGCAGCAAGGTGCCGAGCTTGCTGCGCTGGATGCGCCGGCAGCACAGGATCGCCGCCAGCAACAGCAGCGCATTGACGAAGTACAGGATCAGCTTCGCACCATCGCCGCGAATGTCCCAGCCGAGCAGCGTGCGCAGATCGGTGATGCCGTTCACGCCGCCGGTGTAGCCCTGCTGGCCGATAATCAGCACCGAGAGAATCAGCGCCACGGCTTGCGTGATGATCGCGAAGTACACCCCGCCCACGCGCCGCTTGAACATCGCAAAACCCAGCACGAAGGCGAGCGCGCACGGCACCGCCACCACCGCCAATAAGGCGAACGGCAGCGAATGGAACGGCTTCCACCAGAACGGCAAGGCAGTGAGCTGGTTCCAGTCCATGAAGTCGGGAATGCCAGGCGTCGACTGGATCTTCGTGCTGATCGGGTCGGATGCTTCCAGCTTGAGGAACATCGCCATGCAGTAACCGCCGAGGCCGAAAAACACTCCTTGGCCCAAGCTCAGCACGCCGCCGTAGCCCCACGCCATCACGAGTCCGACTGCCACGAACGCGTAAGTCAGGTACTTACCCATCAGGTTCAGGCGGAACACATCGAGCGTCAGCGGAAACACCACGAGGATCACCAACGCCAGCACGGCGATGCTGCCGTATCCATCGCTCGTCAGCCAATGCCGCAACGTGGGCCACACGCCGGCCGGCGCGGCCGTGCCATTGCTATCGGGCGGCGCGGCGGGGGCGCCTGCGGAAGGGTTCAGCGGGTCCATACTCGTATCTCCGGGCTGAATCGATTGACATGGCGGCTCGCTACCAGGCGAGCCGGACGATGCGCCAACGCGTGCCGCGCTCCGCTCAAGCGGGCCTTGAGCGGAGCGTCACGCACGGCGCACCTTCGAAGCGAAGAGCCCTTGCGGCCGCAGCATCAGCACGATGACGATCGTGAGCAGCGTCACCACGCGCGCCGACGAACCAGTCATGAAGAACTCGCTGATCGACTGCATCTGCGCGATCCCGAACGCCGAGGCGACTGTGCCGAGCAGGCTTGCCGCGCCACCGAAGGTCACCACCAGGAACGAATCGACGATATACAGCGAGCCGCTGGTTGGCCCCGTGGAGCCGATCGCGGTAAACGCCGCGCCTGCGACGCCGGCCATGCCGCAGCCGATCGCAAAGGTCAGGCGGTCGGTCTTGCGCGTGTCGATGCCGGCCGCGTTGGCCATCTGCCGGTTGGCGACCGTGGCGCGCACCCGCAGGCCCCAGCGCGAGCGGTATAGCGCCAGCAGCACGCCCCCCGTCATCAGCACGGCGAGACTCATCACGAACAGGCCGTTGATCGGAATGTCGAGCCCCGGCTTCGGCGACCACGAGCCCATCAGCCAGTCCGGCAATGTCGGGCTGACTTCCTTCGGGCCGAATACCGAGCGGAACGTCTGCTGCATGCCGAGGCTCAATCCCCACGTGGCGAGCAAGGTGTCGAGCGGACGCCGGTACAGATGGCGGATCAGCGCCCATTCCGCCACCCAGCCTGCGGCAAACGCGAGCGCAAAGGCGGCGCAGATGGCCAGCGGGAAGTAGACCGGCGTGAAGCCGTGCCAATAGTTGTCGGCCAGTTGCGAGAACATGTAGATCGTGTAAGCGCCGATCGTCATGAACTCGCCGTGCGCCATGTTGATGACGCCCATCTGGCCGAAGATCACCGCGAGGCCGAGCCCCATAAGCAGCAGCACGCTGAACAGGCTCAGGCCTGCAAAGCCCTGCATCAGCGTGATGTTCAGAATGTCCGAAGCCGACATGCTTCTCTCCTCGAATTGAGCGGCGCGCGCCGCCAGGGCGCGCTCGCGCGGGTTGCTGGCGAGCGCAGCGCGGACCGGGCGCCCGCGCCTCGCGGCTTACTGATAGCCCTTCGGAAACGGATTCGGCTCGATCAGATTCGGCGACTCGGCCACCACCTTGAACTGGCCGTCGGCCTGCGCCTGACCAATCCGCGTGCGGCTCCACAAGTGATGATTCGCGTGGATCTTCACGTAGCCCTCGGGCGCCGTCTTCAACTCGATGCCGGGCGAGGCGGCGACCACCTTGTCCACGTCGAAGCTGCCGGCCTTCTCCACCGCCGCTTTCCACAACCACGGGCCGAGATACGCCGCCTGGGTGACGTCGCCGATCACCGACTTCGGCCCGTATTTGGCCTTGAACGCCGCGACGAATTTCTTGTTGTTGTCGTTGTCGAGCGATTCGAAATACTTCATGGCCGAGTAGAAGCCCGCGACGTTTTCGCCGCCGATGCCGAGCACTTCGTCCTCGGTGACCGAGATGGTCAGCAGAAACTGCTTGTCCGCCGTGATGCCGGCGGCCTTCAACTGTTTGTAGAAGGCGACGTTCGAGCCGCCGACGATGATTGCGTAGATGCAATCGGGCCTGGCGATCTTGATCTTGTTGATGAGCGAGTTGAAATTGGTCGTGCCGAGCGGGTAGTACTCCTCGCCGACCACCTTGCAGCCGCTCAGATGCTGTTCGATATGCTTGCGCGCAATCTTGTTGGAGGTGCGTGGCCAGATGTAGTCGGAGCCGATCAGGAAGAAGCTCTTGGCGTTCTTGGTCTGGTTCGCCCAGTTCAGCCCCCACAGGATCTGCTGGGTCGCTTCCTGGCCGGTATAGAAAACGTTCTTCGATTGCTCCAGCCCTTCGTAGAAGGTCGGGTAGTACAGCAAACCGTTATCGCGCTCGAAAATCGGCAGCACCGCCTTGCGCGAGGCCGACGTCCAGCAACCGAACACGGCCGCGACGTGGTCGTTCTCGAGCAGCTTCTTCGACTTCTCGGCAAAGGTCGGCCAATCGGACGCGCCATCTTCCTGAATGATCTTGATCTGGCGGCCGAGAATGCCGCCCGCTGCGTTGATCTGCTCGATCGCGAGGCGTTCGGCCTGAATCGAGCCGGTTTCGGAGATCGCCATCGTGCCGGTCGCCGAGTGCAACTGCCCCACCGTCACCTCGGTGTCGGTCACGGCGAGGTGAGTGGTGTTAACCTGGGCGGTCGGGTACTGCTGGGCCCGGGCGATGCCGGACACCGCCAGCGCGGGCGCGGCAGCCAGGCCCATCAACAGTTTGCGGCGCAGTGCCGAGGGCATGCCCCGCTCGTTCTGATCGTCGTGCGACATCGAATTCTCCTTGGTCGTGGTCGGGCGACCCACGCTGGAAAACCTCGTAACCGGTTCGCGGGAGTCGACGCAACGAAAGGTAGGTAGCCAATTTGCCGATCCCAATACGTCACTTGACGTAGGGCGCAGCCAATTTGCGCTTCTTATAATCGCGTCGCCGGCATGCCCCGGATGGTTGCTGCGCCGCCTTGCCCACCGGCCTGCCGGCTGCGACCGCCCAGCAGCGCCCAGCCCACTCAGGCCGCGAGTGGAATGCAATTTGCATGACCGCACGGCTAGCCCCCAACCGGTCGACGAAAGGCCCCGATGCACCAAACGGAACCACAGACGCCGCGTCCGGCCGCCCAAGCTGGGGCATCGCGCCCGCAGGCCGGCGGCACGCAGCGCATCGTCAAGATCCGCCGCGATTACAACGCGTGGGTCGGCGACGAGACGCTGGAGGACTACGCGCTGCGCTTCACGCCGCGCGCCTTCCGACGCTGGTCCGAATTCCGCGTCGCCAATACCGCGATGGGCGCCGTGTCGTTCCTCGCCCTGGAGGCGATCGGCGGCGCGCTGGTGGTGAATTACGGTTTCACCAACGCGGTGTACGCGATCCTCGCGGTGGCGGTGCTGATCTTCCTGACCGGATTGCCGATCAGCTATTACGCGGCGCGCTTCGGCGTCGACATGGACCTGCTCACGCGCGGCGCCGGCTTCGGCTACATGGGTTCCACGCTGACTTCGCTGGTCTATGCCATCTTCACCTTCGTGTTCTTCGCGCTCGAAGCGGCCATCATGTCGCTCGCGCTCGAGCTGTATCTGAAGATTCCGTTGTCGATGGCATACGTCATCAGCGCGCTCGTCATCATCCCGGTGGTGACCTTCGGCATCACCTTCATCAACCGCTTGCAGGGCTGGACCCAGCCTTTATGGATCGTGCTGCTGGTCGTTCCCTACGCCGTGGTGCTGTGGCGCGAGCCGCACGCGCTCGCCGAATGGGTCACCTTTGGCGGGCTTTCCGGCGATGGCCACGACTTCAACCTGCTCGCCTTCGGCGCCGGCAGCACGGTGGTGTTCTCGCTGATCGTGCAGATCGGCGAACAGGTCGACTATCTGCGCTTCCTGCCGCCGCGCACGCGCCAGAATCGGGTGCGCTGGTGGGTGGCGCTGATCGCGGCCGGCCCCGGCTGGATCGTGCCGGGTGCGCTGAAAATGCTGGGGGGCGCATTCCTCGCCTTCCTTGCGATCCAGCATGAAGTCGATCCGCTCAAGGCCGTCGAGCCGACCCAGATGTATCTGGTCGCGTATCACTACGTGTTCCGCTCGCCCGAAGCGGCCCTCGCCGCGATGACGCTGCTCGTGATCGTGTCGCAATTGAAGATCAACGTGACCAACGCTTACGCCGGCTCGCTCGCGTGGTCGAACTTCTTTGCCCGGCTCACGCACAGCCATCCGGGGCGGGTGGTATGGCTCGTCTTCAATGTGCTGATTGCGCTGCTGCTCGTCGAGATGGGCGTGTTCGAGGCCATCAGCAAAGTGCTCGCCCTCTATGCGAACGTTGCGATCGCCTGGATCGGCGCGCTGGTGGGCGACCTCGTGATCAACAAGCCGCTCGGCTACAGCCCGCGCCATGTCGAATTCAAGCGCGCCCACCTGTACGACGTCAATCCGGTCGGCGTCGGGGCCATGCTGATCGCCTCGGTAGTCGCCGCGCTGTCGCATGCGGGCCTGTTCGGCGCCAATGCCGAAGCGCTCTCGTCGTTCATCGCGCTGCTGGTGGCCTTCGTCTGCGCGCCGCTGCTTGCGATCGCCACGCGCGGACGCTATTACCTCGCACGCGATCATCGCGACCTCGAGCACGGCGCGGTGCTGCGCTGCGTAATCTGCGAAAACACTTTCGAGCGCGAAGACATGGCGCACTGCCCGGCCTATGCCGGCTCGATCTGTTCGCTGTGCTGCTCGCTCGATTCGCGCTGCAACGACTCGTGCAAGCCGCACGCCCGCTTGCCAGCCCAGGTGGGCGGAACCGTGCATGCAGTGTTCCCGCGTCTCAAGCTCGGACCAGCCGGCCTGCGGCTCGCGCAGTACGCCGGTCTGCTGCTGGTGGTGCTGGCATTGCTGGGCGGCGTGTTGGCCGCGCAGTGGTATCAGAGCGTGGAGAGTCTTGCCCAGCTCGACTCGATGGCCCGCGACGTCCTGCTGCACGGTTATCTGAAAGCGTTCTTCGCGCTCGCGCTGATCGGCTGCATTGCGGCCTGGTGGCTCGTGCTCGCCAATGAAAACCGCAAGGTCACGCAGGAAGAGTCGCAACGGCAAGCCGAGTTGCTGATGCAGGAAATCGAAGCGCACCGCAAAACCGACGCTGCACTCCAAAAAGCGAGCGCCGCCGCCGAATCGGCCAATCGCGCGAAGAGCCGCTATGTGACGGGCCTGAGCCATGAACTGCGCACGCCGCTCAACAGCATCCTCGGCTACGCGCAATTGCTGATGCAGGACAGCGACGAACTGCCGCTGACACGCAGCAACGCGGCCGCCACCATCTATCGCAGCGGCGAGCATCTGCTGGCGCTGGTGGATGGGTTGCTCGACGTGGCCCGTATCGAAGCCGGCAAACTGCAGTTGAACGTGACCGAGATTGCGCTGCCGGATTTCGTCGCGCAGCTCTCGGCGATGCTCGAGCCGCAGGCCACCGACAAGGGCTTGCAATTCGATTTCCAGACCAGCGGCAGGATTCCGGACGTGGTGCGTGTCGACGAAAAACGGGTCCGGCAGATTCTCATCAATCTGATCGGCAACGCCATCCGCTTTACCTCCCACGGCCTCGTGAAGGTACGCGCCGGCTACGCGTGGGAGACCATCACGTTCGAAATCGCCGACACCGGCCCCGGCATGCCGGCAGCAGAACTGGAGCGCCTGTTCCTGCCGTTCGAACGCGGCGCCGCGGCGCGCGAGCACGACCATGGGGCCGGCCTCGGCCTCACCATCTGCCGCCTGCTCACCGAACTGATGGGCGGCAATCTGCAGGTGCAAAGCGAAGTCGGCAAGGGCACCCGCTTTCTCGTCAAGCTGTTCGCCCCCGAAGTGCGCGCGCCCCAACTGCTGGCAACGAGCCCACGGCATCTGAAGGGTTACAGCGGGGTGCGCCGCACCGTGCTGGTAGTCGACGATCTCGACGAGCAGCGGCGCATCGTCACGCATACGCTCGCGCCGCTCGGCTTCACTGTCGTCGAGGCGGGCAGCGGTCCGGAAGCGCTGCAATGGCTCGGCACCGCGCGCGCCGATCTGATCGTGATGGACGTCTCGATGCCCGCCATGGACGGCTTCGAAGCGAGCCGGCTGATTCGCGACAATCAGTTGTCGAGCGCACCGATCCTGATCCTGTCGGCCAACGCCTTCGCCGACGACCGCGAAAAAGGCGCCGCGGCCGGCTGCGACGACTATCTGGCCAAGCCGCTGCATCTGCCGCTGCTGCTCGACAAAATGGCCGCGCTGCTGCAACTTCAGTGGATCGCCGAGCCGGCCGAGTCGGCCCCGGCTGCCGCGCCTTTGGCACTGTCCGACGTACCGGCGCGCCTGCCCTCCACCCTGCGGGAAAAACTCCGCGCACAACTGGAAATGGGCTACATGCAAGGCTTCATCGAACAACTGGACGCCGCCGAGAGCGGCGCGCCCGAGCTCGCTACGCTGCTGGAACCGCTGCGCACCCTCGCGCGGCGCTTCCGCTTGACTGAACTCGCGCAATTGCTTGCGCCTACCCAGCAGGTCCATCCCGATGCATGACGAATCCCTGCTCCTGCCGCCCGACACTCAACCCGAGCTGCCTGCGGGCAAACCGGTCGTGCTGATCGTCGACGACACGCCGGACAACCTCGCGCTACTGTCGGACACACTGCACGCGGCCGGCTACGCCGTACTGGTGGCGCTCGACGGCCAGGCCGCGTTGCAGCGCCTCGCCCGCATCACGCCCGACGCCGTCCTGCTCGACGCGTTGATGCCCGGCATGGACGGCTTCGAAACCTGCCTGCACATCAAGGCCGACCCGCGCAACCGCCACCTGCCGGTCATTTTCATGACGGCGCTCACGGACAGCGAACATGTGGTGCAAGGCTTCCGCGTGGGCGGGATCGACTATGTGACGAAGCCGGTGAAGCCGAGCGAAGTCAGCGCGCGCATCGCCGCGCACGTGCAGCGCTCGCGCCTGCAGCGCCAGGCCGACATGGTGCTCGAGATCGGCATGCGCGCCGCCCTGATCGCTGCGGTGAGCGGCGAAATCCGCTGGCAAAGCGACCTCGCGCGCCAGCGTCTCATGCACTACGCGGCTCCTGAAGGAGAGACGGATGAAGTAGTCAGTACAACGGATGGCGGTGTGGATAGGGAGTCTGCGCAATCCCTTTTACAACCCGTTTTGCGGCCCGCTACGAAGTCTGAGGTTACGTCACCAACGTTGCGGGACTGCCTGCCGGCCCCATTGACCGAGACCGGGCCGCGCCTGCCGGCCATACTGGCTCAGTGGCTGGTGCGCTGGGTCGACGCCGGTTGCGACCTGCAAGCCGCATTCGAAACGGCCGCCGGCGGGGTGCGCCGCGTGGCGCGGGTACTGGGCCGGGCCACGCGCGGCGACTGGCTGATCCTGCTCGAGGAGTTCGACGACGCCGTGCACACCACGGCGCTCGCCGCCCAGTTCAACCTGACGGCGCGCGAAGCGGAGGTACTGCTGTGGCTGTCGCGCGGCAAGACCAACCGCGATATCGGCGAGATCCTCGGCATGGCGCCGCGCACCGTCAACAAACACCTGGAACACGTGTTTGGCAAACTGCACGTCGAAACCCGCACGGCCGCCGCGGCAATCGCCGCGAAGGCGAGCACGCGTTACTGATGCGAGCCGTGCGCTGCTCGTCGCGCGCCGGGCGGCGATGCTTGCCTCGTGGAACAGCAAGCGTCACCGCCCGGGACAAACCGACTTACTGCGACTCTTCCGCCCAAACGGTATTTTCCCGCGCCATCAGGGCCGTAGCAGCCGCCGGGCCGAACGTACCGGCCGTGTAGCTGCGCGGCCGCTCGCCCGACTTCTGCCAGCCGTCGAGGATCGGCTCCGCCCAGGCCCAGGCCGCTTCCAGTTCGTCGCGGCGCATGAAGTGCGTGAGACGACCGCGAATCACGTCGATCAACAGACGCTCGTACGCTTCCGCGCGCCGCTCGGTGAAGGCCTGCTGCAGGTCGAGATTCAGGTTCACCGGCAGCATGTGCATGCCGCTGCCCGGCTCCTTCGCCAGCATCTGCAACTGGATCGATTCTTCCGGCTGGAGCTGAATCACCAAACGGTTGCCGTAGTGATGCGGGCCGCTCGGAATGATCGAGAACGGCATTTCGGAGAACTCGATAACGATCTCCGACACCTTCTTCTGCATCCGCTTGCCGGTGCGCAGGTAAAACGGCACGTTGGCCCAGCGCCAGTTGTTGATCTGCGCGCGCAAGGCGACGAAAGTCTCCGCGCGGCTGCTGGGCGGCACATTATCTTCCTCGAGGTAGCCCTTGACCGCCTCGCCGTCCACTGCGCCTGCGGTGTACTGGCCGCGCACGGTGTCACGGGAGATATCTTCGGGTGTCATCGGACGCAGCGAGCGCAGCACCTTGAGCTTTTCGTCGCGCACCGCGTCCGGATCGAGCGACACCGGCGGCTCCATGGCGACGATGCACAGCAGTTGCAGCAAGTGGTTCTGCACCATGTCGCGCAACGCGCCGGTCTTGTCGTAGAAGCCCGCACGGCTACCCACGCCGACGCATTCCGCTACCGTGATCTGCACGCTCTTGATATACGGCGCCTGCCACAGCGGGCCGAAAATCGCGTTGCCGAAGCGCAGCACCATCAGGTTCTGCACCGTTTCCTTGCCGAGGTAGTGGTCGATCCGGTAGATCTGCGCTTCGCTGAAGTGCCGGCCGACGTCGTTGTTGATCTCCTTCGCCGACGCGAGGTCGTGGCCCAGCGGTTTTTCCAGCACCACGCGCGAGTGCTCGTCGACCAGCCCCGCCGAAGAGAGGTTGTCGCAGATATGCGTGAACAGATCCGGCGAAGTCGCGAGATAGAACACGCGCCGCACGCCGGGACGCGAGACCTCCTTCAGGTGCTGATAATCCTCGATCGAGTCGACGTCCATGCGCACGTATTCGAACAGCGCCATGAATTTGTCCCACGCGGTCGCATCGAAGGCCTTCTTTTCGATGAAGGGTTTGGCCTTCAATTCCATGAATTCGCTGATGTATTCCTCACGCGACCACGGCTTGCGACCGATCGTGATGATGCGGGTTTCCGGCGGCAGATTGCAGTGCAGATGCGCCATGTATAGCGCGGGGAGCAGCTTGCGAAACGACAGGTCACCCGTGCCGCCGAAGATGATCATGTCGAGCGGCAGCTCGGGGGTGGCAGAAGCGTGTTGGGTAATCATAGCGCGGTGTCACCGTCGTGAAAGGCGTCGATCAAGGGCAAAAATGCCGGGGGACCGGCATTTTCTGAGAAACGCCTATGGTGCAACGTTTTTGGATTGTTTGCACGCGGCGAGCGGCTGACAGCCTCGAAAAAATTGCAGCGTCAGGCGCCCTGCAAAGCACGGCGCGCCACCCGGCAGGCGCCGAGGTCCCATGCCGCACAGCCGACGCTCTTGAATAGCACGGGCGTGCTGGCCGCCGGCGGCGCCACGGTACCGTCAACGACTGCCGCAATCCCGGTCACGTTTGCCCAATCGACACCCGCCTGAATGAAATCGCCCGCTTCGTGCCGGGCGCCCGCCAGATCGTCGACGAACAATGCGCTGCCGTGCACGGTGCTCGCCCCGATCTCCAGCATCGCCGGCGTGAACGCGCCGACCCCGATCACCAGGCGCTCGGCACGCGGCGCTTCAGCGTAGACCGCCTGCCTGCTGGTGGTGAGGGCGATCACCACATCCACCGAGCCGGGCACGTCCGCTTCCGCGAGCGGCTGCAGATGCCGGGCCTTACCACGGTGCGTATCGCAAAACGCCTGGGCCTTGGCCGGCGTACTGCCCTGCACGTGCACCAGCGCCTCGGGAAACAGTTCGCCGATCGCCTCCAGATGGTTCGCGGCCTGGGTGCCGGTGCCGATCAGCAAAAACTCGCGCGGCGCCGGGCGGCCCGACGCCGCGCCGTGGAAGGTTTGCACGCCGAGCATCGAGATGGCCGCGGTACGCCGCCCCGTCACCGTCGGGCCATCGAGGATGAAGAGCGTCGCGCCGCTATCCGGGTCGAACGCCATCACCTGGCCGTGGATCGTGGGCAAGCCGCGCGGACCGTTGGCCGGACACACGTTGACCAGCTTGTGGATGGCGAGGTCGGGCGCCGTGGCCGGCATCGAGAGCATCACGCCGCCCTCGTTGAGCGGCACGACGAGCCGCTCGGGACTCGCGATGCGTTGCTGTGCGTAATCGACTAACGCGCCTTTGAGCGCCTCCACCAGTTCGGCGTAGGGCGTGAGCCGCGCGGTGGCGGCGGCATCGAAAATCGGCGTGGCCGGCTGGGTCATGGGCAGGTTACTCCGTCGACGTGCGCCGTTTAGCGCACGAGAAAACCATACGTTAGCGGATCGCGTTCGTCGACGATCCAGTTCGCGAAGCCGCAAATATGCGCGTCGCCCTCGATTTCAGGAATCACCGCGTCGAAGCGCTCGAGTTTCGTTTCGGACAGCACGCGGCCGCGAAAAATCGTGCCGATCACCGATTCGTTGACGAGCGTCTCGTCGCGCGCCAGCTCGCCGCGCAGATACAGTTGCGCGACCCGTCCCGCCGTACCCGAGCCGGTCGGCGAGCGGTCCACCTCGCGGTCGGCGAAGACGCAGCAATTGGCCTGGGTGGACCCGGCATGACGTGGCGCGTTGTCGATAATGGTGCCGTAGATATGGTTGATTTCGGGGATGTGCGGATGCACGACCTTGAATGCTTCGTTGGCCGCGCGCTTCACTTCCGCCCCGAACTGGATCAGGCGGCCGACTTCGGCCTCGCGCACGTTCAGATCGAACGGCTTGCCGGAAGTGTAGAAATAGAACGCGCCACCGAAGGCGATATCGCCGGTCACTGCGCCGAAACTCGGCGTCTGCACGGTGACGTCGCGCTGCCAGATGAACGAGGGCACGTTGACGAAGCGCACGCTGCCCGCATGATCGCCATCCCATTTGACGAAGGCTTCGATAAAGCCGCATGGCGCGTCGATGCCCACGCGGGTCTCCGGCTCGGTCCGCTCGACCCAGCCGAGCGCCACCGCCGCGGTGGCCAGCGCGATCACGCCGTGGCCGCAATGATCGCTATAGCCTTCGTTGTGGACGAAGATGATGCCGAAGTCGGCGCCCTCGCTCACCGGTTCGGTGAGATAGCCGCCATACATATCCGCATGGCCGCGCGGCTCGAACATCAGCGCGCGGCGCAGATGGTCCTGATGTTCCTTCAGCCAACTGCGCCGCTCGACGATCGTCTTGCCGGGAAACCTGGGCAGTCCGCTGGTGACGATCCGGAACGGTTCGCCGCCGGTATGCACTTCAACCGTGCTGATGACGCGATTCAATTTCATAGCGCTTGCCGAGCCTCTCGCGCGTGCGGCACAACGGCCGAAAATGCTTCGATATGAACCATCCTGTCGTCTCCATCTGTTTTATACTGGATCAAAATGTAGGCCACATTTGGTTTTACATCAACCAGTTTCAATATTCATGAAGCAATCTGGTTCGAATCAGGAGCACCTGTTCCCGCCATGGAAAACACGTTTCGCCCGAAGCAGATTTACGAGCAGGTCGCCGAGCGGATTCGCGCCGAGATCCGCAGCGGCCAGTTCGCCGCGGAAGCGCGCCTGCCCTCGGAGCGCGAACTGGCCGCACACTTCAGCGTAGGACGCCCGGCGGTGCGCGAGGCGATCGGCGCGCTGCAGAATGAAGGGCTCGTGATCACGCGGCGCAACTCGGGCACCTACGTCTGCGCGGATGCGCTGCAGCGCCTGGCCGCCGCACCGCTCGCATCCGCCTCGCTCGCCGATCCGGACTTCAGCCCGACTTCCACACTCGATGTGCGCCTGATCCTCGAGCCTGCCATCGCCCGGCGCGCGGCGGCGCATGGGCAGCGCGACGAACTGGCCGAGCACTATCTTGCGCAGATGGATTCGATCGTCGACCTGAGCGACCCGGAGCAGCGCGTGCTCTGGAACAACAGCGACCGGCTGTTTCACCGGCAGCTTGCGATGATGACGGGCGACGCGCTACTGGTGAAAATCGCCGACGAAGTGGCGAAGACCATGGACCAGCCGCTCTGGAAGCGGCTCAAGGACGACGGCATTTACGATGCCGGGCGGATCCGGCTGTACGTCTCGGAACACCGCTTGATCTATGAGGCGATCGTCGGCGGCGATGCCGACGCAGCGGCCTTCTACGTCGAGCAGCACATCATGCGGGTGCGCCGCGATATCGCGCCGAAGTGAGGCTGGAGACGAGGCGGCCGCGCGCCGGGGGCGGATCGACCGGAGCCACGCGCCGGCCGGACAAAAGGAATTTTTGCTGCACCGCACACCGTGAATTTTGAAAAGGTGATAATGGCTAATACCTAAGTATTTACCCTTATCTCAAACATTCACACAGGTGCTGCGATGTCCAGTCAATCCACTTCGTCCCGCGCCGTTCCTGCCACCGTCCGCCCGCAGGCGGCTTCGCTGCGCGCGACGATCGGCCGTCTGGCGGGCCTGATATGGCGCTCCTCCGAGCGTCACAGCCTGTATCAGGCGATGCTGCCCGCCGGCCACGACGAGAACCAGCCGGACGCCCTCGCCCAGCCGCTTCGGCAAACCACCGCTCAGCATTGATTCGCGGGGCCGGCGGCGCACCGCGCACCTGTCCCCTCAGCAGAAACCGGGCTCGCATCGCCGCCCGCCGGCGCAGTTGTCCCGGCGCAACCCCGCGCCGCTCAGCGAGCCGCGCGGGTCAGCGTCAAGCCGCGTCCCGCGTAAAAACGCGCCACGGTCGCAAACGGCAGATAAACATCGCTTTGATACGGCGCGATGCCCGAAGGATTGTGAAACCACACGCCCTCGGCATCGCGCCCGTGCAGCAGGATCAGATGGCCGCCGCGCTGCGCGTTCGGCGTATCCGGATAGCGAATTTCCGCACTCACCGAAACGATCGCCAACGTGTCGCGATCGAGCCGCGCCGCGATTTCCTCGAGCGTGACCTCGGGCAGCACCTCCACCCGCAAGCCGAAGGCGCGCCCGGCCCAACTGGCGAACGGCCGGTAAATCAGCCCGTCGACGCCGCCGTCTTCACGCATCCGGTACACCTCGTGGCGCAGCGCTTCGTCGAGCAATGCGGCGCGCGGCGCATGCGCGATGCCCCAGAAGTCGAGCGCCGATTCCAGGCAGGTCAGGCCGCACAGGCGCGGCGCCCAGAAGCGGTAATGGTCCGGCTCGGTAAAGCCGCTGCGTTGCCATGCGGGGTCGTCGCAAGGATCGGCGGCGTCCTCGACGATAGGCCGCACCCAGTCGGGACTGCCCCATTGCGAGTAATACGGCACACCGGTATGGCGCAGGATCTTGTCTTTAATGAAGGGCATCGGGTTCACTGGAAAGGTGTTCGCAAAATCAGTCGCGCTATGCTCCCATGAAAGACCACAATGAATCACACTTCATTACAAGTCGCTCCCACTTTCCTCGGTAAAATACGCCACGCGGATATGGCTTAGCCCCGCTGCCCAACCGGCTCGGGGCGCCTGCTCGGGCAGACCCGCGGCAGATCCTCGCGCGGCTCCACAAAAGCAGCAACGCCGCGTTTTTTTGCTGTACATTTGCTCTCCCATGCGTGGCCGGTCGGCTCGCAAAGAAGGCGATGCAACGCATCGCCATCCAGCCTTATCGCGTCCTTCACCCGATACATTTATAAAGACGGACCTCCACGCAAGCATGGCCAACGAAGCAACCTCACCTGACTCCATCGCAGTCGCGGAACGCGTGCGCGAGTTGATGAGCCGTCACGGCATTGGTAAGCGGCAACAGACCACAGAGTTGTGCCGCATTCTCGACCTGAGTTTCTCTCAAGGGCACCGCAAGCTCCGTGGCAACAGCCCATGGACGCTGTCGCAGATCAAGAAGGTCGCCGAGGTGTTCAGCGAGCCGGCCGCGCAACTGTTCGGCGCGCAATCGCTCGACCCCGGCATGGTCGGCGCCATCGCCCAGGAAGCGGTGTTCTCCATCGGCGGCATCGAACTCGCCTGCACCGCCTGGGTGGGCGCCGCGCTCGAACCCGGCAGCCGCCCCGAATTCGTCGCCTATTCGAAGCAGGGGCAATGGCGCGTCACGCGTCACGATGGCGCGCTCTATCAAAGCGCCTTCGAAGTTCACAAGATTGAAATCTATCCGCGCCGCGCGGAAGCCGACAAGCCGTTGATCGCCGTGGTCGACGACGACCAGGCCTCGGCCGACAACCTGCGCGACTATCTCGAGCGCAGCGGCTTCGCCGCGGTGGCGATGTACGGTCTGGCGGCGTTCGTCGAGCAGTTGCAGACCCAGGTATTCGACGGCGTCGTGATCGACTGGCTGTTCGGCACGCAGACTTCCGCAGCGGCGATTCGCGCCTTGCGGGCTTCGGAAAATCCTGACGCACCGGTCTTCGTGCTGACCGGCGAACTGCTGACCGGCAAGGCCAGCGAGTCCGAGATCAGCGAGATCATCCGCGACTACAACGTGGCGTGTTACGAAAAGCCGGCGCGCATGGCCATTCTGGTGGCCGATCTTTCGAAGCGTCTGAACCGGGCTTAGGTGCTTCCGTGCGGCGCTTAGGCCGGTAATTCGGCGGCCGGTTCGGCCAACGCGCCGCGCACGAAGCCAGCGCTCAACCCGGCCATCGAGCCGCGCACGAAGCCAGGCGTCAAGCCGGCCATCAAACCGTGCTGCGCGCGGCCAGCGCCCGCTGCAGCGCGCCGCGCAGTTCTTCGTAATGCACCGGCTTCACCAGATACCCGAAGAACGGCGCCGTGTCGGCCAGCGGCGCTTCCGGCGCATACGCGCTGACCGCGATCACCGGTGCGCCCGACGACGGTCCGCTGCGCGCGCTGAATTCGGCGAAGAACGCATAGCCGTCCTGATCCGGCATATGCAGGTCGAGCAACAGCACGTCGCAGCGCCGCAGATCGAGCCACGCGAGGGCGTCTTTGGCATTCGCCATGGCGGTCGGCTCGTAGCCCATGTGCGTAATCATTTCCCACAGCGATTCGCGAATCAGACTGTTGTCGTCGACGATCAGCACCTGCGCGCGCTCGCCGTGCTGCGCGCGCGCCGCCATGACATCGGGCGGCACAGCCGGCTCGACCGGCCCCACCGGAATCGTCACGGTAAACGTCGTGCCCTCGCCCACCTTGCTCTCCACCGCGACGCTGCCGCCGAACAGCTTCAGCAGCCCCTGGACAATCGCGAGGCCCATGCCCGCGCCCTCGAAACGCCGCGTGCGCGAACCGTCGAGCTGGGTGAACTCCTTGAACATCAGCGGCAGTTGCTTGGGCGGCACGCCCGGCCCGGTGTCGCTCACCACGATGGTCAGCACCGCCAGCCGTTGCACCAGCCGCACCCGCACCGAACCCTTCTCGGTGTAGCGAATCGCATTGGTCACGAGGTTGCTGACAATCTGGCGGATCCGGTGCGGATCGGAGTCGACCCGGCCGGTCAAGCCGCTCGCCTCGCTTTCGAGCGCGAGCCCACGGGCGAGCGCGGCCGGCGTGTGCTCGTCGACGATCGACGCCAGCAGCTCGCGCGGCTCGAATTGCTCGTAACGCAATTCGAGCTTGCCGGCGCCAAGCCGCGCGTAGTCGGTGAGGTCGCGCATCTGCGCTTCGAGGTGCCGCGCGGCGCTTTCGAGCCGCTGGATCACCTTGCGGTCCGCTTCGGACTGGAAGTTGAAGCCGAGCAGTTCGATCGACGACACGATCGCATGCAGCGGCGTGCGCAGTTCGTGGCTGATCATGCCGAGAAAGGCGTCTTTCGCAAGACTGGCCTCGCGCGCGGCGCGGGTCGCCTGATGCTCCGCTTCGAGCGCGGCGCGCTGCTGCCGGATCAGACGGCTGCGGCGCCGCCCGTTCACCACCAGCAGCAGCGTGGCCGCGGCCGACAGCAGCACCAGCATGAGCCCGGCGGCAAACAGCATGCGCCGCTTGTCGATAAAGTCGCGGCTGAGCGCTTCGCGGTCGGCGACGTCGGCAAAGCGGCGCGTCAAGGCGAGATCGTTGACCTCCTGCCAGTGCGCGCGCAACTCGGCAACGATATGGTCCGCGAGGCGCGGGTCCTGCGGTAACGTCTCGACCTCGGGCGCAAGCTTGTCGAGCATTTCCTCGAGCGAACGGATTTCGCCCTGCTGGCGCTGCAGCAACGCAAGCTGGCTCTCCAGCATGCGCGTCGAGCCGGCCATCACGTGCAGCTTCGACTGCAGCACTTCATAGCGTAGCTGCAGCCGCGGATAATCGGCATCGGTGCCGGCGCGGTACAACAGCAACTGGTTCTCCAGACGCGCGTAGGCGATCTGCAACTGCGCGGCGTCCCAGTAAAAACCGTCGTACGTGCCTGTCAGCAACTGCGTGGAGCGCGGGTTGAGCAGATTGGCGTACATCAGGTAGCCAATCGCTCCAACCGGCGCGGCGAGCGCCGTGACCCAGACTGCCGCGAGCAGCCAGCGCCGCAGCCGGTGCGGCATTACTTGACGATCAAGCCCTTGATTTGCCATACAAATTTCGAGTCCGCGTCGGCGCCTGAGAGTTCCGTGGGGAAGGCGTCGCGCGGATAGATAATAAACAGCGGTCCGAAATCGCTGACCTTTAAACGCTTGCCGTTCATGCTATACGCGACGATGACCCCGTAGCGATCGCAATCCGACACGGGAATGGTCTCCGTATAGTCATCGAGCGTGCGCACCTCGATCTGGCTGCCGTGCGCCCCGGCCAGCTTCAGGATATCCGCGAGCAACGGGCCTGAAAAGGTCGAGCGCGGCGTCCATGCCGTCGACGTGGTGATCGAATGAACCGGCAGTGCCAGAAGCTGCGCTTCCGTCATGTGATAGACCTTGTGCGCCGGGTCGTTGATCGTGGTAATCGCGCCCGTCACGTCGAGCGAGAGCGGAGCGGCCTGGGCGAGCCCCGCCCCCAGCGCCATGGCGAGACACACGATCCAGCGCGCGCCTTTCTTGTAGTAGTGCATGTCAACGGCCTTTTTCATCTGTTTTATTGTTTTGTCGCGACCCGCCTTCGTGCAACTGTCCCGTCTCCTTCCGATAACCTGCGCGTAAGCGCAGATATAGAAGGTGTCGCCAGGCCGGTCCCGACACGTCCTTCTATCGGCCATCGCATCGCTCTCTGCGCGTGATGGCCAAACCGCCCGCATCATATCGCCAAACGCCGGCGCTGCAAAAAAACCGCGCGGCGCGCCCTGACACGGCTCACGGCTTGCCGTCCGCGAGCCGCAGATGGCGCGCCGCGCGCTGCGAAGCCACTACGATCAGCTTCATGGTCGCGCGCGTGGCGCCGACGAACAGCTTGCGGGCGCTGCGCTCGTCGAAGGTGTCGAAATCGACTTCGGTCAGGATCACGCAAGGCGCCGATTGGCCCTTGAAGCGGTAGATCGACTCCAGCAGCACATCGCCCTCGCGATACTCCGGGTTGCCGAACAGGTCGTACTTGCCGGTGAAGCTGCGCAAGCGGTGCGGCCCGAGCTGATCGAGCGCGCTCAGCACCGAGCCTTCGCGGCCGCGAAACGACAGCACCGCAATGTCCTGCTTGCGGAACCCGAGCGAAAGCGCTTGGGTAATCGCGCGCTTGGTGGCGTCGATGCAGCCTTCGGCCGCTTGCGTGGCGTCGTAAGCGGACAGCGACAGGTCGGAGCCGTCGAACGGGCTGCCCGATGCGAGCGCCGCCGCCAGCGGCACCTCGGCGCCCACCACGTCGCGCACGTAGTCGAGAATGTCGCGCGGGCTGCGGTAGTTGGTGGTCTCCTTGAGGGTGGTCCAGCCCGGCAGATCGACCGGCGCGCGCATATAGAGATTCTGCAGCGGGTCTTCCAGCCACCACCACGCCGCGCCGGGACGCAGCAGCCGTTCGAGCGCGGCAACCCACGGCTGCTGGAAGTCCTGCCCCTCGTCGACGATCAAGACATCGAACTGCCAGCGCGCGTCGATCGGCGTGCCGGCGAAGATCTGTTCGAGCTGCTCGAAGATATCGGCGGCCTGGAAGTCGGGTGTGCGCCCGCCGTCGCGGGCAATCCAGTCGCACAACTGGTGATAGTTCGCCACTTTCGCTTCGGCCGGCGCCACCCGCGCAATATGGTCGGCAAGCGGCCGGTTGAAGCACACGTACAGCGGCCGCTGGCCGCGCGCCACCGCATCCTTCATCACCTGCACGGCCAGTTGCGTCTTGCCGGAGCCGGCCGTACCGGCCACCCGCAGACGGAACGGCGTGAACTCGAGCCGCCGCGCCCATGTGGCGAGACCGCCGGCCAGACGCGTGACGAGGGTGCCCGCCTGACCGACCAGCGCGCTGGCGTCGGGAGTCAGCGCCAGTTCGTCGGCGAGAAAATGGTGAATCTTCGAGGCGCAGGCAAGCTGCGGCTCGTCGGCCGGCAGCGCTTCGCGGATGACGGCGGCAAGCTGCTGCTTGCGGCTTGCGTCGACGATCCGCGCCGGGTTGACGCCGGCAATCGCCGTGTCCTTCACGACGTGATCCGGACAGTACAGCAGTTCCTCGATGAAATAGGTGCCCGCGCCGAAGGCCGCGGTAAAACGCCGGTGCATGCCTTCAATGGTCCGCGCCAACGCGATCGCCACATTGCGTTCGGTCTGCAGGTAGACCTTGACGAGCCCCTTGGGCGTCTCGCGCAGAAAGCCGGTTTTCTGCTCGACGATCATCACACGCCCGGACGGACCGACAATCACGAAGTCGGCTTCGCCGAACACCGAAAAGCTCTGGTTGAGCCGCGTCCAGTGCACCCCGTGATACACGGTGTAAGCGTCGGGCAAGGCGCTTTCCAGCAGCGCGAGGGTTTCTCGTTCGCGCGCCGCGGCGCCGGTGGCGGCGAGATTCTTCCATTCGTCGGGGACAATGCGGGCCATGCGATGCCTCGTCATGTTCGGGTGCGTCCATTGTACGCAACGGCCGCGCCTGTCCGGCATCGGCCAAACGGCCGATGCAAGATGACTTACAGGCCACAAGCCGCTTCGTGTATCGTTACCGGTTGAACGCCGCGCCCACGTGCGGCTTGCCAACCATGAACAGAGGATTTACCGGATGATTACGATCTGGGGACGCGCCAATTCAGTCAACGTCCAGAAAGTGTTGTGGTGTTGCGACGAACTCGTGCTGCCGTACGAGCGCATCGATGCGGGCATGCAGTTCGGCCGCAATAACGAGCCGGAATATCTGGCGATGAATCCCACCGGCCGCGTTCCGACCCTGGTCGACGGCGATTTCGTGCTATGGGAATCGAACTCGATCCTGCGCTATCTGGTGATGCAATATGCGCCGGCAAGCCCCCTCTATCCGCACGAACCGAGGCAGCGCGCCAGCATCGACCGTTGGCTGGACTGGACGCTGTCCACGCTGCAACCGGCCGAGCGCCCTGTGTTCTGGGCCCTCGTGCGCACGCCGGCCGCCGAGCGCGACATGGCGAAGCTCGCCAGCGACTTCGCCGCCGTCACGCTGCTGTGGAAACTGGTCGACACGCATCTGCAAGGCCGCTTCTTCCTCGAAGGCGAAAATTGCACGCTGGCCGATCTCGTGATCGGCGTCTATGCGAAGCGCTGGCTCGGACTGGAAGGTGTCGAGCGGCCGTCGCTGCCCAACCTGGAGCGCTGGTACTCGCGCCTCGCCACCCGCAGCGGCTTCAAGAAATACGTCGACTTTCCGCTGACCTGAAATGACCATTACGCTCTACGCCTGGGGTACGCCCAATGGCCGCAAGGTCAGCGTCGCCCTCGAAGAAATGGAACTGCCGTACACGGTGGTTCCGGTCAACATCGGCAAGGGCGAGCAGTTCCAGCCCGAATTCCTGCGCATCAGCCCGAACAACAAGATTCCGGCCATCGTCGATCCGGATGGCCCGGTTGCGGGCGGCAAACCCGGCGCACCCGGCGGTGCAGACGGTGCAGGCGGTGCAGGCGGTGCAGGCGGTGCGCCGATCAGCGTGTTCGAATCGGGCGCAATCCTGCTCTATCTGGGCGAGAAAACCGGCAAATTTCTGCCGGCCAGCTTGCGCGAACGCGTTCCGGTGCTCGAATGGCTGATGTGGCAGATGGGCGGCTTCGGTCCGATGCCCGGCCAGGTGCACCACTTCGCCGCGCTCGAAGCGGAAGCCGATCGCCGCTACGGCCTGAAGCGCTTCTCGGACGAAACCCATCGGCTCTATGGCGTGCTCGACCGGCGGCTCGCGGAGGTGGAATTCGTCGCAGGCGAACTCTCCGTGGCCGATTTCGCGATTCTCGGCTGGGCCTGGCGGCACGAACGCCATAAGGTCGACCTCGCCAGCTATCCGAACGTGCAACGCTGGTACGAGACGCTGTTCGCACGGCCCGGCGTGCAGCGCGGCTTTGCGGTGAACCTGAGCGGCGTATGAAGGCGCAAGACCCCGCAGCATCGGACATGAATCAGAACATCGCAACCACGCTCGCCACGGCACAGCAGAAATTCAGCGCCGGGCATCTGGCCGAAGCGGCCGACCTGCTGCACGGCATCCTGCTGCTGCAACCGGACCACGGCGAAGCGCTCGAAGGGCTCGGCTATATCGCCGCCAAACAGGGCGACCCTCAGCGCGCCGCCGACTATGTGACACGCGCGTTGCAAAACATGACCGCCTCGCCCGAGCAGATCTACTTCGCCGCGCACGTCTGCCAGTTGGCAGACCGCCACGCTGAAGCAGTCGAACTGTTCGAGCGCTGCCTCGCGCGCGTGCCGGATCACGTGCAGTCGTTACACGAGGCGGCGCTCTCGCTCGCGAAGCTCGGCGAAAACGAACGCGCCCTGCAGTACTTCGAGCGCCTCATCGCACGCCATCCGCAACTCGCCGAAGTGCATTACAACAAGGGCAGCCTGCTCGGCGCGATGGGCCGCTACGAGGAAGAGCTCGCGGCGTACCGCAAGGCGATCGCCATCAAGCCGAACTTTGGCCAGGCCTATGTCAATGTCGGCGTGGCGCTGCGCGATCTGCACCGTTTCGACGACGCCCTGTTGCAGTTCAAGAAGGCCCTCTCGATCGATCCGAACGATGCCGGTGCACGCACCAATCGTGCGCAAACCAACCTGTTGCTCGGCGAATTCGAGCATGGCTGGCGCGAGTACGAATGGCGCTGGCGCGACGGCACGGCCAGCCACGGTTTCGATCCGGCAACGCTTTGGACCGGTACGCAGGCCATTGCCGGCAAGACAGTGTTCGTCCACCACGAGCAGGGGTTGGGCGACACGCTGCAATTCGTGCGCTTCATCGGCCGGCTGAGCACCGCCGGTGCGCGCGTGGTGCTGCGGGTGCAGGACGCGTTGCTGCCGCTGCTGCGCGGGTATCCGGGCGTGGCCGAGGTGATCGGCGAAAGCGCGCCGGTGCCGCCGTTCGACTACCACTGTCCGACGATGAGCCTCGCGTTCGCGCTCAAGGTCCGCGCCGCCGACCTCGCTGGAGCGGCTCCGTATCTGGACGCCGACGCCGCCAGCATCGCGCAATGGGACACACTGTTCGAAAGCACGCACGGCAACGGGAGTGGCGCAAGCAGCAGCGACGAGAATGGCCGCGCCCGCCGGCCCCGCATCGGTATTGTGTGGTCCGGCAACCCGGGGCATGTGAACGACCGCAACCGCTCGATCCCGCTGTCGCAGCTCGCCGCGCTGTTCGACGCGAAGGCGACCTCGCAGGCAATCTTTGTCTCGCTGCAAAAAGCCGTGCGCGACGCCGATCGCGTGAGCTTCGACCCGCTCGTGCAACACGGCGCGCTGCTCGACGTGGCCGAGCGCCTCGACACCTTCGCGGACACCGCAGGACTCATCGCGCAACTCGACCTCGTTATCAGCGTGGATACTGCCGTCGCACATCTGGCGGGTGCGCTCGGCAAACCGGTCTGGATTGCCCTGCCGTTCACGCCCGACTGGCGCTGGCAACTGCAGCGCAGCGACAGCCCGTGGTATCCGGGGGTGCGCCTGTTCCGGCAGACCGTGCGCGGCGACTGGAGCCACGTCGTCACGGAAATCAGGGCTGCGCTGGATGCCTGGCGAGGCGCCTGAGCAGAAGTCGCGGCGCATCCCATAGAGTGGACGCCAAGCCTGTCACGCCGAATCGCGATGGACCTTATAATCGGCTTATGAAGAATGCAAAGCCCTCCGCGGTCGCCGCTAAAACCGCCCCAGCCAGAGAAACCACCGCGCGCGATAAGGCGCGAGCCGGTGCGCACGACCATCCGCATGCCCATGCGGACGAGCGTGCTCACGGCCACGAACCTGACGATGGGCACGCTCACGCCGCAACGCCTGAAGCCGCGCTGGTGCTGGCAGAGGAATATTGCCGCGAACGCGGCGAGAAACTCACGCCGATCCGGCGCAAGGTGCTGGAACTGCTGCTGACTTCGGGGCGCGCCACCAAGGCGTATTCGCTGCTGGACGAAATGCGCCAGATCCACCCGGGCTCCGCACCGCCCACGGTCTATCGGGCGCTCGATTTCCTGCTGTCCGCGGGACTCGTGCACCGCATCGAGTCGATCAACGCCTTCACCGTCTGTCACGACCTGACGCAATGTCAGCACGGCATTCTGGTGGTGTGTCAGCAGTGCGGCAACGTAACCGAGTTGCATCAGCCGAAGCTGCGCCAGGTGCTGGTGGCGCAGATCGAAGACGCGGGCTACCGCCTCGCCAGCGAGGAAATCGAACTGAAAGGCTTGTGCTCCGCATGCCAGGCCGCCGAAGCGGAAGCGGCCGGAGCGGCAGCCGCAAGCGGCGGCGCCTGACCCGTCAGGTCTGGTCAGCACGCCTTGCTGGCGGGCTCACCAAGGTGGTCGCTCAGTGGGCCCACCAAGCTGGCTGCTAAAGGTGCTCAATAAGCGCCCCCACTTAGCTGGCTCAATTAGCGGGACCGATTTAGCAAGCTCAGCCGGCCGCGCGGGCGTCGATTGCGTCGTGGAGCAAGGCCACCAGATCGTCCGGCCGGGCCGGTTTGGTCATGAAATGCTGGAAGCCCTCGCCGATGCTACGCAAGCGGTAGGCGTCGTCGGTATGGCCGGTAAGCGCCACGGCCACCGCCGGCGCATGATCGCCGCGAATCTCGTGATCGCGAAGCCGCTGGATCAGGTAAAAGCCGTCCATACAGGGTAAGTCGAGGTCGCACACCACTGCATCGGGTAACAGCCGCAGCGCCGCTTCGACGCCCGCTTCCGCATCCGCCGCCGCGACGACATGCGCGCCCTCCGATTCAAGCAACAGCGTCAGCGATTCCCGGCTAGGCGGGTCATCCTCGACGAGTACGATCGTTGCCCGATCGAGTCTCAACACTCCGTTCATATTGCGTTGTTGCTAAAAAGCAGGTTGGGCCCGATAAGGCGGCCATTGTATCGCGCTGACTGCCGCGGGCCGTTTGACCCGGACACTCGACGCCGCACGTTTGCCAGCAGATTTGCCAACTGATGCTCGCAAGGTCCGACATGGTTTTGCGCGACGAGTTGCAATCTTTCGGTGAGAAAAACATTGCCCCTCCCCTTGTAGCATGTGGCGTGCCTTGAGGCGCCTTGAGGCCCTGGTTGTTCCGCACCGGGGGCGTTGCGCGTCACGGGCCGCTCGCCAAACCTCGCCACTGCCGCGACGTCGCGCTGCACGCTCTCGCAGACCGGCCCTTTTTCGTTGCGCCAGTGACTGCTGCATGAGTTGCACAACGTTCTTCACGCAAGGCCACAGCGCAAAATCTGCCTGGCGTCATGCCATTTTTGCTTGTCCCGTTTAGGTGTAAACGATGACTTCAAAGCGTCACGAATTTGCGGGCGCCCGCACCCGCCAGTGCTAAATTTCGAACCTGGCGATGACCGTGGCGCGCATCGATGGGGATGCCCGGCGCCCTCCATCCGTGAGCTTCACGGACTCCGGCCGATCGCGACAACGACAACGAAGCGCTTGAGCAGACCGTCCGCGGAGGAGCATCCGGCATGAAGATCAAGAATGCGATCGACCGTATTCCCGGCGGGCTGATGCTGGTCCCGCTGCTGCTCGGCGCGCGCACCCAGTCTCACTCGAGCCGCTGCGCGACAATAGCGACGGCCTCGAACCCACGCTCCAGCCGCCAATGAAATAAGCCGCTTTCCAACCCCACCACAGCCGATCTTACGATGCACGAACTCGACCCCGTTACGCTCGAAGCCCTCCGCCATGTCAGCACGGCGACGCTGACCACCCAGTTATTCAAGCGCGGCCTGCGCAACACCTTCATGCAGGGAGTCGCGCCGCTTGCCGGGCACACCGGCCCGAACCTCGTGGGGCCCGCGTTCACGCTGCGCAATATTCCGTCGCGCGAAGATATCGACGTCTTGGAACTGTTTGCGAATCCCGAGTACGCACAGCGCAAATGCGTCGAAACGATTCCGGCCGGCCATGTCCTGGTGCAGGACTGCCGCGGCGAACGCAACAGCGCCTCGTTCGGCTCGATCCTCACGCAGCGCCTGCAGGTGCGCGGCGTCGCCGGCATGGTGTCGGACGGGCCCGTGCGCGACAGCACGACGATCGCGGCGCTCGGCCTGCCGGTGTTCTGTGCCGGCGCGAGCGCGCCGCCGAATCTGATCCGTCATCACGCGATCGACATCAATGTGCCGATCGGCTGCGGCGGCGTCGCCGTGTTTCCGGGAGATGTGATCGTCGGCGATGCGGACGGCGTGGTCGTCGTGCCGCGCGAGATGGCCGCCGAAGTTGCGCAAGCCGCTGCCGAACAGGAACAACTCGAGGAGTTTCTGACCGGGCGCATTCGCGCAGGCGCCGCGTTGCCCGGGACCTATCCGCCGAACGAGGCGACCCGCGCTGCGTATGACGAATGGAAAAAGAACCGGCAAGGCTGACGCCGGGCTTCCGGTGCGGCGAGGGCCGGCGCGATCGCTAGTGACCGCTCAGTGGCCGCTTCGTAGCCACTACAGCAGCGCCCTAGCTTGTCTCGCGCTGGGGCGCCAGTCCATTGACCAGCAACGCCACTGCATGACGGGCTATATCGTCCGGCGTCAGGCTCCGCCGTACCGGATCGTTGCGCCACATCTTCGAGGTGGCGAGCGGCAGAAGCGTCAAACCGAGCAGCGTCACAAACACCAGCGACGGCTCGAGGTCCGCATTGATACGCCCCTCTTTCTGCCACTGGGCGATCCGCGTCAAGGAAGCTTTGTGATGAGTGTGGCCGAAACGTTCGTGCATGCGTTGGCGTAACAGACCGCCTTCGCTGATCACCTCGCGCACCCACAGCGGCGGAAACCACGGATTTTCCACCGCTACTTCCACCAGCCGCCGCGCAAGTTGCGTAATGGCCGCCACCGGATCGTCCGGATACGCCTCGAACGGTCCGCCCATCGCCGTGCGCAGCGGCAGGAAACGCTCGTCTATCAGCACGTCGAGCAACTGATCGCGGGTCTTGAAGTAGTAATGCACCATCGCCGGCGTGAAGCCGGCCTCCCGCGCAATCGCGCCGAGCGTCGTATCGACGATGCCCTGGCGCGCGAACAGTTCAAGCGCCGCATCGAGCAGGCGGGCACGCTGCTCCGGGCCGCGCGCGCTACCCGAGGGCCTGCCGGGACGCCGCGATACGGCAGGTGCTGCAGTGGTCATTTGCTTTCCATTTGACGAATCGTGAGATGTCGCATATATTAATCTCCAAATTAATTAATTTCAATACATACAAACTCTCCCGATCGACAGGTTCCCTGCACATGGATCAACCCACCACTACCGCGGGCGAACTCGCGAGTGCATCGCAGCACCCGCCCATTCGCCTCCTCTTCCCGGCCCTGTTGCTGGTGATGCTGCTTGCGGCGCTCGACCAGACCATCGTCTCGACGGCGCTGCCCACCATCGTCGGCGAGCTTGGCGGGCTCAACAACCTGTCGTGGGTGGTCACCGCCTACCTGCTGACCTCGACCATCGTCGTGCCGCTCTATGGCAAGTTCGGCGACCTGTTCGGCCGCAAGATCGTGCTGCAGGCGGCCATCGTGCTGTTCCTCGCCGGCTCGGCGCTCTGCGGCATCGCGCAGGACATGACCCAGTTGATCCTGTTGCGCGCGCTGCAGGGTCTCGGCGGCGGCGGCCTGCTGGTGGTCACGATGGCGGCGATTGCCGACGTGATCCCGCCCGCCGAGCGTGGCCGCTATCAAGGTGTGTTCGGCGGCGTGTTCGGTCTCGCCACGGTGATCGGTCCGCTGCTCGGCGGCTTTCTGGTCGAACATCTGTCGTGGCGCTGGATTTTCTACATTAACCTGCCGCTCGGCATCGTCGCGCTCGCGGTGATCGGCGCCGTGTTCAAACCTCACACCGCTCATATCAGGCACACCATCGACTACATGGGGGCGGCGTTCCTCGCCGGCGCGCTGACCTGCATCATCCTGTTCACGAGCCAGGGCGGCACGATCCTGCCGTGGTCGTCGCCGCAACTGTGGTTCACGCTGGTCATGGGCGTCGTCTGCATCGCCGGCTTCATCTACGAAGAGCAGCGCGCGGCCGAACCCATCATGCCGCTCGAACTCTTCAGGCAACGCACGTTTTTGCTGAGCAGCCTGATCGGTTTCATTATCGGCGTGTCGCTGTTCGGCTCGGTCACGTTCATTCCGCTCTACCTGCAGGTCGTCAAAGGGTCGACGCCTTCGGAGGCCGGCATGCAGATGCTGCCGATGATGGGCGGCCTGCTGGTGATGTCGGTGATCACCGGGCGCGTCATCAGCAAGATCGGCAAATACCGCATGTTCCCGATCGGCGGCACGTTCCTCGTCGGCGTGGCGATGACGCTGCTGGCGCGGCTGCAGATTTCCACACCGATTCATGTGATGTATCTGTACATGGGCATTCTGGGTTTCGGCCTCGGCATGGTGATGCAAGTGCTGATTCTCGCCGTGCAGAACACCGTGGAATTCAGGCATATGGGTGTGGCAACCTCGGGCGCCACGCTATTTCGTTCGATCGGCGGTTCAGTCGGCGTGGCGGCCTTCGGCGCAGTGTTTTCGAACGGTCTCGCCGCGCGCCTGCAAACCTTGATTCCGCCGGACACCGAACTGCCGCGCTCGCTCGGACCGGCGGCAATTCACCAGTTGCCCGCGGCGCTGCGCGACGACTATCTGCAGGCCTTTGCCGGCGCATTGCATACGGTGTATCTTTCGGCCGCCTGCGTCGTCGTACTGGCGTTCGCCCTTGCCTGGCTGCTGAAGGATCATCCGTTGCGCGAGCATTGAAATCCACGCTTCGCGAGTTCGCCTCTCCATGCGGTGTCTCGTGAAGCGTTTCATCCGATCAATCCGCCTGCCGGCGCGTGCCTACACGCGCCGTGCAAAAAGTCTCCCTTCCGTTCGTTCTGCCGACAGGTGCAGCATTTCGCTCTGCCGCCAACGTGTTTTCGCACACGCGGTAGGGGCGAACGTCGATTGACGTTCACTGCGAAAGCTCACATATTGTTCGTGGCGGCGTCGCAATTTTTCAACGTTGCAAGCGCTGCTCTCCAGCGCATGCGGATCGCGATTCGCGCAGCGACAACAAGCTGCCCCGACCACGATCCGAAGCATGCCGTAACGGCATAGCCTATCGCAGGTGGGGCACAACATGTCCACCCAAAGCACTCCAGGCCAGAGCTTCCCGGCGCAATGCACGCGCTGCGGCGGGGTGTTGTACCAGCCCGCCGACCTGTGCCCTTACTGCGGCGCGCCTCATCCGCTCGCCGCACCCGCCCATAAAGGTTTTCCGGGCGCCGGCGGAGCGCTGCACCGGCCGGTTTCCACAGATGGCCGCGGCGATCCGCGGGCGCCGAATCTCGCCTCGCCGGATACACCGATTCCTCCGCTCAGCCATCTGCCGCTCGGCGCGCCGCTTGGCTCGCGATGGCTGCTCACACGCGGGCTGATCGCGCTTGGCGTCCTGATACTAGGTTATGGCGCATATTCACTTGTGGGCGATCATCACACGGCTCCTGCCGCATACGATGAGCAGGACACCAAATCAACGGCCGGCGCAATCGCCCCGTACACGCCGCAGACGACGGCGAATGGCGGAGCTGGCGCTCACGCCGCCAACCGGGCCGCAGCGCCGCCACCGGCAGCGGTTCAACCGGTCGTCGTGCCGCATTATCGCGATCTCTCCGAAAGCCTGCACGCGGCGCGGGCTCACGAGGACGCCCACGATCTGTCCGGCGCGCAGGCCGCTGTCAACGCCGCATTCCAGATGGAACCCGATAACGCCGATGCACAAGTGATCCAGCACGAACTGACGCCGCTCGAACAGCGCCGCGACGCCGCGTTGCAAACGGCCCACGTCTGCGTCAAGGACCACTTGTGGAACTGCGTGGCGCATAGCGCCAGCGACGCACTTGCCATCGACAACGGCAGCCCTGAAGCCAAAACGCTGCTGCAACAGGCGATCGTCGAAACCGGCTGGGCGCCGCTCGGCAGCCACAACGCGCCGGTCGCGCACAACGCGCAGGTACCGCAACCCCCGCCGTCCGCGCAAGCTGCGCCCTTCGTTAGCGAAAAGCCGATCGCTCCCGCGCCTGGCAGTGCCGACGCGCAGGCTCGGGCCATCGCGCAATCGGGCTGGCGAAATTCGCCGGCCGCCGGCACGGCGACGGCGCCCGCATCGGGGGCGGCGCCGGCGCATTGAGCAGGCCCCGACCCAGGCAGTCGAAACCCGTCTTCACGCACCTCGCAACACGCAAGACCTCGAAGTTGCACAACTGATTCACCGATGCTTCGCGCGGCTCGCCGCGCAAAGCCTGTTCAAACCAGACCGATAGGTGAAAAGACCATGCTCAAGACAATTCTGGCGGGGTGGCTCGGACTGATGCTGGCGTCGGTCGCATTGGCCGATTCCGCGCACTACAAGATCGTCACCGGCCCCGAACGCGGCACCTATATCCAGATCGGCGCGGACCTGGCGAAATGGGTCGCCGGGCCGGCCGGCATCGATCTCGATGTAATCGCCTCGAAGGGCTCGGCGGAGAATGTCCAGCGGCTGCGCTACGAACCGGGCGTGAAGCTCGCGCTGGTGCAGTCGGACGTGTATCAGGCCTATGTCGACATGGCCAACGCCGGCAATGCCGATGCCGGCCAGGCGATCCGGCCGTTGCGGCTCATCATGCCGCTCTACGACGAGGAGATCAATTTCGTCGTGCGGGCCGACTCGTCGCTCAAGACCATCAACGAGATCAAGGACAAGAACATCAGCGTCGGCCTGCTCGGCAGCGGCACGGCGCAGTCCGCCAACACGATTTATCACCTGATGTTCGGCGCGCCGATTGCCGATCAGAACGCCCAGCACCTGAGCAACGAGGACGCGCTCGCCGCGCTGATCGTCAAGAAGGTCGATGTCGCGGTGATCGTGGTCGGCCAGCCCGCCAAGCTGTTTACCGACATGAACCCGGAGTTGCTGCAGCAGCTTCGCTTGCTGCGGGTCGATCCCAACGCACCCGAAACGGCGCGCGCGAAACAGACTTATTTTCCAGCGACGATTCACACGGCCAGCTATCCGGACTGGCTAAAGGAAGACGTGCCGACCTTCACCGTGAAGGCCTTTCTCGTCACCTACGATTACGGGCTGCGCGATACGGTCGTCAATCTCAATCGCTTCGCCGATTCCCTGTGTAGCAATTTCGACAACCTGCAGGAGCACGGCCATCCCAAGTGGAAGCAAGTGAAGATGGAGTTGCCGAGTCTCGGCAAAGGATGGCAGTACTATCCGCCGGTGGAGAAACATCTGCGCGCCTGTGTCGCCCGCCGTACCGCGGGGATGACGACCGCGGCGCCCGCGCAAACCGCCGACAAGACGCCTCCGAAGTCGAATTGCACGGATGAAGCGCGCGTGCTGATGCTGTGTAAATGAGTGCGGCGGTTAATGGGCGCCGGGAGTGGGACGACCCGTGCGGCCGCTAACGTGGTGGCCGAGAGTGGGACGCCCCGTATGAGAGCTAACGTGGCGGCCGGGTGCTACTTCCAGCCACGCGGCCAACGCACCTGCCACCGGTTGCATCATGCGTGCGTCTGCGCGAGGTCCATGGCGCGCAGCAGCGCCTCATAGGCTTTCGGCCGGTTGCACTGTGAGACGTTAAAGCGCAGGTATCCCGCCGCCGACTGCGCCACGCTGAACACATTGCCCGGCGCCAGCACGACGTTGTCGGCCAGCGCGTGGCGGGCGATCTCGGTCGCGTCCAGCGAATCCGGCAGCCGCGCCCAGACGAACATCCCGGCGCGCGGCCGGGTCCACACGTCCAGTCCCGCCTGGGTCAGGCGCCGGATCGTCTCGCCCATCGCATCCGCGAGTTTCGCCCTGAGCCCTTCGAGATGCCGCCGGTAGGCGCCGTCCACCAGCAGGCGATGCACGACGCCCGCCGCCAGTTGGCCGTTGCCAAAGGTGGTCGCGAGCGTCAGGTCGATCAGCGGCTCGATCCAGTCCGCCCGCGCCGCGATGAAGCCGCAGCGCACCGCCGCCGACAGCGTCTTCGAAAAACTCCCGATCGACACCACCCGCGCGAGCCCGTCGAAGGCGGCAAGACGCGGCGCGGCTTCGTCCTCGAAATCCGCAAAGATGTCGTCTTCGACGATCAGCAGATCGTGCTCGCCGGCCAGCTTCAACAGACGATGCGCCACCGCTGGCGCGAGCGTCGCGCCGGTGGGATTGTGGATCGCCGAATTCGTCACATAGAGGCGCGGGCGGTGCTCGACGAGCGCCCGTTCGAAAGCGGCGAGATCCGGCCCGTTCGGCGTATAGGGCACGCTGACGATGCGTGCCCGGTGAGCGCGCAACAAGGCCTGGAAGTTGAAATAGCACGGATCGTCGATCAGCACGGTGTCGCCCGGTTCGAGCAGAAAGCGGCACACGAGATCGAGCGCATGGGTGCCGCCGTCGGTCAGGATGATCTGCTCGGGCGGCGCATCGACGCCGTACTGGGCGAGCCGCCAGGCAAGCTGCTGACGCAGCGCGGGCAGGCCGGGCGGTGTGGCGTAGTCGGCGAGCAGCGCGTGCGGGTCGCGCGCCACCGCGCGCAGCGCCCGCCGCACGCCGTCTTCCGGCAACCATGCCGCCGGCAGCCAGCCGCAGCCCGGCTTCAGCACCTTCTGCCCCGCTTCGAGCGACTGCCGCGTGAGCCATAGCGGATCGACCGCGCGGTCGAGGCGTGGTCCCAGATCGGCCAATGCGAGCGGCGGCGCATGGCCCGAGACGAAAAACCCGGAGCCGCGCCGGGCGACAATCGCGCCCTCCGCGACGAGCCGCTCGTACGCCTCGACCACGGTCGATTTCGACACGCCGAGCGTTTCCGTCATCACCCGGATCGACGGCACGCGTGCGCCCGGCATCAGCGCACGGCTCGCAATGCGTTCGCGCAAGGCGTCCATCACGACTTCAACCCGGGTGCGCGACACCGCCGGGTTGTTCCGGCTGTCCTGGCTGTCTCTGCTTGCTTCCGCCATCTGTACTGCTCCACGTTCGGTACAGTTTGCACAAATTGTACTGATCCGTAGCTTACACTTTTAGCCGACGCAGAGGATGCTGAGCGTTTTATCGCGCTCATGGAAATCCCGATGCAAACGTCCACCAACAGCCGGGCCGCCGACGGCTGGCTCAGCGGCCTGCTAGGCGTGCTGATCTTCAGCGGCTCGCTGCCGGCCACCCGTATCGCCGTGCAGGGGCTCGACCCGATCTTTCTGACCGTCGCCCGCGCCACGATTGCGGGCACGCTCGGGCTCATCCTGCTGCTGGTTTTCCGCGAAGCCCGCCCCGCCCGGCGCGACCTGCTGCCGCTCGTGGTCGTCGCGTTCGGCGTGGTGGTCGGTTTTCCCTTGCTGACCGCGCTCGCGCTGCGCCATATCACCTCGGCGCATGCGGTCGTGTTCATCGGCTTGTTGCCGCTCTCGACAGCGATCTTCGGCGTGCTACGCGGCGGCGAGCGTCCGCAAGCGGCCTTCTGGCTGTTTTCGGCGCTCGGCAGTTGCGCGGTTGTCGCCTTCGCCGTGCGCAACGGCGTTAATGCAGCGCCGCTCGGCGATGCCTTGATGCTGGCCGCGATCGTCGTCTGCGGACTCGGCTATGCGGAAGGCGCGCGGCTGTCCCGGCACCTCGGCGGCTGGCAGGTGATCTCGTGGGCGCTGGTATTGTCGTTGCCGGTGATGCTGCCTCTCACCTGGTGGGCACGGCCCGCTTCGTTCGAAGGCGTCAGTCAGGCCGCCCTGTGGGGGCTCGCGTATGTCTCGCTGTTCAGCATGCTGATCGGCTTCGTGTTCTGGTATCGCGGCCTCGCGCTGGGCGGCATCGCCAGCGTCGGACAGTTGCAGTTGCTGCAGCCGTTTTTTGGGCTGGTGCTGGCCGGCCTCCTGCTGCACGAGCAGGTGCCGCCGGTGATGATCGTCGTCACGGTGATCGTGGTGGCGTGTGTCGCGGGGGCGCGGCGCTTTGCGCGAACCGTGCCGGCGCGCCAGGCCGGTTAGCGGCGCGTAACCGTAGTGCGCGATCTCCAGTGCAAGGCTCGCGTTCTGCTCGACCATGAAGAACGATCCGCTCCGCGATCGAACCGAGCGCGCGAACCGGGACGCGCTGCTGTCCGGCGTATTGCGGTATGCTCACGCGCTCGTTCAGAAGGAGGATCCATGAAGCTTTCGACCTGTCTTGGATGCGCGGCGCTGCTGCTGTCCATCAGCGCATATGCGCAAACCTCGCAGACCTATACGTTCGGTGAAGGCCAGAGCACGCCGCATGCTACGAATGCGCGCCCCTCGCAGGGCGCCCAGCCGCAGCACGCTCAGACTCCCGCCAAGGCCAAGCCGAAGCGTGCGGCCACCCATCACAAGCGCCGCACGCGCCACGCATCGAACCCGGATATGTATTCCCATAGCTGAGGCCGACACGTCGGTGTCAGCAGGAGATCCTGCCTCCGCCGCGGCTTTCGCGGCGGCCGGAAGTGCCGGCCGGTGACCGCGTTATCGCGCTCGCCTGTTGGCACCCACCGCGCATCGCTCAAGGAATCAGAATCACCGACCCCGTCGTCTGCCCGGTCTCCAGCCGGCGGTGAGCCTGCGCAGCGTCGACGAGCGGCAAGCGCTCGCCCACCTCAATGTGCAAGCCGGCCCCGATCCGGTCGAACACCTGCTGCGCCGCCAGTCGATAGGCGCCGCTGTCCCGCATCATCCCCAGCACGCTAGGCCGTGCGAGTGCAATCGAGCGTGCCGGTCCGATCTCGTCCAGCGCAATGGGTTCGATCGCCCCTTCGGCCTCACCGATGCTCGCCACCACCCCAAACGGCCTCACCGCGCCGAGCGTGCGCCGCAAGGTCGCACCGCCGATACCGTCAACCGCCAAATCGACGCCCGCTCCACCGCCGAACTCGCGCGCCGCTTCGACGAAGTCTTCGTCCCGATACAGCACCGCCTGATCGAGCCCATGCGCACGCGCCAGTGCCGCCTTGGCAGGCGTGCCGACCGTGCCGATCACCCGCGCGCCCAGCGCCTTCGCCCACTGCACCACGATCAGGCCCAGGCCGCCTGCTGCGGCATGCACCAGCACCGTATCGCCCGGTTTGATGTCCCGCACGCGGTGCAGCAGCATATAGGCGGTCGCGCCGCGCAGCAGGGCCGCAGCCGCCGTCTCTTCGCTCACGCCGTCCGGCACCCGCACCAGCCGCTCGGCGGGCAAGTTGCGCAGGTTCGAGTAGCTCCCGCACGGCAACCCCGCATAGGCGACCCGCTCGCCGACCTGCCAGCCGCTCACGCCCGCACCGAGCGCGGCCACTACGCCGGCCGCCTCGACGCCCAGCACGCCGGGCAATTGCGGCAGGCGATGCAGCCCCGCGCGGAAGTAGATGTCGACGAAGTTGACCCCGACCGCGCTCTGCCTGATCTGTACTTCGCCCGGCGCGGGCGGCGCCACCTGCTGCGCGAAGACTTGCAGCGCGCTTGCGTCGCCATAGGCTTCAATACCGACTTGATAAGCGGCTTCTCGATCCATTGCTGCACTCCTTGTCTCAGTTAAGCGATGACAAGCGAGTGTAGGTTTCGAGCATAATCGAATGGAATTCCCCATTCCTTATCAACTACTGTGCAAAATTCGACCGACGCGCCAAAACCGGGCGCCGCACTGCAGTGGGACGACATCCGCTATTTCCTGTCCGTCGCGCGCGGCGGTAGCCTCTCCGAGGCGGCGCGCACGCTGGGGGTTCAGCATTCCACCGTGGCCCGCCGCATCGACGCGATGGAGCAGGCCCTCGGGATGCGCCTGTTCGACCGTTTGCCGCGCGGCTGGCCGATCACCGAAGAAGGTCGCGCGCTGATTGAACGCGCCGAGCGCATCGAAGAGGAGGCGCACGGTTTCGCCCGCGCCGCACGTGGCGCGGTGAGCTTGCACGGCACGGTGCGCCTGTCGGTGCCGCCGGTGTTCGGCAGTCACTTTTTCGTGCCGCGCCTGGCCGGATTCCGGCGCGCCTATCCGGGCGTGCTGCTCGACGTGGTCGGCGAAACGCGGGCCGCCAATCTGTTTCGCCGCGAGGCGGATCTGTCGGTGCGGTTGTCGCGCCCCCAGGAACCGGGGCTGGCTGGCCGGCGGCTCGGGACGATGCGTTTTGCGCTGTACGGCACGGCCGCGTGGGCCGCACGCAGCAGCGAGCAATGGGAATTCCTCGGCTACAACGAGACGCTGGCGGACGCACCGCAACAGCAATGGCTCGCACGCTTCGCCGAGGCGCGCCCGTTCGCCCTGATCGCCAACGACCTCGTCTCGATTCATCGCGCATGCCAGGCGGGCATGGGCGTCGCGCTGCTGCCGCGCTTTATCGCCAATGGCGACGACTCGTTGCTGGAGATCGCAACGCAACCGGCTTGCGACGTCGAGCGGGAAATCTGGCTCGCAGTGCATCCCGATGTGCGGCGCTCGCCACGCGTGCAGGCGGTGGCCGACGCTCTCGCTGAAGCGGTGCGGGATGCCGGCGATCAGATTTGAGGCGGCGGATCAGGTGGATGAGGCAGATGAAGCAGATGAGGCCGCCGGCAATTTTGAACGGCTTCAATTTCACGCCGACCAAAGGCATAGTGAAATGCGTCCCGGGCAGCGCCGGCAAGCAAGCCCGCACGCGAACAAAAACACGTACAGGAAGACCCATGAGCAGCGTCAGTCAAACCAGCGAAAATCCGTCGACCGAAAGCCGCGCAGCACCCGTGCTGCGCGACGCCACCGAAGCCGATCTGCCCGCCATCCAGGCGATCTACGCGCACCACGTGCTGCACGGCGTCGCCTCGTTCGAAGAAACGCCGCCGTCGGTCGACACGTTGCGCGAGCGCCTCGCAGCCGTGCACAGCCACGGCCTGCCGTACATGGTCGCGCAGATCGACGGCAAAGTTGCGGGCTATTGCTACGCCACGCCCTACCGGCCGCGTGCGGCCTATCGCAACACGATCGAGGATTCGATCTATATGGACAACGCGTTTCGCGGCCGCGGCCTTGGCCGGGTCCTGCTCGAAGCGCTGATTGCGCGCTGCGAGGCCGGTCCCTGGCGGCAGATGGTGGCGGTGATCGCGGACGGCGGCAGCGGCGGCTCGCTCTCGCTGCATCGCAGCCTCGGCTTTGAGCTGGTCGGCACGCTGAGGGCGGTGGGCTTCAAGCACGGGCGCTGGCTCGACACCACGCTGATGCAGCGCACGCTCGGCGCCGGGGATGCGGAGCCGCCGTCGCGCTAAAATCCCCAACATGCCGAAAACGCTCCCCTCTGCCCCTGCGGCGCCTCCTGCGTCCTCTGCGCCACGCAACGAATACACCGTCGACGAACTCGCACGGGTGACGGACAGCACCGTGCGCAACGTGCGCGCCTATCAGGACCGCGGCCTGCTCGCGCCGCCCGAGAAGCGCGGCCGGGTGGGCGTCTACGACGACACGCACGTCTCACGCCTGAAGCTCATCAACCATCTGCTCGCCCGCGGCTACACGCTCGCCAACATCCAGGACCTGATCATGGCCGTCGACGAAGGCCACGACCTGCGCTCGATTCTCGGTCTGGAAACGGCGATCGGCAGCCGCTGGTCGCGCGAGCGGCCGAAGAAGTATTCACTGCTCGAACTGCTGCAAATGTTCGGCGACAAGGCCTCGCCCAGCGCGCTCTCGAAGGCCGTCGATCTCGGCCTGCTCGAACGCAATGGCCTGTCGTTCGTCGCCAATAGTCCCACTGCGCTGTCGGCGGGCGCGACCATGGCGCACGAGGGCATCGCCCTCACCGATCTGCTCGACGCCGTGCGCATCTCGCGTCCGCATTTCAATGCCGTCGCCAAGGCGTTGGTCGACCTGGTGGTGCGCCAGCTCGACCGCTATGAAGCCGACGCCCTGCCGCCGCCGGCGGATGTGCCGGCGCTGGTCGAGGCCATCTGGCGGGTCCGGCCGCTGGCCATGGTGCTGGTCGAAACCGAGATGAACCGCGCGCTCGAAGAAGCATCCGGCGATTATCTCGGCGACCGCGTCGCGGCGATCATGGAAAAGAAGCTCGGCGGCGCGCATGGCGACACGCCGCCGGCCTCCGTATCCGCCGCCGACGCGAGGCACGCCGAAGCCGGCCTCGCGCGGCACGTCAGCGCGCACAAGCCCAAAGCGAAGAAGTAAACCCGCCGCACAGAGCGGGTGCAGTCTGCGCCCCCGTCATATCCAAATCTCCATTGCTTCGTTTGCGCTGCGGCACGTCCATGCGACGATCCTTCAACCGCAGCAGCAACGTCCTTTAAGCCGCACCGGCATACGTCCCGCAAGCTGGAGTGAAGCCGGCGAGCATGGCTGCTGCATCGACCGCACGCATGGAGATTTTCCGCATGGCAAGCCAACCGACCCGCCGCGCTCGTCGGCCCGCATCACTCCCCGCCGCATTCACAGGCCGCGCGCTCCTCAGCACCCTCGCGGCATGCGCCGCATTCGCCGCGCCAGGCGCAGCGACCCTGCTGGCGCCTGCCGGCGCCTTCGCTCAGGACACCAGCAGCGCCACGGACAAGGTTCTGCGCATCGGCTATCAGAAATCCGGCTTGCTCGCGATCCTGAAAGCGCAAGGCTCGCTCGAGCAGAAGCTCAAGCCGCTCGGCTACAGCGTGAAGTGGTTCGAGTTTCCGGCCGGTCCGCAACTGCTCGAAGCGCTGAACGCCAACAGCATCGACTTCGGCTACACGGGCGCGCCGCCGCCGGTGTTCGCCCAGGCAGGTGGCGTCGGCTTCGTGTACGTGGGCGCGGAGCCCGGGGGCATTCATACCGAGGCGGTGATCGTCAGGCCCGATTCGCCGCTGCATACGATCGCCGAGCTGAAAGGCAAGCGCGTCGCGCTGCAAAAGGGCTCGAGTTCGAACTTCCTGCTGCTCGAAGCGTTGCAGAAAGCGGGCTTGCGCTACGAGGACATCCGCCCGGTCTACCTGCCGCCCGCCGACGCGCGCGCGGCCTTCGAGAACGGCGACGTCGACGCGTGGGTCATCTGGGATCCTTACTATGCAGCCGCGCAGGAAACGCTGAAAGCGCGCACGTTGGTGGACTATTCGAACCTCAACACCGCATACAGCTTCTATGAAGCGACCCGCGGCTTCGCTCAGCAGCACGCCGATGTGATCGGTGCGATTCTCGGCCAGTTGCGCACGACGGGCCAGTGGGTCAACCAGCATCCCGACGAAACCGCCGCGCTGATTGCACCGAAGGTCGGTCTCGATCTGCAACTGGTCGAGACATGGGTGCGCCGCTACCCGTACGGCACTTCGGCGGTCACCGACGACATCGTCCGTTCACAGCAAAGCGTCGCCGACGCGTTCTATGGCGCGCATCTGATTCCGCAGAAGATCACCGTACGCGACAACGTCTGGCAAAACCGCGACGTAGCGGCAAGTCTCGCAGCGAAATAAGCCGGCCGGCGGGGCGTGCCTCATGTGCGTCTGCCCGTCTCCATCCTCGAAACACCGACTGTCAAAAACGTTATACCGGTAGAACTTTCCCTTCTGCCGGCGGTCCCTTCTCCACGATGCTCTCAAGCGTCGTTCTTCGGGTTGTCCCGCTCCTGCGGGTTGGCACTCGCCTCGCGCGAGCACGCCGGCGCCCATTGCCTCTTATGAACCATCGCGGCGGCGCTCGCTCGCCACCGCCTGAAAACAAGGACCGTCAAGGCCATGCAAAACCTTCTCGCCCAGATCCATCCAAACCAGTGGAGCTTTCTCTGGAACGCACTCTCTACCATCGCGATGGACCTGTGCGCCGCCGCGCTGATCCTGCTGGCCGGCTGGTGGGTCGCCCGCCGCGTCTCGCGCTCGCTCAACCGTCTGCTGTCGCGTCAGGAGCGCATCGACGCCACGCTGCGCCCGATCCTCTGCGACTCCAGCCTGTGGGGCATTCGCGTGGTGGCCATCATCGGCGCATTGTCGCAACTGGGTATCCAGACCGCGAGCATCGTCGCCGTACTGGGCGCCGCCGGACTTGCCATCGGCCTCGCGCTGCAAGGCACGATGCAGAACATCGCAGCCGGCATCATGCTGTTGCTGCTGCGCCCCTTCAAGGTGGGCGACTGGATCGAAGGCGGCGGTGGCAGCGTCGCGGGGACGGTCGAAGAAATCAGCCTGTTCACCACGCGCCTCACCAAGGCTGACGGCATTTGCGAATACGTGCCGAACAGCGCGCTGTGGAGCAACGCGATCCGCAACTACACCCGCAATCCGAGCCGCCGTCTCGATCTGGAAGTGGAAATCTCCGTGCGCGACGATGTGGATCACGCGCTCGCCGCACTGCGCACGCTCGCCGCCGCCGACCCGCGCGCCCTGCAAACGCCCGCGCCGCAAGTCATGGTGAGCCGCTTCGACGACAGCACCGTGGTGCTGAATATCCGCGTCTGGGCGAATATCGACGCGTTCTGGGACATGCGCTGGGATCTCGCCCGCCAGGTGCGGCAGACACTCAACGACGCGCAATGCAGCCTGCCTCTGCGCACGCGGGAATTGCATATCGTGCAGAGCCGCGACGCGAGCGAAGCGGCGACTGCGGCGCCTGGCCGTAGCGCGGTGGTATCAAAAACCTCAACGGCCGCTACGCAGTAACCGGTCAGGCGGTCGGCATCATCCGGCCGCTTTTGGCCGCTCCCGCCTCACCTGGATGCCTCCCTCATCGAGGGACGGCGTCCACTTCCCGGCCCTGCGCCAGCCCGTACACCGTTCCCCGCCCCATAGAGTCCGCCATCTAAACCGCTTCTTGCGCGATCCGATCTCAGCCTCTATCGTTACATCACTCAATGTCACAGTTAAGAGTGAATAAAAAAGGAGACGGATCGGATGAACGCACGTACGATGCCCCCCGACGCGTCGGCGCCCCTCGAAACCGATATCGCGATCATCGGTTCGGGCTTTGCCGGTCTCGGCATGGCGATCCGGCTCCGGCAAGCCGGCCTGACCGACTTTATGGTTGCCGAGAAGGCCGATTCGGTCGGCGGCACCTGGCGCGACAACCACTACCCCGGCTGCGCCTGCGACGTGCAATCGCATGTCTACTCGTTCTCGTTCGCGCCGAATCCGCGCTGGAGCCGCATGTTCGCGCGCCAGCCCGAAATCCGCGCGTATCTCGAGGAATGCACCCAGCGTTTTGGCGTGGGCAAGCACATTCGCTTCGGCCACGAACTGCTGAGCGCCACTTACGACGAGGCGCGCCATCGCTGGCAGATGCTGTTCGCCAACGGCCAGCGATGGTCGGCGCGCGTGCTGGTGTCGGGCATGGGCGGCCTGTCGCGGGCCGCGCTGCCGGAGATTGCAGGGCTCGACAGCTTCAAGGGCAAGACCTTCCACTCGCAGAACTGGGACCATAGCTATGCGCTCGAAGGCAAGCGCGTTGCCGTGATCGGCACGGGCGCGAGCGCGATCCAGTTCGTGCCGCAGATCGCGCCGCGCGTCGCGCACCTGAACCTGTTCCAGCGCACTCCCCCGTGGATCATGCCGAAGGCCGACCGGGCGGTGAAACCATTCGAACAGTGGCTGTTCCGTCACCTGCCCTTCACGCAGAAGATCCTGCGCGCGGGTCTCTATTGCATGCTGGAATCGCGCGCCTTCGGTTTCGCGATTCATCCTTCGCTGATGAAGACCGCGCAGAAAGTCGCGGTGCGCCATCTGCACCGCCAGGTGGCCGATCCGCAACTGCGCGCCACGCTCACGCCCAACTACACCATGGGCTGCAAGCGGATTCTGATTTCCAACGATTACTTCCCCGCTCTGTCACGCCGGAACGTCTCGGTGTTGACCAGCGGCATCGTGCGCATCGAAGAGGACGCCGTGGTCACGGCCGACGGCGTGCGCCATCCGGCCGACTGCCTGATCTTCGGCACCGGCTTCCAGGTCGCGGATCCGTTCCCGCGCGGGGTGGTGCGGGGCAAAGGCGGCGTCGATATCGTCGATACCTGGCGCAACGGCGCGCATGCGTATCTCGGCACGGCACTGCCTGGCTATCCGAACTTCTTCATGATCGTCGGCCCGAACACGGGACTCGGCCACAACTCGATGGTGTACATGATCGAGTCGCAGGTCGAATACATCCTGCGCGGGCTGCAGGCGATGCAAAGCGAACGCGCCGCCGCGATCGAGGTGCGGCCGCAGGTCGAGATCGCCTACAACGAGCAGATCCAGCAGAAGCTCGGCCGCGCAATCTGGTCCACGGGCGGCTGCAAGAGCTGGTACCTCGATCCGAAGACCGGCAGGAACACCACGCTGTGGCCAGGATTCGCGTTCCGCTTCCGCCAGGCGACCAGCACGTTCAGCATGAACGATTACTTTGCCTATGCACCTGCGCCTGCTGACCAGCCGGACACCGTACCGAACAGGTATGCGCTTGCCGCGACGCAGGGCGCCGCTTTTGCCACTGTCTCGGTCGCCTCGACAGGAGAGACGCAATGAAGAATTTCACCAACCGGGTTGCCGCCATCACCGGAGCGGGCTCGGGTATGGGCCGTTCGCTCGCCATCCAGTTGGCGCGCGAAGGCTGTCATCTGGCGCTCGCCGATCGCAACGCAGCAAGCCTCGCCGAAACAGCAAGGCTCGCCCAGGCCGAGGCGCCGCAGATGGTCGGCGCGCCGCTGCGCATAACGACGCAAGTGCTCGACGTGGCGGATCGCGCGGCCATGTTCGACTGGGCGGCCGAAACCGCGGCCCAACACGAGCGCGTGAATCTCGTCTTCAACAACGCGGGCGTAGCGCTCTCCAGCCGGATCGACGGCATGGACTACGCCGATCTCGAATGGATCGTCGGAATCAACTTCTGGGGCGTGGTGCATGGCACCAAGGCGTTCCTGCCGTACCTGAAGGCTACGGGCGAAGGGCATATCGTCAACACCTCGAGCGTGTTCGGTCTGTTCGCACAACCAGGCATGAGCGGCTACAACGCCACCAAGTTCGCGGTGCGCGGCTTCACCGAGGCGCTGCGCCAGGAGCTCGACCTGATGAAGTGCGGCGTCTCGGCCACCTGCGTACATCCCGGCGGCATCCGCACCAGCATCGCGCAATCGAGCCGGATCGCCTCGAACATGGTGGGCTTCATGCTCGAGAGCGAACAGCAAGGCAAGGACGACTTCGAAAAATTCTTCATCACCACCGCCGACGAAGCGGCTCGCGTCATTCTCGACGGCGTGCGCCACAACCGGCGGCGCGTGCTGATCGGCCGCGACGCGCGCGCCGCCGACTGGCTCGCCCGCACCCTGCCGGCAGCCTACCAGGCGCTCGTGGTGATGCAGACGCGCCGCATGCAACGGCTTGCGCACAAGCGCGCCCGCGCCGCCGCGGCAACCCAGTCCACCGGCAAGCGCGCCTGAACCCTCAAGATCAAAAGGAGAAAGGCCATGATGCCGATTCGCCGCGACCTTCGTTTTGCCTTGCCGCCCGAGCGTGCCTGCGACTGGCACCAGCAAGGCTCGCATGTGACGCACTTCTTCAACGCGCTGTCGCTGCTGTTTCCCGCGGGCGAGCGCTTCTTCATGGACAGCGTGCGCAACTACCGCGACCGCATCGAGGACCCGGTGCTGAAAAAGCAGGTGCTCGGCTTTATCGGCCAGGAAGCGATGCACACCCGCGAGCACATCGAATACAACGATCTGCTCGAGGCCGCGGGATTGCCCGCGCACAAGCTCGACCGTCGCCTCGCGGCGTTTCTCAACCTCAACCGCAAGATGCCGAAATCGTTCCAGCTCGCGATGACCGTCGCGCTCGAACACTACACGGCGATGCTCGCCGGGCTGCTGCTGGAGGACGATACGCGAGTGGGCGGATCGGTCGAAGGCTATGCACAGATGTGGACCTGGCACGCGCTCGAGGAGACCGAACACAAGGCTGTCTCGTTCGACGTCTGGAACACCGTGCTCAAGCCGGGCCCCGCCCGCTACCTGCTGCGCACCGGCACCATGCTGACCGTGACCGTGGTGTTCTGGCTGATCGTCTTCGACTTCCACGTGCGCCTGCTGATCGCCGATCGCAAACGCGGCGCTCATCTGCGCGGCATGTGGCGGGTCGTCAAGTTCCTGTACGGACCGAAGCACGGCGTGTTTCCGGGCATTGCACTGGAATGGCTGCGCTTTTTCAAACCGGGCTTCCATCCGTGGGATCACGACAACCGTGCGCAACTGGCGCGGATCGACGGACTTGTCGCCGCGGTCGATTCGGCCAATGCCGCCAATCCGGCCGCGCTGAAAACCAGCCGGCGCGGCGTGCGGGCGGCGGCGTGATCCGCGACACGCTTGTCGTCGACGCGGGCGACGTCCGCATCGCGGTGTACGTGAGCGGGCCGCGCGAAGCGCCGCCGTTGGTGCTGGTGCACGGCTACCCGGATTCGGCCGCGGTATGGGAACCGCTGCGTGCGCAACTGGACGGGCGCTACCGCGTGATTGCCTACGACGTACGCGGCGCAGGCGCGTCGGACGCACCCGCCGGCCGGGCCGGCTACCGTCTCGAGCGGCTCGCGGCCGACCTGGCCGCGGTCGTGGACGCAACCTGCGGCGGCCAGGCATTTCATCTGGTCGGGCACGACTGGGGCTCGATCCAGAGCTGGGAAGCCGTAACGGGCGCCGCATTCGCGGGCCGCATTGCCTCGTTCACGTCGATCTCCGGGCCTTGCCTCGACCACGCGGCGCTGGGGCTGCGCGGCAGCCGCGGCAGCCGCGGCAATAACGACGATAGCGGGCACGCTCCGGGCAAAACCAGCGTGCAGCTTTCCGCGCGGCCGTTCGCGAGCGGTCTGCGGCAAACCCTCAAGTCCTGGTACATCTTTCTGTTTCATCTGCCGCTCGTGCCGGAACTCGTCTGGCGCTGCGGCGGCGCACGCGCATGGCCGCTGTGGCTGCGACTCACCGAACGGGTCCGCCCTGCCCGCGATCCGGCCCAGCTACGCAATGCGCTCAACGGCCTGAACCTGTACCGCGCCAATTTCATCAACCGGCTGTTTCGTCCACGCAACCGCGCGGCTCATGCGCCGGTGCAATTCCTCGTGCCGCTGCGCGATCTCTACGTGGGACCCGCGCTGTCTCTAGGGCTCGAAGCATGGCTCGGCGATTACACGCGCGAAACGCTCGACGCCGGCCACTGGGTCGTGCTGCGCGATCCCGTCGAGGTTGCCGCGAGCATCGACCGCTTTGCCGCGCAGCATCCTGCGTTGAGCCGCGTGAACGGCGTCAGCGCGTTCGTGGCAAGCGCGTGAATAGCGTCGGGTAGTCGATCACGAGACCGTCTTCGTCTATCTGCATGTTGGCGCTGAAGTTGCGAAAGATCCCTTCATAGCGGTATTCGCGGTTCAACGCGATGCAGGAGTACGCCTGCTCGACGCGTGTGACTTGCAGGTCGGGCGTCGAGATATACGCCACCGCAATCGGCTGCCGCTCACCCTCGGCCAGTTGCAGACGGCGGATGGGCAAGGTGTTGGTAAACGGCGTTGCGGCAATATCGATGTCGATGCAACCGTCGATTGTACTCAGCACCTGGCCATTGCCGTCGCGCCAATGCCCCTCGTCGTCGCCGTGCAATTCCAGTTCGCCGCCGCCCATGATTCTCAGGAATGCGTAAGTGACCCGCCAGCGCGGATCGCAGCGCAGCGTGTAGTAAAGCCCATAGCCCTTTCCATACCGCTGCCCGACGACGGCGCTTTCGACGAAAAAACCGTCATCGCGCGCATCGAACACGAGATGTTCGACGCCGTCGCCTTCCTCCGATGCCCAACGTACTTCACGCATGGCCTTTCCTCCTTGTAAGGATGCACGGTGTGCGGATTCGCCGGCGGCCGCACGGCCCGGCTCGCAACCTGGCGCTCTATCGTAGCAAGAGCATGCGGCGCTTGCCGATACCACGCCCACTGCAGCGCCCACGCCGGGCGCCGCACAAATAGCCACTATCATCGCGCTGGGATGCCCGGCGCGGCAAAGGTGCCCTATGCTCGCGGTTCGCCAGGAACCGGGCGCGGCGCCCTCGCCCACGTCCCCCTCCATCCCGTCCCGCCACCATGCATGCCGCATCCAACGAAGTAGAATCCGCCGCGCTGCGCACGCTGCTGCGCAGCCTCGGCCAGATCGTCCTGCAGTCCAACGCCGTAACAGGCGCCTGCCTGCTCGCGGCCTGGCTTGCATGCGACCCGCGTCTCGCCTGCGCGGCGCTGACCGGTGCGGTGGCGGCGAATGTCGGGGCCGTGCTGGCCGGCTACGACGAGGCCCACACGCGTGACGGCCTGCATGGATTCAACGGCGCCCTGGCCGGTCTCGCGGCATTCACCTTCATTGGCGACGATGTCACCGCCTCCGCAGTCGCGATTCTCGCGGGCATGGCCACCGCCTGGGGGCTCGGGCCATGGTCGCGCTGGTTGCACGCGCGTGGCTTGAGCGTTTATTCAAGCCCTTGCCTGATCGTCACGTGGCTTTGGCTGCCGCTGATCACGCGCCGTGCGGTGATAACAGCCCCGCCGCTTCACCTCGCCGGCTTCGCCCACCTTGCGAACGGCGTGCTCTCAGGAGTGGCGCAAACAGGCTTTGCGTCGGGCGCGGTGCCCGGTCTGCTGGTGCTGGCGGGCATCGCCGCGTCTTCGCTGCGGCATGCAGCATGGGCGCTGGCGGGCGCGGGCATCGCCGGTGCGCTGCACCTGCTGCTCGGCGCGGATCTCGCCTCGTTCGACGCGGGCCTGCCAGGATTCAACGGCGCACTCACCGCGCTCGCGCTGGCCGAATGTGGCTGGGTAGCGGCGCTCGGCGGTATCCTGCTGTCTGTGGTTCTGCAACAGATGGCCGGCCGCTACGGGCTGCCTGTGATGAGCGCGCCGTTCGTCGCCGCCACGTGGACCGTGCAGCGCCTGCGGCAACGCCGTCCCGCCAGCCCGCGAGGCGCGACCGACAAGCCTGCTGCCCTGCGCCGTTCGCCTCGCTCGCCGACGCGCACCGGTTAGGAGCGAGCCCAAAGCCGCTATACAAGGAAACAACCATGTCGTTCACTCACACACCCTCTGGACGCATCGCCGCAACCGGACCTTGCACCGCCGCGGAACAGCAGACCCGCATCGATCTGGCCGCCGCGTACCGGCTCGCCGCGCTAAACGGCTGGGACGACCTCGTCTATACGCACATTTCGGCGAGCGTCCCCGACGAGCCCGGCCATTTTCTGATCAATCCGTTCGGCCTCGCCTTCGACGAAGTCTGTGCGTCCAATCTGGTGAAGATCGATATCGAAGGCAACCTCGTCGGAGCCAGCGAGCATCCGGTCAACGCCACCGGCTTTGCCATTCATGCCGCCGTCCACGCGGCACGCGCCGACGCGGTCTGCGTCATGCACCTGCACAACACCGCGGGGATTGCGGTATCGCTGCAGCCGGCAGGATTGCTGCCGGCGTCGCAACATGCGCTGCGCTTTCATCGCCAGCTTGCTTACCACGACTATGAAGGACTGGCGTTCACGCCCAAGGAAGCCGAGCGGCTTGTTGCCCATCTCGGCGACAAGCCTGCGATGCTGTTGCGCAATCACGGCACGTTGACGGCAGGCCGTACGGTCGCCGAGGCCTACGTGCTGATGGCGACGCTCATCAAGGCCTGCGAGATCCAGCTTCAGGCGCAGGCCGGCGGCATGGAACTGGTGCTGCCGTCCGCCGCGGTGGCAGCGCGCACGGCCGAGCAACTGCTCGACGGCGGCGCCATAGAAGGCGCCCTGGAATGGCCGGCGCTGCTGCGCAAGCTGGACCGCATCGACCGCGCGTTTCGTGACTGAAGCGCTGAGCGCAGTGGTCACTGCGGTGGTCACTGCGGCGCGGCTTCGTTTTCAGATCATCAGTTTTTAACCCACGGAGAAGTGACATGCCCACGTTTCACATCGAACTGTTCGAAGGCCGCACGCTCGAGCAGAAGCGCCAGTTCGTCGAAGCCATTACGAAAGCGACCTGCGAGTCGCTCGGTGTCGAGCCGGGTTCGGTGGAGATCATTCTCACCGACGTGAAGCGCGAGAACTGGGCCACAGGCGGCAAGCTCTGGAGCGAAGCTTAGCGTCTGCGTTTACCGTAGAGCGCAAACAGGTCCGCCGGACTGACCGGCGGACAAAAAAACGGCGCCGCCGCTTTGGACGCGGGACGCCGTCAAGACCACACTCGCGTGTCGGGGTCGACCACACGAGTGTCCTCAAGATAGCCACGCCGCCCAAGCGCTTCAAGACGAAATATTTTCGTTTGTAACGCACTGCCAGGTAGCTCTTACGTCTGCAGAAAAACCCACTTCAGCGACTTCCGCATCGCACGGTCATTTGACTTTTGCTTCATCGCGCCAGCGCGAATTGTCAATTTACAGATTCAAACACTTCTTACGACTCCCTGTTGCGCAAAGCTGGCCATCCGGCCAATGTCCGGCGCGAAATCCCTCCGTTATCCTGATGTTTTCGTGTAGTGCCGATGCCACGACGATCCTGTCAATCGAGCGTTGCGTCGCTTGCGCTTTGATAACATATTTGTTATGATGAGGACCAATGGCATTTCAGATCGATTTCTATAGCGAGAAGGTCAAAATCGAAGTCGCTTCGCTGCCCAAGACGCTGCTGGCACGCTTTATCGCGCTGGCCGACCGCATGGAACAATATGGGCCGAATCTCGGTGAACCGCATACGCAATCCATGGGCGGCGGTCTCTTCGAAATGCGTCTGAAGGGAGCGGAAGGCATTGCCAGAGTATTCTTTTGCTCGGTCGTCGAATGCCGCGTCGTCATGCTTCACTCGTTCGTGAAGAAGTCGCGCGACACGCCTCGAAACGAACTGCATGTGGCTCGTAAAAGATTGCTGGAGGTCAAACGTGGCAACGTATAAGGAATTGCGGAAAGCGGCTCTCGCAGACCCCGAAGTCCGCGCGGAATATGAACGGCTGAATCGCGAAGAATTCGCCCTGCTCGATCAGATGCTTGCGGCGCGTCACGCCGCCGGCTTGAGCCAGGCGCAAGTGGCCGAGCGCATGGGCACCCAGGCGCCGGCGGTCACGCGGCTCGAACGGGCGCTCGCCTCGGGGCAGCACTCGCCATCCATCGACACCTTGCGTAAATATGCCGCCGCTTGCGGCAAGAAGCTGTTTATTTCTATCGCGTGATGGAAGGCTGCGTTGCAGTGCTGCCGTCGCGTCGCGGCTGTTGCCGCAGCCGTTGTTCGGCAGCCCTGCCTGGCTCAATAGACTGTCTCGTGCGAGTGTCGCCACCGCGCTGCTGCAGCGCGGTGTATTGACGCAGTTTTTGCTTCAGGGGTCGTATCGAGCCAATCCGCCGTTCGATAAAAAATTGATACCGATCAACGGTTTATCATCTAAAAATCGCTGCTCCCTTGTTTTCTGCGCGTCTTTTCGACGCACGGCGCGGCGCAGCAAAACTCACCGCATTCCCCTACTCTTGCGCCATCTGCACACCGCAGTGCGCGCCGACAGCGGTCGACACGCGTAGCTTGTTTTCGGCGTCAAGAGCCATGAACCCCGCATCCGCAATTTCCGCCTTCGACCTGGCGCGCATTCAGTTCGCGTTCACGGTCTCGTTTCATATCGTGTTTCCCGCACTGAGCATCGGGCTCGCCAGTTTCATCGCCGTGCTCGAGTGGCGCTGGCTCAAAACCGGTAAGGCCTACTACAAAGATCTGTGCCTGTTCTGGTCGAAGATCTTTGCAGTGGCTTTCGGCATGGGCGTCGTCTCCGGCGTCGTGATGAGCTACGAGTTCGGCACCAACTGGTCGGGCTTCTCGAGTTTCGCCGGTCCGATCACCGGCCCGCTGCTGATGTACGAGGTCATGACCGCGTTCTTCCTCGAAGCGGGCTTCCTCGGCATCATGCTGTTCGGCTGGCAGCGCGTGAGCCCGCGCGCGCACTTCGGCGCGACGTTGATGGTCGCCATCGGCACGCTGATCTCGACCTTCTGGATTCTTGCCTCCAATAGCTGGATGCAGACGCCGCAAGGCTTCACGGTCGAGAACGGCCATGTCGTGCCGCTCGACTGGTTCAAGATCGTCTTCAACCCGTCGTTTCCGTACCGGCTCGCGCATATGGCGCTCGCCGCCTTCATCGTCGGCGCGCTGGCGGTGGCCGCGGTCGGCGCATGGCATCTGCTCAAGGGCCGGCGCGACCCGGCCGTGAAGAAGATGTTCTCGATGGCGCTGTGGCTGCTGTTGATCCTCACGCCAATCCAGGCTTTCGTCGGCGACCAGCACGGTCTCAACACGCGCAAGTATCAGCCCGCCAAGATCGCCGCCATCGAAGGTCTGTGGGACACCGAAAAAGGCGGCACGGCGCTCAACCTGTTCGGCATCCCCGACATGAAGGCGGAGACCACCCGCTACGCGGTGTCGATTCCGCACCTGGGCAGCCTGATTCTCACGCATAGCTGGGACGGCGAAATTCGCGGTCTCAAGGAATTCCCGCCTGAGGACCGGCCGGACTCGACCATCGTGTTCTGGAGCTTTCGCGTGATGGCCGGACTCGGCGTGCTGATGATCGTCATGTCGGTCGCCGCCTGGGCGCTGCGCCGCCGCGGCAAGCTGTATGACGCGAAGTGGTTCCAGAAGCTCGTCGTGGCGATGGGGCCGAGCGGCTTCATCACCTTGCTGGCCGGCTGGGTAACGACGGAGGCCGGGCGCCAGCCGTGGGTCGTGTATGGCGTCATGCGCACCTCGCAAGCGGTCTCGCCGCTCACCACGCAGCAAGTGGGCATCTCGCTGATGGCGTTCGTGATCGTCTACTTCCTCGTCTTCGGCACCGGCGTCTACTACATGCTCAAGCTGATGCGCTCGGGTCCGGCGTTGCCGGGGAGTACGCCGCACGGCGTGCCTGACGCGCTACCCGGCCGCTCCGCGGCGCGTCCCATGCCGGCCGCCGATCCGTTGATCGATGCAGCCTGAATCACACCGTACCGAGGTTAGAAAATGGATGTCACCGTAGTGTGGGCCGCGATCATCGCGCTGGGCCTCTTCATGTATGTGGTGCTCGACGGCTTCGATCTGGGCATCGGCATTGTGTTTCCGTTCTTTCCCGATGAGAAAGAGCGCAATCTGATGATGAATACCGTCGCGCCCGTCTGGGACGGCAACGAGACATGGCTCGTGCTCGGCGGCGCGGGTCTGTTCGCGGTGTTCCCGGTGGTCTACTCGACCGTGCTGTCGGCACTGTATCTGCCGCTGGTTTTCATGCTCGCCTGCCTGATTTTCCGCGGCGTGTCGTTCGAGCTGCGCACCAAGGCGAACCGGACCCGGCATCTGTGGGATCTGGCGTTTATCGGCGGCTCGACCGGTGCAGCGTTCTTTCAAGGCATCGTGCTGGGCGCGTTCCTGCAAGGTATCCCGGTCGCCGACGGCAGCTATGCCGCCAGCGCGTTCGGCTGGCTCACGCCGTTCAGCCTGCTGACGGGTCTTGGCCTCGTGTTCACCTACGCGCTGCTCGGCTGCTGCTGGCTGGTCGCCAAGACCGAAGGCGACTTGCAACGGCGTCTGCATCGCGTCGTGTGGCCGCTGACGATCATCCTGCTCGGCTTCATCGCGCTGGTCAGTCTCTGGACACCGCTGCAGGATGCGAATATCGCGCAGCGCTGGTTTGCGTCGGGCCTGTTCTACCGCTTGCTGCCGGTGCCGTTCCTCGTCGCGGTCTGCGCGTTGCTGATGCGCCGGGCGGTGCGTGAGCGGCATCACAAGACACCCTTCGTGCTGGCGCTGGCGCTCGTGCTGATCGGCTATCTCGGCTTGCTGGTGAGCCTGTGGCCGTATGCCATCCCGTCGAGCATGACGCTTTGGGAAGCCGCTGCGCCGCGTTCGAGCCAGATGTTCACGCTGGTGGGCGCGGCGGTGATCATTCCGATCATCCTCAGCTATACGACGATGGGTTACTGGGTATTTCGCGGCAAGGTGCGCCATGACGACCAACATCACTATCACTAAGCCCGCGGCGGCGCCCGCTCGCCCCGTTCGTCCCATGCGGCGCGCGCTGCCGGGCTGGGTCTGGTTTATCGCGCTATGGTGCGTCGGTGTGGGCGGCGCGATGTCGCTTGGCTTCGCGTTCAAGGTTCTGATGAATCTGACGCTGTTCGCCGTCAAGTGAAGGCCTAGACCACCGCGGGAACGCCTGGGCAACAGCGGCCTCGCGGCGCGGGTTACCCCTTGCACAGGGCGCTTCAAAATCCCGCGGGCTTGCGCGTCTATGTAGCAGGCCGCAGCCCACACAGTCGTTCAGCGTATTGCAGCGCACCTGAGAGAAACACCTGATGCCGCCGATCAAGCATATGATCGCAGCATGAGGTACGGCAGCAACAGCAATCCAACATAAGCCTTTCTATCGAAGAGGCAAGCGGGTAGACGTGGCCGCGCTCGCAGAGCCGGCCTGACGGGACGGATGGCGCATCGCGGGGGGCGCCATCCGCGTCCGGCATCGGCGAAACAACGGTGAAAACGACCAACGCGCAGTGCCGACACGCGGAGACATCATGAAGTTTCTAGTGGCCGACGACCATGAACTGATCCGCCAGGGCGTCAAGGGATTGCTGCGTGGACTCGACCCGCAGGCCCAGTTCGACGAAGCCGATAGCTGGGAAACGCTGGCTGCCGCTGCGCGGCCCGACGCCGATCACGATCTGGCGATTGTCGACCTGCACATGCCCGGCATGAGCGGTGCGGCGTCGCTCGACATGCTGCTGAAAGCGAACCCGGCGTTGCCGGTGGTCGTGCTCTCCGCGGAAGAATCGCCCGACGAAATGCGCGCAGTCCTCGCGGCTGGCGCGCTCGGCTTCGTGCCGAAGCGCCAGCCGGCCAGCGTCATGCTCAAGGCAATCGAGCTGGTGCTGTCGGGCGGCGCATACGTACCGATGGAGGCGCTCAGCCTGCTCGGCGCGCGCGAAGCGGCGCATGCGGCGAGCGCCGCAGCGGGTAGCGCCGCAGGCTCTGCGGATGCCCCCGGCACGGCCGGCCCAGCCGGCGCACAGTCTGCCGCGCTGACCGAACCGCTGGCCCACCAGGTCGCCGCGCTGCAGCCGCATCAACAGCATCTGCTGGAAAACCTCTCGCCGCGGCAACAGGACATCATGCGGCTGGTGCATCGCGGCTGGACCAACAAGATGATCGCCCGTGAGCTGGGCGTGGCCGAGGGAACCGTGAAGGTGCATCTGTCGGTGATTTTCCGGGCGCTGGGGGTCCACAACCGCTCTACCGCAATTGCGGTGATCAACGGCTGGCTGGAAGCAGGGAAAACGCTTTAGGGGTGGTAACTTTGCACTAGCGGCACGAACCCACCCTGGGTTCAGCAGCGACACTCGCCCTCATATGGCTGCACTCACCGGCATTACGGCCTACCGATGGCAAAATGTCGACCGCGGTCGTCAGCGTGCCAATGATGAAATGCTTGAAGCACTTGGCAGAGTTTGGCCGCAGTACGCGTTTTGGTTGATAACGGGGAAGACGGACGAGATGCACGGACAGCTAATGCCGCGAGAGCCCGACAAACTGTCGAGCTGACTGCCGCAAGTGGGGGCGAGTAGTTGGATCGCCAGTCCGGAGGACTGACGATCGGCGCGGTCGATTCGAAATTCGAATATTTGAGGAATCCGATCGGGAAATGATCGGCCGCCGCAGGCGGTCGCACTACAGTCACAACGGGTGACTGGTTTCGGGCAACGCATCGGACCGGTTGAATCCGCAAAGTACAGCAGCCGTTCCGCATCTATCTCGCATGGCGCCCCTCAGGGAGAATCGACGATGGAAAGTCGTCAAGCGCTCCAAATTCCAGCGGTCGCAATTCCGGACGCCTCTGCTTCCGTCACTAAGCTTCGCACTCACATCAACTAAAAGAATAGTTGACAGTTCACCACTTCGATCCTACGATCTACTAATCCTTTAGTAGGAGGCATTTTGGACATCTCGCTGACTGACCGGGAAGCCGACGTCATGCAGATACTGTGGGAGCGCGGCCCCTCAGTTGTGAGTGAGGTTCGTGATGGACTTACCGATGACCTCGCCTATACGACGGTTCTGACGATCCTTCGTACGCTGGAGAGCAAGGGTTATGTAACTCACGTAGAAGAAGGTCGTGGGCATCGCTATGCAGCCGCCGTTCAGCAGCAGGCGGCCCGAAAAAGTGCTTTGCGGCACCTCACGAGCAAGTTATTCGCAGGATCGACAGAGTTGCTATTTGCGCAGCTGGTGGCCGACAAAAATCTCACGCCGAAGGAAATTCGTCGTATGCGCGAGCTACTGAAAGAGAGACCTGGCGAGGAGTAATCGCGATGCTGACGTGGATGATTTATGTTGTGTCGGTATCGACGGTTCTATCTGCGGCGGCGCTCATTGCCGAATACTCCGCTCGACAACGGCGATCGTCCAGCAGATGGTTCTGGCTTCTCGCGATCGTTGCATCACTGGCGATTCCGGCGGCTATGACGTCGGTTTCAATCGAAATCCCCGTAGAGCTGAGGCCGTCAGTGCCTCAGAATGTGATCGCCCTGCATGAGATCACATCCACGCATCTATCGCCCGCAGTCTGGATTGAGAACCACGACGGTAGTTCCTCGACGTTCCAGCACGTTCAATTCCATGCGAAAGACGTGTGGTATGCCGCATCAATGTTGATGACTTTGATTTTGCTGATCACCGCAACGCATTTGCAGTGGCGCAAACGGCAGTGGGCTACGGCATCTGTCTGCGACGTTTCAGTGTATTTGTCGGCCGACGTCGGTCCTGCGGTTATCGGTCTTTTCCGTCCACGGATTGTTCTTCCAGCCTGGCTTCTAGATTCGCCCCTAGAGCAACAGGCTGCCGTTATCGCGCACGAAAGATCGCACATAGATGCCCATGACCCGGCTCTCCTTACGATCGCACTCTGCCTGATTGCGTTCATGCCATGGAACCTGCCACTTTGGTGGCAGTTGCGACGACTCAGGTGTGCTATTGAGGTCGACTGCGACGCGAGAGTCCTGAAGGCTGGATGCAAAGTTGCTGTTTATGGCGAAACGCTGATCGCGGTGGGAGAAAGGCAATCGCGATATATCGGATCGGTAGCCGGTATGTCCGAGTCCAGATCTTTTTTGGAGCGACGTCTAAAGCTGATGTTGCGAAAGCCTGTCAAGCGGAAATTGCTGGTTGTAGTACTTCTCGGATGCATGTCAATCACGCTGGCTACTCTGGCCGCACAAGTGAGCCCACCAATCATGAACGATGCTTCGAACGAACATACTCAAGTGCCGGTATCTGCTGAAATTCTGGATCGATACGTTGGCGCGTACAGTATCTCTGATACAGCTGTGATGAACATTCGACGCGAAGGTGACCACCTGGCGTCGAGAGTTACGGGGCAAGGATGGATTGAAGAGTTTCCCATGAGTGATACAGCGTTTTTTATGAAGGTCCTCAAAGTAACCCAGACGTTTGTGGTTGACGATCAAGGACATGTTACTGCCTTGATTCATCATCAGAACGGTCACGACCGCACATTTCCACGAATCGATACTGCCGAGGCGGAGAGGATCGAGGCGACTCTCGCTGCGAAGGTCAAGAGCCAGACTGCCACTCCGGGGAGCGAAGCTGCATTGCGCCGGAATATCGACAGCTTGCAGTCGGGACACCCGAGATACTCCGAAATGTCTCCTGGCTTACAGGACGCAACACGCGAGCAACTGCCCAGAATGGCCGAAGAAATGACTAGATGGGGTCCTATTGAAAGTGTCCGGTTTTTGGGTGTTGGCAGCCAAGGTTGGGACATATATCAGGTTACACATGCTTCTGGATCTGCCATCTGGCGTATTCATCTCGCAGATAACGGCATTATCGATGGCCTGCTAGTACAAGCGGGTCCGTAAATGTATCTCAGGAATGAGCAGCCTAAATGACCCGCATCGATTCATCGACCGCTTCGGAGGTCGAATCGGACAGTCGAATGTCCGCGCGCGAGTGACCGCGAATGACTCAGTTTGGCCGCACTCTGCCGCTGATCAGCGGTGGAGTGCAATGGGCTGGCCGTTGCAGGATTTATAACTTTGGAGATCGAATATCGCTACCAACGATTGCCATCTGCACGATGTCGAGAACCAAATTGCCCTTCTTTAAGGCATCGCGCTTGACACCTTCAACCCGAAAACCAGCTCTCTCATAGAGGTGGATAGCCCCCGGATTATTGGCAGTCACCTCAAGTTCGATCCGCTCGACAGCGGGTGCTGCGCTTGCCCATCGGAGCGTATGCCGCAACAGCGCCCGTCCGACCCCTTGGTTTCGATTCCTTCGAGACGTTGAGGGCAAGTGACACTGAATGCTCGCGATTTGGCTGCTCAATACGACCGACGCCGCCCCCGCCGATAAGCCTTCCTTCGTGTTCAGCGATGAATAAGACGGAGTGCTCGCTCCTTCGGCGCTTGAAAAACTCTGCCCATTGTTCGTCCGCAGGTCCGGTGCCCCGATCTGGAAGCACCGATAGCCCTTCTGCGAAAAGATCTGTCATAAATTGTTTGTATGCGGCTTCGTCGATGGGGCGGACTACGTGGTATTCGACATTAGCTACGGACATGTTCTCTCCACGCACTACGTTTGTTTTCGTTTGACAGGCGATCTCTGATTTTCCGGGTCGGCTATCGACGGAGCCGCATATTCAATTGTCGTCGATCTAGCTGCTGGAGTCGAACGGCCTTTGCTGGCCGCGTGTCGCCTCATCCAAATGGCATCCGCAGCCTGCACCTCGCGACCCGTTCCTGCCTTTCAGTTTGTTTTCCCCAAGCGCCATAACTTCGTTCCAAAGCGGCCGCTATAAGGCGCCAATCCATTGGTTGTTCGCTTTGCGTTCGAGATCAGGCCTTATGTCAAAGGCACGGAGAGGCTAGGAGCTAATACCACGCGCATCACTCAAACGGGGCGGTCACTTGAATTTCGCAGATCAATGCTGAAAGCGTAGTCGCCATTGCTGATTTTCTTCTGCGCCTTCTTGAAGAACCGTTCCGGTGCGGTGATGCTGCCCTCGCGCGCGGCATCCATGCGGTCCATCAGGTTGTCGAACTCGGCCTTGAAATCCTCGAACGGGCCGAGAGCGGTGACGGACCGCGCCTGGCGGAACCTGTCCTGCAGTATCTTGAATTGGTGTGCGCTGCTAGCCAGCGCCCCGAGGCTCACATCAAGATCGAGCGCCTTGTAGACTGCAGGGGCTAGGCCGGCAAGCAATGCACAACCGCCAACTACCCACTTGAGCTCTGGTAGATTGGTGAGCAGTGACCAGTTTGCCACCCCTCCAAGAATAATCGGCCCGACCACGAAGCCAGCCCGCCATCGGCGTAGCGACTTTAACCACTCGAAGAGCAGTGTGGACATGTAGTGGCAGGATTCTTCTTGGCGCCCGCACTCGGCAATGAGATTTTGAGTGCGCTCATCCATCACACGGTCCGCGGAATGTCAGTACCGAAAATCTTTTGCCATTCATCGCCGGCATCCGTGACGCGGTTCTGGTATTCGTACTCACAGGCCTTCACGGTCCGGTGATAAGCCGTCGCGGCACGGCTTCGCCATTCGTCACCCAAGGCCATCACCTCCCAGGTACCGGGCACCACTACGAAGCCATTCGCACGGTGGTAGAGAAATGCAAAAAAGTCGCGCGCGATCCAGTCGAAATAGAACCAGTCATATCTACGCCATGGCGATTGCGCGATGAATTCGGCCGCGAGCAGTTCCAGGTGGAAGGATTTGATCCGTACCGAGCAGCAGGATTGCCAGGCCTTGAGCATGCGGATGAGCGGACGCAGGTTCCGCGCGTTCGCACTGTCTGCCGCTTCCAGCGCGCGCACCTCGTCCCAAGGTGCGGTTTCCTTGTACGAGCCGCCGTTGTGGGTGTCGCAGATCCAGTAACGCCCGGGCGTCGTGAGTACGAAGGCTGGCACTACCTCCACGTTGTAACTGCCGAAGTTGACGAGCACTACCTGGCCGTCACCGCTCATGTCGGTGTTCGGATAGGTCTGCGCCAGCCGGGCTTTCACTTCCTGCAGGAGCGCCGACTGCCGGTTCCACGTGTAGGCCTGAAAGCGGTAGTAGACCTCGTCCGGCAGTAAAAAATATACATCGACGTCACGTGGCGGCCGTATGGCGGTGTCCTTGCTCCATGAACCCACGTAAAAGCTGTGATCAGTGCCCGAGGACGTGCCGTAATAGGCACGGTTCAGGCAGCTCACCACGTTGGCTCGTTTGTTGACCCCGTCCAGCCACTGGAGCGGCGTCAGGGCGAGATTGCGATGAAACTGCTCGAAGCGTTGCCGTACTGCGACCCAGCAGAGCGGCCGGTAGGCCGGGAGTGTACCGAGCGCACTTAACGATGCGAGGGACGCCCCCAGACCAAAATTCTCGGGATACTGAGGCGTCAGTGCCGACTCCGGGGAAAGCAGCCCGCCCAAGGTCCCGGCGGCCGGACGGTTCCCGTCCAAGGCGCGCAGCAGCTGGTCGACATTGGTGTCGTAAACCATGGGACTCCTTCGAAGGGTCTGAGCATTGAGCATACGTCAGCTTTAATGCGTTTTCCGGATCGGTGCAGCATGCCAATGGGTGCGCTAGATCAACTCCGCTGCGTCACGTATTCGTTGGGCAGTGGCCGGTAGGCCACCCTGCTCGAGCGCCCGGGCGAAATTCTCCGGGGTGGCCTGCGGATTCTTCCAGCGGGCACGCATGTGTTTGAATGCAGCCATGGCAACAAGCGGGTCCAGATCCCACTGGTTGATAATGAACCGGTCGGGATCAATTACCTCGATACCATACGCATTGACGATCTCGGACGGGAAGTCACGAAGGTTCGCGGTCACGATACAGTCAGCGTGGCCAGCAACGGCGGCTGCGAGAACATGCCTGTCGTCCGGATCCGGAAGTTCGTATCCTGAAACGAGCGGCGTCCACGCAATCTCCGGAACCTCCCAGTCCGACACCGCTTCGCGCATGCAGTCTCGTCGAAACTCGAGCTTGCCTTTCAGATCTGGTCGGCGCTCTTCGAGCGCAGCGATCCATTCCTGCTCAATCCTTGTTGTCCATTTCGCGGCAAAAAGTCCGACGGTAGCCAGACTCATCAATGAGTCGGTCATCGCGATCGGATAGAGGACGCACGCGTCCAAAAGGGCTGTGTAACGTGCGTTGCCGGCCATCTCAGTAGTCCAATCCTAAGTCACGCGCATTGTCAGCCATGCGCTCAAGTGCGTTAGCCTGCTTCTCGCGCATCTTGTTTGCGTACGTCACCAAGTCGTCAAAAGCGATCCGTCGGTGTGTACCGACCATGCGATGCTGCAATCTGCCTTCTTCGATTTCCTTGATGACGAACGGCCGCGATACGTTAAGAAAATGAGCTGCCTCGACCGTGGTGAATTCGTGGTTAGCCGGCATGACAGTAATCGCACGGCCCTCGCTCATTGCACCGAGCAGTTGGCCGATGAGTTTTAGCGCCGCAGGGGGAACTTCAACCTGCGGGTGTTCACCCTTGTCAGTCGTAAGGGTGATCGATGCCGCCCGGGAATGATCCAGGGCCTCCATGATGCAACGCTGTGCGACGCGAGCCATCTCAAGCTCGCGCTCATTCAGCGGAGGCGGGGTTACCTCGCGGATTCGGTCGAGGGTTCGCATGATTTTTCCTTTGTCTCACTCAGATTTGCGCCTAGCTCACCAGCTAAGCTTGCTTTCGCCTATGCGAAAGCAAGCTTAGCTGGTAAACGAATTAAATGCAACAAGTGAAATAAGTGAAGCGATAATATATCGCGAAGCCAGCCAAACGCCTGACGAAGGCCACCCAGTCTTCTCAGGCTGCCATGCGCCAGTTTCGAGCAGAAAACCGGCGGTCTGGTGCTAGGAAGAAATTCGCCCCCGATCATAAGCGCACGTTTACATGCATGATAATGTCCCGTATCAAATATAAAGGAGGTCATCGCGTGGGCACGAACGACAGCAAGAACGTGCAGGAAATCGAGATCCGATTGAAGCGGGCGCCCGATGACCCGGCCGAACGCGATCCGGTTTTTCAGGGCGAGCTCCGTGCAGTCAGTTCGACACTGCATTCGGCGGGCATCCGCTATTTGCAGCGGGCGATAGCATTCGACTCGGCGGCAGCGGTGGGCTACCCGCTGGCCGAGTTCATCATCAAGGAGCTAGGGCCGGCAGCCATCGGAGTGATCGGCACCGCCGTTGGCGCTTGGGTCAGTGGGCGTTCAGGGCGCAAGGTGCGGTTGAAGGTCGGTGACATCGAGGCCGAGGCCCGCACGATAGATGAGATCGAGCGGCTGCTGCAACGCGCCTCGGAGCTGCAGGTTAGTCAGGGAAGCTCCACGGGCCAAGCGAAAACTGAATCTGATTCGGATGGAGATTGAGATGCAACGGGACGCGAATCTGGTTCGAGCACTGCTTGTCTAGCTGCAGGGCAAGGAAGCATCAAAGCAGCCTGAAGAGCTGTTGCTGGTCCAACCGCACTATGAGGAGGTGACTGTTCCAGACGGATTCAGTATCGACGGCTACACGGGACAGCAGATTGACGATCACCTCAGACTCATGCTTCGTGAGGGACTAATTGTCGGACAGGTTTACAAGGGATCGCGGCGCGCTGGTAAAACTCCGAAGGCAACTCCCGCTCACGACACCTTGCGCTGCCCGTCGATCGCCAGTCCCAGCCCTTCGCCGGCTAGCGCCGTCCGTGCGCCATCCAGTTCCGCCTGCTGCCACAACATCTCCAGCGTGCGCCGCAAGCGCGCCGGGGTGACCGGCTTGTGCAGCACCGGAATGCCTTGCGTGGCGAGCGTCGCCAGTTCGCCCGAGGCCATGTCGCCGGTAATCAGCAGCATCACCGCGCCGTCGTGCCCCGCGCGCCGCAACGCGTCGCGCACCGCGGAGAGCGCCTGCGCGCCGGTGTGGTGGTTCGCCAACTGGTAGTCGCACAACACCGCATCGGGGACAAAACCGTCGGCGAGCGCCTGCAACGCCAGCGCCTCGTCGCGCACGCCGCGCGCCACGCAGCCCCAACGTCTGAGCAGGCTCGTCAGGCCTTCGAGAATCGACGGCTCGTCGTCGATGCAAAGCACCCGCCTTCCCTGCACGGAGGGGCCGCTTACCACCGTATCGCTTAGGCTCGCCACGATCCCGCCGGGGTCGCCCGCCTGCACCGTAAAACGAAACACGGAACCGCGCCCCGGCGCCGAGCGCAGATGCAATTCTCCGCCCAGCAGATCAACGAGGCGTTTGACCGTCGGCAAGCCTAGCCCGTGACCCTGACGCGCGTCGCGCTGCGGATTGGCCACCTGATAGAACTCCTCAAAGATGCGCGCCTGCTCCTGCGCAGGAATGCCGATACCGGAATCGCGCACCTCGATATAGCCGCCGTCGCGCCGTCCCGCGCGCCGCAAACCCATCCAGATCGCGCCGTCCTCCGTATAGCGCACCGCATTCGAGAGCAGATTGCTCAGCACCCGTTCGAGCAACACCGGATCGTCGTGGACGACCAGCGTAGTGGGCGCGATGCGCAGCGCCAGTCCCTTGGCCGCCGCCTGCGGCCGGTACTGGCTGCCGACCCGCTCGAACAGCTCGCCGAGCCGGAAATGCAGCCGGATCACCTGCGTGACGCCGCTTTCCAGCCGCGCCAGATCGAGCACCTGGTTGAACAACTGGTTGAGCGCTTCGACGTTGCGCACGATGTGATCGGCGGTCTTGGCATGCTGCTGGGGGGTCACCGAAGCGTCGTTGAGCGAGGCGGCCAGCAGGCCGACGGCATGCAACGGCTGGCGCAGATCGTGGCTGGCGGCGGCAAAAAAGCGCGTCTTGGCGAGACTCGCTTCTTCGGCCACCTGCTTCTGCTCGGCTAGCGATTCCGCCAGATGTTGCTGGTCGACCCGCGCATGCACGACGCGCTGGAACAGCTTGCGATAGCTCATCGCGTAGACGTTGATCGCACAAAAGAAGAAGGCAAGCACGATGGCGAGAATGGTGCGGTCGAACGTGTGGCTGCCGAACAGCAGCACGATGGCCGGCAGCAGCACGAAGATGATGCCGGTCGAGAAATTCAGCACATCGAAGCCATTCGACATGAACACACCCGCGGCCAGCGTCACCAGCATCACGGTGTGCAATACCGGCAGATCGGCCTGGTGGCTATGGAACGCGAACCAGATGGCGAGCCCCGGCGCGCTATATAGCAGTGCTCCGCGCAGCGCGTGCAACCTGATCCAGTTGCGCGCCGTCAGCGCATCGGGCCAGCGGCGCCGGCAGAACCAGAACGCCAACGCGGCGCAATTGGCCGCCGCGTAGAACCCGAAGCACGCCGCGAACAGATGCGGATACGGCATGTCGACCCAATAGATCGACACCAGCACCGCAATCGCAAACCAGTGCGTGAAAAACGCTATCGGGTCTTGCGCGTACAGCACGCGCACCAGGTCTTCGTCGATCGCCCGCTGGATAGGATCAGCCCGCATCGTGCGGTCTCCATTGTCGACTGGAGTTGGCGCTTTCGCGCGCTACTCCGGTCCCATGCAAGATTGTTGCTGCCGGGTCCGGCAGTTTCGATGTTCGATGGCGTAGTGCTGTGAGGCGAAAGGCGAAACCGGGTTCGCGCCACGCGATGTCCGAAATGGTGCATGCGACGGTTTACCCGGCAGTTTACCTGTCAGCTATCACTTAATCCATATAGGCGACGGCGCGCGCAAAAACCATACTGGCGTCACTTTCCAGCGCGCAGCCAAGCTCCTCCCGGACGGCCACCGCCGCCCCACTCCGTGGCCGGCCGCGCTCCCCCTGCCCCATCCTTCGACGGAGGCTTCCATGGGCGCCGTACCCAGCCGCGAATTCATCCGCAACCTCGATAACGCGATCCTCCCCGATCTGTGGCGCCGCCGCACGCAACTGTCAGGTGACGAAATGGTGTCGATGGTGGACCTTGTGAAGCGGGCGCTGCGGACCTACCATCCGCTCGAACTGCAGGCGCTTGGCGAGGACAAGGAAGAACTGGTCGCCCAGTTCATCTTCGCGCGGGTGCTGCGTCTTGCCCCCGGCCATTCCGACACGCATGCGTGTGCGGAAAGCGCACCGTCCAACGGCTACGCGCTGTGCGCCTACTTCCGCCGCTATCTGATCGACTGCCTGCGCAGCGCGGGCCATCAGCGCAACGTGTCGATGGAAAACGAAGGCATGGAGCAGGAAATCGACCTGCATGCCCACGCGCTCGAAGACCCGGTCGAAGGGGTGCTGCTGCAATACGGTCTCGATGAAGCGCGCGTGCGTGCCGCGGCGCGCATCTTTATCGACGGCCTCGACGAACCCGAGCGCATCGTGCTGGCCGGCAGTCTCGGCTGGTGCTCCGAATGCAAAGGCGGCCTCTCGGCGGTGGCGGCGCAGCATCGCGTTCCCTCGTATCACTATCGCGCGGTCAAACTCGGCGTCACGATGAAAAAGACGAGCGACGCCAGCGATTTTTCCAATACGAAGATCGGCCACTGGCTGATCGAGGTGCTCGGGATCGAGATCGAGGTGGAAAACCGCGCGGCGATTCTGATTGCGCTCAACCTGCTCGCCGCCGAATCGAGCGACAGCGAAATGAATGAAGCGGCTGCCTAATTGCGCTGTGCCGCCGCTGAGCACCTTGGGACGCCATCGGTTTCGGCGCCGCCCCTTCCGCTCGCACACGATCCTGCTTTGTTTGCCGGCGCGCACCGCCTACGATAAGGAGGCCGCGCAGCGCTCAGTCATCCTCACGAGCCAGGACTCCCCCGCCCTGGTCACACTCGAATCGACAGGTGGTCACGATGAACCGCTTATCCAGCGCCCTTGAGGCAATGCAGCCGCATTACGAAATCGTGGTGGTCGGTTCCGGCTACGGCGGCGCCATCGCGGCGAGCCGGATGGCGCGCGCAGGCCGCGAGGTTTGCCTGCTCGAACGCGGCCGCGAATTCATGGCCGGAGAATTTCCTGCCACCCAGTTCGAAGGCGCCAGCCAGGTGCAGTACAACACCGGGCCCGCCCAGCTCGGCTCGCCGCTCGCGCTGCTCGAGGTGCACGTCAATCAGGAAGTCGACGCGGTGGTGGGCTGCGGTCTCGGTGGCACCTCGCTGATCAACGCCAACGTTGCGCTCAGACCCGATCCAAGGCTGTGGCAGGACCCGCGCTGGCCCGCCGCGGTGCGCGCCGACGAGGCTGGCCTTGCCGCCGGCTATGCGCGCGCCGAGGCGATGTTGCAACCCTCGCCGGTGCCCGCCGATTTCCCGCCGCTGCCCAAGCTCGATGCGCTGGCCCGTTCGGCGCAGGCGCTCGGCATGACGCCACGCTTTTCGCGGCCGCCTATCACGGTCACCTTCAAGGACGGCCCGAATGCGGCCGGGGTCGAGCAGAAGCGCTGCGTGGGCTGCGGCGATTGCAACTCGGGTTGCAACCATGAGGCCAAAAATTCCACCCACATGAACTATCTGCCCGACGCCGTCGCGCATGGCGCGCAGATTTTCACGGGGGTGGCGGTGCACTCGGTGGTGCGCGACACAACGGCTGGGCAATGGCGCGTGCGCTATCAGCCAGTGGCGCTCGGGCGGGAAAGCTACGGCGCGCCGGATCTGGCCATCACGGCGGATATCGTGATCCTCTCCGCCGGCACGCTCGGTTCGAGCGCCATTCTGTTGCGCTCGCGCGATGCCGGACTCCCGGTGTCCGCGCAACTCGGCCAGCACTTTACCGGCAACGGCGACGTGCTCGCGTTTGCCTTCAACACCGATGAACCGATCAACGGCATCGGCTGGGGCCCGCACAGGAGCGGCGAGATTGCGCCGGTCGGGCCGACCATCTGCGGCCTGATCGATCACCGCGATACCCCCGACGTCAGGGACGGCTTCGTGATCGAGGAAGGCTCGCTCGCCGGGGCGGTGGGCATCGGCATGATGGGCGTGCTGGGAATCGCCGCGCCGGCCGAAGGCGTGACAGTGCCCGAGCCGCCGTCGCCCACGCGCTCGCTGGACGCCGACGCCCGCATTCTCGAAAGCCTGCTGCGCGGCCCGTATCACGGCGCGATGAATCACACGCAGACGTACCTCGTCATGGCGCACGACGACGCAAGCGGACAGATTTTCGTCGAGCAAGGCCGTCCGCGGATTCGCTGGCCCAACGCCGGCCAGCAGCCGATCTACGGCGCCATCGAAAAGACCCTCGAAGCGGCCACCGTCGCACTGGGCGGCGAGTACCTGCGCGATCCGATCTCCGCCAGATTGCTCGGCGATCGTCTGGTGACGGTGCACCCGCTAGGCGGTTGCGGAATGGCGGATGCGGCGGAAAACGGCGTCGTCGATCAGGCCGGGCGCGTGTTTTCGGGCACGACAGGAAGCGCCGTGCATGACGGCCTGTATGTGATGGACGGCGCGGTCATGCCGATCTCGCTCGGCGTGAATCCGCTGCTGACCATCTCGGCGCTGGCCGAGCGCAACTGCGCGCAGCTCGCGGCCGCGCGCGGCTGGTCGATCGACTACGCGTCGCCGGGCCATGCCGCACCGCCCGCGCCGCCAAAGATCGGCCTGCGCTTCACCGAGACCATGGTCGGTAACTACCAGTCGAGCACGCCGGCGGATGGCGCGTCGCAAGACGCCAGTCCGATCAGCTTTACGCTCACGGTGGAGTCCGATGACCTGGCCGAGATGCTCGACAATCCCCAGCACGCCGCGCGTACGATCGGCACGTTGACTTGCCCGGCTTTGTCGGCGCAACCGCTGACCATCGCCGACGGACGCTTCAATCTGTTCGTGGTCGACGAGACCCAGGTCGAGCGCCGCGACATGAACTACCGGATGACGCTCGAAGCGGTGGAAGGCACCCGCTACTTCCTGTTCGGACAGAAGATCATCACCCGTTCGTCGCTGCTCGAGCTGTGGCCGCAAACCAATACCCTATACGCGCAGATCCGCGCTTCCGAGGCAGCGGATGCCCCCGTCATCGGCAAGGCGACGCTCATCATCACGCCCGAGAACTTCCTCAAGCAGATGCGCACGATCGAGGTGACCAACGCGCCCGATCTCGAAACGCGGCTCGAATGGATGCTGAAATTCGGCAGGTTCTTCGGCGGCGTGCTGTTTACCGAATACGGCGGCGTGGCGGCGCCGTTGCAGTTTCCCGGTCCGGATACCGCTGCGCCGCGCCTCAAGCGCTCGCTGCGCGCGCCGGCCCCTGAGCTGACGTGGTTCAAGACACCCGGACCCGACGGCAAGACCCTGAAGCTCACGCGCTACCATGCGGGCGACAAAGGGCCGGTGCTGCTGGTGCACGGTTCGGGCGTGTCGAGCCGGATCTTCGCGACGGACCTGATCGACACCAATCTCGTCGAGTTTCTGTGCGCCGCGGGTTACGACGTGTGGCTGGTCGATCTGCGCGTGAGCATCGAATTGCCGAGCGCACTCGAGCCGACCACCGCCGATGCGATCGCCCGCGAGGACATTCCCGCCGCCGTCGCGCAGGTCCGGCTGATCACCGGCGCCGAACAGATCCAGGTGGTCGCGCACTGCTTCGGCGCGGTGGCCGTCACCATGTCCTTGCTGTCGGGGCTCAAGGGCGTGCGCTCGGCGCTGCTGTCGCAGGTGTCCGCGCATCTGGTTCCCAGCGCACTGCAGCGGATCAAGGCCGGGTTGCATATGCCGGAGATGCTCGGGCATCTCGGCGTGAAGGATCTGAGCGTGCTCACGCGCGCCGGCAACTGGCCGCACAACCTGCTCGACGAGGCGCTACGTGTGTATCCGGTCGGACATGACGAGGGCTGCGGCAATGCGCTTTGCCATCGGGCGACCTTTCTTTACGGCTTGCTCTATGAACACGCGCAACTCGGCGAGCAGCTTCACGCCAACCTGCAGGAATTGTTCGGCGTGCATGACGTCGAGCTTTTCAGCCAACTGGCGGCAATGGTGCGCGCAGGCCACGTGGTGGATGCGCGGGGCGAGAACGTCTATCTGCCCAATCTCGACGGCATGAACCTGCCGATCGGTTTTATTCATGGCGCCGAGAACCGGTGCTATCTGCCGGTGAGTACGGAGACCACCTTCAACCTGCTGGTGGAGCGTTTCGGCGCTGCCCACTACGAGCGGCATGTGATTCCCGGGTATGGGCATCTCGACTGCATTTTCGGCAAGAACGCGGCGCGGGATGTGTTTCCGGTGATGACGCGGTATCTGAACGCGCATTGAGTCCGACAATCGGGCGCCTGACACGGCGCCCTCAATCTTCTCCGTCAATGGCCGATAATACGTTTAGGGCGGGCTGAAACAAGCGCGATGGCATCGCGGTATTGATACGACGGGTCGCCTGATGACCGCCAACGATATCGCGAACGAACCGCAATGACAGCCAGAAGAGTACGTTTTTACCCGGAACAGCAGAACGCTCCTGACCCTGCCGATGCCGAGCACGACAACGCCTCCCGGTGGACCGAACCGTCAGGCGAGGAGGCCGCAAGAGACAGTGAGAGAGCGCCGGATTTACAGCTCGATCCGTTGCTCCAGGACCTCGGGCGCGAGGCTTGCGGCTTGTTTCCCCGCTTATTGGATAACGACCTGGTTGGCGTCTGCGTTATCCGGGATGGGCGTTTGCGCTACGTCAACCCACGGCTCGCAAACCTGTTCGGTTACACCCGGGAAGAACTGTGTGCCGGGATGGGTTTATACGATCTGACCGCGCCCGAATATCGTCCGCTTGCCAGGCAGGAAATCGAGCGGTGCGTCCAGCACGACACCGGCAATTGCCGCTACTCGTTTGAAGGCCTGCGCAAGGATGGCGGCAGGGTATTCGTCGAGCTGTTCTGCACCTCTACGAGACTTGAAGGACGCGTGTCGCTGATCGGGCTGATGATCGACAACACGGATCGTCACAGAGCCGAACTTGAGGTGCAGGAGCAACTTTACTTCACGACCCAGCTCGTCGACGCCATCCCCAATCCGGTGTTCTACAAGGACGAGCACGGCCGCTATCTGGGCTGTAACCGCGCGTTCGAGCAATATCTCGGCAGCCCCCGTCACGACATCATCGGCATGTCGGTCTTCGATCTGTCGCCGAGCGAACTGGCGGAGCGCTACGCTGCCGCTGACAAGCTCCTGTTTGACAATCCCGGCGTGCAGACTTACGAGGCATTGGTGAAAACCGCCGACGGCAGTCGCAGGGACGTGGTGTTCTACAAGGCGACCTTCGACAAATCCGATGGCAGTCTGGGCGGTCTGGTCGGGGTCATCCTCGATATCACCGAACGCAAACGCAGCGAACAGGCCATCTGGCGCGAGGCCAATCACGACCAGTTGACGCAACTGCCCAACCGCCGCCTGTTTCTCGACCGGCTGCAACAGAAAATGGAAGAGGCGAACCGCTCGGGCGAATCAATCGCCCTGCTGCTCATTGATCTGGACAGCTTCAAGGCAGTCAACGACACGTTCGGCCACCGCAGCGGCGACGAGCTGCTGGTGACGGTGGCCAGCCGCATCACCGCTTGCCTGGGTGAATCCGATGTCGTGGCACGAACGGGCGGCGACGAGTTTGCAGTCATCCTGCCGGACACCACCAAAGCGGCGCATGTCGGCCAGGTGGCACGCTCGATTATCCATGCGCTGGAGCAGCCGTTCCATCTCGGCGTCGAGGTCGCCTATGTTTCGGCTAGCGTCGGCATCGCGTTTTATCCCACAGATGCGCGAGATCTCGATACGCTGCTGACCAGCGCCGACCAGGCGATGTACCACGCGAAGCTCAATGGCAAGAACCGCCTCAGCTATTTCATGCCCGCGCTGCAGGCTGCGGCGATGGACAGGCTGCAGATCGGCCATGACTTGCGCCAGGCGGTCGCACTGCACCAGCTCGAGGTTTACTACCAGCCGATCCTCGATCTGACGAGCGGCCGCATCGTCAAGGCCGAGGCGCTGCTGCGCTGGCACCATCCGCGGCGCGGCATGGTGAGTCCGGCGCAATTCATCCCCGTTGCGGAAGACCTCGGCCTGATCAATGAGATCGGCGACTGGGTATTCACACAGGCAGTCAGTGCGGCGAAGCGCTTCGCCGCACTGACTCGCGACGGTAGTGACGGTCACCCAGGCCCCCTGCTGCAGATCAGCATTAACAAGTCGCCGCGCCAGTTCCTGACCGGCAGCACACACGAGGCCTGGGTCGAGCACCTTCAACAGGCCGATCTACCTGCCGAATGCATCGGGATTGAAATCACCGAGGGACTGCTGCTGGACGAACATCCGGAAGTACTCGAGAAATTGCGCAAGCTCCGGGCGGCGGGCATCCAGATCTCGCTCGACGATTTTGGGACCGGCTATTCCGCCATGGCCTACCTTAAGCGCTTTGAGATCGACTACCTCAAGATCGACCATTCTTTTGTGCGCGACATGGCCAGCGATCCGGGCGACCGTGCGATTGTCGAAGCGATTATCGTCATGGCGCACAAGCTCGGCATCAAGGTAGTGGCCGAAGGGATCGAAACGCAGGAGCAGCTCGAGCTGCTGACCTCGGTGGGATGCGATTATGGGCAGGGTTACCTGTTTTCAACGCCGGTGCCGGAAAACGAATTCGCGATGTTGCTGACTGGTTTATGATCCGACCATTCGATCCGCCATGCCCCTTACCCCCTTTCGACAATTACAAAGCACCCTATGGAAGAACTGAGCTTCGGCACCTGCGTCAAGAAAACCTGGATCAGCGCCGCACAGGCCATCATGCGGATGCCCGGCCTGATCATCGGAACGTGCGCCGTCTTCACCTGCGTCATCCTGCTGCTCGGTTCGTTCCAGCAAACCGCACTCGAAGCCGCCGAGGCCACTCCGTCAACGGTACTCGGTCACGCGTTCATCCGGCTGGCACTGATGTTTCTGCAGTTCTTCGCCTATAGCTCGCTCATCATCAAGGTCAGCCGCTTCGTGCTGCTGGGAGAAGGCACACAACCGCTCGTGCCGCTCAATGGCAGGCCGCTAGTCCGCTCGCTGTTCTGGCTCGGCCTCGCGATGGCGATAGGCATATTGGCGTTGGCGTTCGTGATGCTCTCCCGTCTGGTTCCGAAAATGACGGCCGCCGTCGCCATACTCGTGTGTGGCGTGTACCTGTTTTCGGTCGTTCGTCTGAGCCTGCTCTACCCGGCCATTGCGCTCGGCAGCAGCCTGAAGTTACGCGCCGCGTGGAACGACACGCGCGGTCATTTCTGGAGCATCATGGGCGTGGGAGTGGTCGTTTATCTGCCGCTCCTCGTCATCGAGTTCGTGGTCTGGCTGGTCATCGCGCGTCTGCCGCTCGCCAATCCGCAGGAGTCGGTCCCGCTTGCGCTGGTGCAAGCGCTGTTCCAGGCCGTGATAGCCGTGCTGTCAGCCGCGACCCTGGCATGGATGTTCCGGCGCTACGCCAACGAGCTGCTGCGCCACACGGCCGAACCCATGCCCGGGAACGCCTCGCCGAGCGCGCAATAAGCTGGGGGCAGCCCAGTTGCCCCAGTTCGTTAGAAGAGCTTGCCCGGATTCAGAATCCCATGCGGGTCGAGCGCCTGCTTGATCGCGGCCATCGCGGCCAGTTCCTCGCGTGAGCGCGAGATCGGCAAGAACTCGCGCTTGAGCAAACCGATGCCGTGCTCCGCCGAAACCGAACCGTGCAGCGGTCCGAGCATCTCGTAGACGAACGCATACACGGCGTGATGCTCGACGCCGGGCACCGAATGCCCATCCACGGTAAGGTGCAGATTCGAATCGCCGATATGGCCGAAGAAATACGAGCGGTTTCCCGGCCATTGACGATCGAGCGCGGCGCGGCAGCGCTCGACAAACGTGCCGATCTCCCCGATCGGCAAACTCACATCGAAGTTGATCGGGTCGAGCCGCACCGGAAACTCGGCGGTGCATTCGCGCACTGCCCATAGGGCCCGCGCATCAGCGAGCGATTGCGCGATCACCGCATCGCGGATGGCATGCGCGCCGAGCGCGTCGGTCAATGCGGCGGCGAAGCGTTCGCCGTCATCGGCTGCATCGAAGCTGGCGTGTTCGATCAACGCGTACAGCGGATGCGCTTCGCCGAACGGCGAACGCGTGCCGGTCAGCGCGACGCCGAAATCGTAGAAGTCCGGCCACATGATTTCGAACGCGCCGATGTCGTTGCCGAAGCGCGTCGCCAGCCGCCGCAGCAGGCCGACCGCGGCATCGTAGTGGTCGAGCGCGACCAGCGCCGTGTGCCGGGCGGCGCGCGGCGGATGCAGGCGCAACACGGCGCGCGTGATCACCCCGAGCGTGCCTTCCGAGCCGATAAACCAGTGCTTCAGGTCGTAGCCGGTATTGTTCTTGACCATCTTGCCAAGCGAACTCAAGACGGCGCCGTTGGCCAGCACCACTTCCAGGCCGAGCACCTGGTCACGCGCCGTACCCGACTGGATGACGCGATTGCCGCCCGCGTTGGTGGCGAGGTTGCCGCCAATCTGGCATGAGCCGCGTGCGCCAAGATCGAGCGCGAGTTCGAAACCCGCTTGCGTGGCCGCCTCCTGGGCGCTCTGCAAAGTGGTGCCGGCGCGTACCGTCATCGTTGCAGAGGCTGGGTCGATTTCCTCGATGCCGCTCAGCCGTTCGAGCGACAAGGCGATATCGGCAGCGCGCGGAATCGCCCCGCCCGCGAGACCGGTCATGCCGCCCTGCGGCACTACCGGCTGATGCGCGGCGTGGCAGATCGCCAGCGCCTGCGCCACCTGCGCGGTCGTGCGCGGCAGCAGCAAGGCCGCTGCGCGCGTCGGCTCGTGACGCGTCCAGTCGGTCATCGAGCGCTCGCCGATCTGTGCGCCGACGCGCACCGCATCATCGCCCAGCGCCTCGCGCAGGGCCGCGAGCGTCGTGGCAAACGCAACGGAAGCAGCACTCGTCATGCCGCCGTCCCCTGCGCCGCCTGCTTCTTTCGGTAACCCATGGAATCGTTGATACGGCCAAGAATGTAGTCGCCCGCCGCGACCGGTTGATATTTGAGTTCCGCCTCGCTGGCGCCGAGCTCGCGCGGATCGACCAGCGCGCCATAGGTCGGATCATAGAACGTCGCGATCGAATAGCGCTCGCGGCCCGACGCGTTGATGACGCGGTGCAGCGTCGAGCGAAAGCGGTCATTGGTCCAGCGCGCGAGCAGATCGCCGACGTTGACGACAAAGCTGCCAGGGATGGGCGGCGCTTCGACCCACGTATCGTTGGCGATCTCGCGCACCTGCAGGCCGCCCACCTGATCCTGCCACAGCAGCGTGATGCACCCATAATCGGTATGCGGTGCGACGCCGAACTGGTCGGCATCCGATTGCGGCGGCTGCGGCGGGTAGTAGACCATCTGGGTGCGCTGCATCCGCTTGGTATAGCGCGGCGCGAAGAACTGCTCATCGACGCCGAGGCCAGCCGCCACCGCGCGCAGCAGATCGGCGCCGCACAAGGCCACCGCCTCGTAGTAACCGTAGAGCGCCGGGCGCAATTCCGGCATGAAATCCGGCCAGTTGTTCGGCCCGCGCAAGGCCTGGCCCGCGAGCACATCCGGGTCGTCCTCGGGCAACTCCAGGCCGACGCTGAAAAACTCCTTGTAGTCAGGACGTTTCGCCTGATACATGGTGGCGTCGCCCAACGCATTGAAGCCGCGATGTCGCTGATTCACTGCCGCGCGCCGTTTGGTCTCCACCGGAAACGCGAAGAACCTACGGGCCGCCTGCTCGGCAGCGTCGATGAGCGCCTGCGGCACACCGTGGTTGACGATGTAGAAAAAGCCGATCGTCGTGCAGGCGTCGTGAATCTCGCGGCCGACCCGCGCCATGGCGGCGGGATCGCCGGCACGCACGCCGGCAAGGTCGATGAGCGGAATGCGGGTAACCGGCGGCATTGCAATGCTCCTGAAAGGCAAAGCAGATAAGACAGATAAATGAGCTGACGAATGCGCGCGCCGCCGATACTTCGAACACCTTGCGAAATACGCAGCGGCCGGCGCGTGTTCCCAGTTTCCCCAGTTGTATATACCGCCAAAAGCCCCTTCGCAAGCAGCGTTTCAGTGCACGATCGAGCGCGGGCCTTGCGCCTTGCAGCGCACAACACGATTATTTATTTTGCGCAAAAACCGCGGTATATACTGCCTCGCATACCTCGCGCCCCGGCTTGATCCCGCGCGACACCGCTTTGCCAACCGGAGAATCGTATGAGCATCCTTGCAGGCTGGAAGTGTCGTTTAGTGATGTTGGCGTTGTGCACGGCGAGCCTCGCGGCGCACGCGGATCAGCTTGCCAAGGTCAAGCAGGCGGGCGAACTGGTGGTCGGCACCGAGATGCAGTTCGCGCCGTTCGACTTCCTCGACAATGGGCAACAGGCCGGTTTCAACAAGGACCTGTTCGCCGAGGTCGGCAAGGAACTGGGCGTGAAGGTGCGCTTCATCGACCTGCCCTGGCCGAGTGTGCTGCCGGGTCTCGAAGCCGGCAAGTTCGACATGGTCGGCGGCCCGCTGACGGTGACCAAGGCGCGCATGGAGCGCTACACCTACACGCTGCCGATCGCAGACGCCACCGACGCACTGCTCAAACGCGCCGGCGACACTTCGCTCAAGCAATCCTCGGATATCTCCGGCAAGACGGTCGGCGCGGGCAAGGGCTCGGCCCAGCTCGACCAGTTGAAGTCGTATATCGCCACGCTGCCGAAGCCGCCTGAAGTGCGCGAATACGTCGACAACAACCAGGCCTATGCCGACCTCGCCGCCGGCCGTATCGCCGCGGTCGCCAACTCGATGACGAACATCGCCTATGTGGCGAAGCAGCGGCCCGACACCTTCGCTGTGGTGCAGCCGCCGTTCGGCGCCAAGGTGTACTTCGCTTATTGCATGCGCAAGGACCCGGACAGCCAGTCGCTCGACGATGCGTTCAACGCCGCGTTGGTCAAGATGCACAACGACGGGCGTCTGGCCGCCTTGCAGAAGAAGTGGTTCGGCGTCGCGATGGACGCGCCGACCACCATGCCTACCCCGAACTACTGATGCGTTAAGCAGCGTGCGGCCGGCGCGACGCTGCGCTGCCGCGCGTTGCCCTGTCTTCCAGCGGGTGCCCGACACATGTTCAGCCTGACGGTCTTTCTGCAGGGTCTGCCCTTGCTGCTGCACGCGGCCATGGCGACGGTCGGCATTTCGCTCACCGGGCTCATGATCGGTTTCTTTGTGGCGATCGGCGTGTGCTCGGCACGGCTCTCGGCGCATCGCGCCGCGCGCCTGTTCGGCGGCGCGTATGTGTTCTTCTTTCGCGGCGTGCCGATGCTCGTGCAACTGCTGCTCGTGTATTACCTGTTGCCGTTCGTCGGCATCAACGTCTCGCCGCTCGTTGCGGCCATCAGCGCCGTGTCGCTGTGCTCGGCGTCGTATATCGCCGAGATTCTGCGCGGCGGCTTTCTGAGCATTCCGCCGGGGCACATCGAGGCCGCGCGCATGCTCGGCATGTCGCCGTTCGACATGTTGCGCCGCATCCAGGTGCCGCAAGCCTTCCGGCTCACGCTACCCTCGCTCGTCAACGAAATGGTGCTGCTGATCAAGGCTTCGTCGCTGATCTCGGTGGTCGGCGTGGCGGAATTGACCCGCACCGCGCAGAACATCGCCGCCAGCACCTATCGTCCGCTCGAAGCGTACTTCGCCGCCGGGCTGATCTATTTCGTCATCTGCGGCACGCTCGCGCTCGTCGCGCACGGCGCCGAACACCGTTTGCAGCAAGCCTGAGCGCGCAAGCCGAGTCCCCAGTCATGCAGCAATTCGATCCCACCGTCATCACTCACAACCTGCAGCCGATTGCGGCGGGTCTCGCGACGACCATCGGCACGTGGGCGGCCGGTGTCGCCATCGGCATGCTGATCGGTTTTCTGATTGCGGTGCTGCAACTCTTTTGCGGACGCTGGGTGCGGGGGCTGCTGCGCTTTTATATCGAACTGTTTCGCGGCACGCCGTTTCTCGTGCAGCTATTCCTGCTTTACTACGGCGGCCCTTCGTTCGGCCTCACGCTCGAACCGATGACCGCCGGCATCCTCGGCCTGGGCCTGTACGGCAGCGCCTATTTTGCCGAGGCGTTCCGCTCCGGCTTCCAGTCGGTGCCGCCCGGCCATCTCGAAGCGGCGTCCTGTCTCGGCCTGTCGCGCTGGCAAGCGGTGCTGCGCATCCAGGTGCCGCAGATGCTGGTGCTGATCGTCCCCGCGCTGACCAACCTGATCATCGTGCTCAGCAAGGAGACGGCCGTGCTGTCGATCGTCACCGTGCCCGAACTGACCTTCGTGCTGACCGGCATCGGCTCGGCCACCTTCGCCTTCGTCGAGACGCTGCTGGCGCTGTGCGTCTGTTATCTCGCGCTCGTCGAACTCACCTCGCGTGCCGGCATGTGGGCCGAGGCCCGTATCGCGCGCTTCATGGCATGAACAGATTCCGGACCTATCGATGAACGCCCTTGCCGACATGCCGACTTCCGAACCCACCCCTGCCGCAGCAGCCCCGGACCGCAGCGCGCCGCTGATCGAGGTACGCGACCTGCGCAAGCGCTTTGGCGAGACCGAGGTGCTGCGCGGCGTCGATCTGCAGATCGCCCGCTCCGAAGTGGTCTGCATCATCGGGCCGTCGGGCTCCGGCAAAAGCACGCTGCTGCGCTGTCTCGCCGCGCTCGAAACCTACGATCAGGGCGACGTGCGCATCGAAGGGGAACTGCTCGGCTACACGGAGCGCAACGGCCGCCGCGTGCGCGCCCCGCAGGGCGAGATCAACCGCGTGCGGCGCAATGTCGGCATGGTGTTCCAGCAGTTCAATCTGTGGCCGCACATGAGCGCACTCGGCAACGTGATGGAAGCGCTGTTGCGGGTGCGCCATCTGTCGCGCGACGAAGCGCGCCGCCGCGCGCACGCGATGCTGGAAACGGTCGGCCTCGGTCACAAGGCCGACGCGTATCCGGTGAAACTTTCGGGCGGCCAGCAGCAACGGGTCGCGATTGCGCGGGCGCTCGCCATGGAGCCGCACATCATGCTGTTCGACGAGCCCACCTCGGCGCTCGACCCCGAACTGGTCGGCGAGGTGTTGCAGGTGATGAAGCAACTGGCGCGCGACGGTATGACGATGGCGGTCGTCACGCATGAAATGGGCTTTGCCGCGCAAGTGGCCGACAAGGTGGTCTTTATCGATCAGGGCCGCATCGCCGTGGCAGGCAAGCCGCGCGAAGTCTTTCACGATGCCGGCCAGCCGCGCCTGCGCCAGTTCCTGCAGAATTACTTCGATCGTAACGCCTTCTGGACCCAGGGCGCCGACGAAGCGGACCCGGCATGAGCGCGCGCGCCGTCCGCGGCACGGCCCGCCGACCGGCAACGCGTGCTGCCACGGCCCGCGCGGTTGCCGACGAGAAGTCCCGCGAGACAACCGGCGCTGCGCTCAGCGCGCTCGACATTGCCGACCATCCCACCGCGCGCTACGAACAGGTCAAGAGTCACATCCGCAGAACCATCGAATCGGGCGCGCGGCAACCCGGCGACCGCATCCCGTCGGAGCTGGACCTCGTGGCGGAACTGGGCGTGTCGCGCATGACCGTCAACCGGGCGCTGCGCGAACTCGCCGGCGAAGGGCTGGTGACGCGGATCTCCGGGGTAGGCACTTTCGTCGCCGAGGCCAAGCCGCAATCCACCTTGCTGATGATCGCCCATATCGGCGACGAGATCCGCTCGCGCGGCCACGAATACAGCTACGAAACACTGCTTAAGCAACGCGAGACCGCGCCGGTCGTGGTGTCGAATGCGTTGGGTCTGGCGCCGGGCGCTTCGGTGTTTCATGTGATCTGCGTGCACCGCGAAAACGGCTTGCCGGTGCAGCTCGAAGACCGCTATGTGAATCCGGCGACTGCACCGGAGTTTCTGCAGCAGGACTTCGCGGCAATCCGGCCGTCCGAGTACCTCTATAACGTCGTGCCGGCCCACGATGTCGAACACGTCGTCGATGCCGGGCTGCCGAGCGCAGCCGAAGCCGGATTACTCGAAATCCGCGCGCACGAGCCGTGTTTGACGCTGGTGCGCCGGACATGGACCAGCGGCGTGGCGGTGACGTTCGCCCGCTTCGTGCATCCTGGTTCGCGCTACCGGCTGGGCTGCCGGTTTACGCCGGACATCTCGCAGCGCCAAGGTTGAGCATGGCGGGCCGAGCGGCCCGCCGGCGCCGCGCTCAGACGTTGCCCGCCAGATGAAAGCGCGAGGCGGGATGCCACAACTGCACCGAGGTCGCCACCGCTTCGCCGACCCACGTGCGGCGCCATAGCAGCAAACACGGCTCACCGATCTCCATGCGCAAATGGCGGCGCACATGCGCGTCGGGCTTCTGTGCGTAGATGCGAAACTCCGCACGCTGGATCGGCGCCAGCCGCACCATGTAGTGATTCGGTGTTTCGACCGTGAAGTCCTGTTGCAGATACTCGGGGAATACCGTGGGATTGACGTAGCGGTCCTCGTACTGGATCGGCTCGCCCTCTTCGCTGTGCACGATGCGCGAATGAAACGCCGGCCCGGCGGCAAGACCGAGCGCGTCGAGCGCCTGCGGATCCTCGCTCGGTTCAAGCGCCAGCACGTGGGCCATATGGCGGTGGCCGCGCGCGGCGATCTCGTCGGCGATGTTGCGAATCTCCAGTACCGTCGATTCATAGCGCTGCGGCGCGACGAAGGTGCCGGAGCCCTGCACGCGCGTGAGTACCCGCTCGGCAGTCAGCTCGCGCAGCGCGCGCGACACGGTCATGCGCGCCACGCCGAATTCCTTGACCAGTTCGGTCTCCGATGGAATCAGTCCGCCCGGCTTCCAGTCCCCTTCGGCGATCCGCTTGACCACATAGCGTTTGATCTGCTCGTAGGCGGGCGTCGCCTTTGCCGGCTCCCTCACCGGCTCCTTGGCTAGCTCCCTGGTCGGCGCTTCGCCGGCGTGGCCGGCGCGGTCCTCGGTAGTTTCGAATGGCGTGTTGTTTATATTCATATTCACGTCGACCTCGTGGGTGGTACGCAATACGCCAATGCGCCCGGCGGGTAAGCCGGCCGAACCGGCTGGCGGGTCGATAGACCCGGTCATGCCGCCGATTGCAGATCGCAGGCGGCGACGCCAGGCGTAGTGGGTGGTGCTGCAGGGCTCGCTCCGGCGGCCGCTGCAGGACCGGTATCTCCCCCGGCGCTGACGACTGCTGGCCGCATCATACCAGGGTTCGGCAGCGGCGGCGGCACGCTATCGGCAATCATCCGGAACGCCAGCGCCATGTCCCCGGCGAGCGGCCGGTCGTCGCGATAGCTCGGCACCGCCCTGCGCACGTTTTGCCACAACGAATCGGTGTACGGCGCGCGTGGCGCATCGAGCGTCTGCAGGTCGTAAGCCTGGGTAGCCGCCAGTAGTTCGATGGCGACAATCCGGCCGGCATTGTCGACGATCTCCAGCGCCTTCAGCGCCGCGGGGGTCGCGTGGCACAGATGGTCCTCCTGCAGGGCGGAGGTGATGCCGCCGTCCAGGCTCGCAGGCATCGCGAGACGCCGGTTCTGCGCCACCAGCGAAGCCGCCGTGTACTGCGCAATCATGAAACCGGAACAGGTGCCGCCCTGCTCGGCGAGGAACGCCGGCAGGCCGCTCACCAGCGGATTGACGAGGCGGTCCAGACGCCGCTCGGCCATTGCCGCGACCTGTGCGATCGCGGTGGCGAGGCTGTCCATCGCCAGCGCGATCGAAGCGCCCACCGCATGGGCCTGTGAATAGACGCGCGGCGCCTCGGGCGTGCCGGCGACGATCGGATTGTCGGTGATCGACGCCAGTTCGCGGTTCACGACTTCGGCCGTCGCGCTGAGCACGTCGCGGGCCGCGCCGTGGACGTGGGGAATGGTCCGCATGCTGAGCGGGTCTTGCGTGCGCTGGCCGACCACTGCCGCAAGGATGCCGCTGCCGGCCAGCGCGCCGCGCATTCTTGCGCCGACCACAGTCAAGCCCGGCGAGAGCCGTAACGCCAACGACTCGGCGTCGAATGCAGCCAGTTGGCCGCGCAGGTTTTCGAAGCTCATTGCCGCGACCGCGTCGCTCCAGTCGAGCAGGCGCTCGGCGCGCGCCAGCGCGAGCGCCGCCAGCCCGGTCACGCAGGGCGTACCGTTGACGAGACTGAGCCCCTCCTTCGCTTCGAGCACGAGCGGCTCGAGCCCCAGGCGCTGTAACGCTTCGCGGCCGCTCAGGCGCTCGCCGCGATAACGGGCATGGCCTTCGCCGATACAGACGAGCGCGATGTGCGCCATATGGCTCAGATAACCGACCGAGCCGAACGCCGGCACCTCGGGCAGGCAATCGGCGTCGAGCAGCGCGACCAGCCGCTCGGCGACGGCAAGCCGGATGCCCGAATGGCCATGGGCGAAATTGTTGAGCGCAGCGGCCATGATCGCGCGGGTTTCCGCGCTGCCGAGCGGCGTGCCGACGCCGACTGCATGGCTCATCAGGATGTTGCGCGACAAGCTACGCTGCTCGGACGGCGAGACAATCACATCGCACAGTGCGCCCACCCCGGTGTTCACGCCATAGGCGCGAATCCCGCGCTCGACGATCTGTTCGACCAGCAGGCGGGCCGCTGCGATGCGTGCGCGTGCATCGGCGGAAAGCTCGAGTGGCGTGCCCGCGGCCACCGCCGCAATCTGACGCCAGTCGAGAGGACGTTCGGAACGGATGATAACGGTCATGATGTTGCTCAGTTCGTGGTGCGGTGATGGTGGCTCGAAACGAACTGTTTAAAGCGCTCGGATTTGAGCTCGCCGAACACCTCGTCGGGCGTGCCGTCCGCTTCGACTTCGCCCTGGTGCAGGAACATCACGCGATTCGACACATGACGCGCAAAGCCCATTTCATGAGTGACGACCAGCATCGTGCGGCCCTCCTCAGCCAGCGAGCGCATCACGCGCAGCACTTCGCCGACCAGTTCCGGGTCGAGCGCCGAGGTCGGCTCGTCGAACAGCATGACCTTCGGGTGCATCGCCAGCGCCCGCGCAATCGCCACGCGCTGCTGCTGACCGCCCGACAGATGCGCCGGATAGTGGCCGCGCTTTTCGGCCAGCCCCACTTTGGCAAGCAGCGCTTCGGCCTCTTCGACCGCTTCGGCGCGGCTGCGCTTTTGCACGCGCATCGGACCTTCGAGCAGATTCTCGAGGACCGTCATATGCGACCACAGGTTGAAGTTCTGGAACACCATGCCGAGTTGCGAACGGATGCGGTCCACCTGGCGGCGGTCGCTCGGTTGCAGCTTGCCGTCGCCGCGGCGCTTCATTTTCAGTTCTTCGCCGGCCAGCGCGACCGAGCCGTCGTCGGGCGTCTCCAGCAGGTTCAGGCAGCGCAGAAACGTGCTCTTGCCGGAACCGCTCGCGCCGAGGATCGAGATCACGTCGCCCTGATGCGCGTCGAGCGAGATACCCTTCAGAACGTGATGGTCGCCGAACGACTTGTGAATGTTCTTGACCGACAATGCAACGGGTGCCGTAGCGTTCATGTGATTCTCCAGACTGTCCAGGATGAGCGGCCGTTCAGGGAGCGGCCCGATGTGCCCGGCGTGCTTCGGTGGTGGCGGAAACCGGGCGCGCTTTGGGCTGGGTGGGCGCCGCGCGCAGATGGCGCGACAGACGCACTTCGAGCCACCCCAGCAGGCGCACGATGACGAAATTCAGGAACAGATAGATCAACGCGGCGCAGATAAACACTTCAGTAGTGCGATAGGTCTGCTGGATGATCTGCTGTGCGACGCCGGTGACTTCCCACACGGTGACGAGACTCGCGAGCGCCGTCGACTTGACCAGCAGCACGGCTTCGGTCGAATACGCGGGCAGGCACTGGCGCAGCGCAATCGGTCCAATCACGCGGCGCAGCAGCGCGAAGCCCGACAGGCCGATCGAATAACCCGCTTCGATCTGCCCGACCGGCACCGCCATCAAGCCGCCGCGGATGATCTCGGCGGTATACCCGGCGGTACACAGCGCGAGCGACAGCACCGCGCACATATACGGTTCGCGCAGCACCGGCCACAGGAAGCTCTCGCGGATCACGCCGAACTGGCCGAGCCCGTAGTAGACGAGAAACATCTGGATCAGAAGCGGCGAGCCGCGAAACACGAGGATGTAGGCACGCGCGAAGCGGTTCGGCAGCCAGTGCGGTGAGATACGCATCGTGACGATCACGAGCGACAGCAGTCCGCCGAGCACCAGTGAGGAAAAGAACAGTCCCAGCGTGGTCGGCACGGCGGCGAGCAACTGGCGCAGCGTGTCGAGCAGAAAGTCGAAGTCGATATGCATGATGACCGGATGCCTCGTCAGTTACGCGCGAAATTGCGGCGGAAGGACCGGCCCACACGCGCTTCCGCGTGATTGAAGACCCGGTTGGAGATACTTGTCATCAGCAGATACAGCGCGCCGCCCACGACGAAGAAGGTGAAGTATTGATGGGTCGAGCCTGCCGCCACCTGGCTCACGCGCAGCAGCTCGGCCAGGCCTGTGACCGAAATCAGTGCGGAGTCCTTCAGGCTCAGTTGCCAGACGTTGCCGATACCCGGCAACGCGAAGCGCAGCACTTGCGGGATCAGAATGCGGCGCGCCATCGTCAGCGTAGACATGCCGATCGAACGGGCCGCTTCCAGTTCGCCGCGCGAGACCGCCAGCACCGCCGCGCGGTAAACCTCGGCCTGATAAGCGCCGGAGATCATCCCCACCGCGAGCGCGCCGATCACGAAGGGCGGCACGCCGACGAAGCCGTCGGCGCCGAACCACTGGCCGATCGTCGTCACCAGCGTCGAGCCGCCGAAATAGAACAGGTAGATCACGAGCAGTTCGGGCACGCCGCGAAACACCGTCGTGTAGAAATCGCCGACGACGCGCAAGCTGCGAAAGCGCGACAGCTTGGCTGCCGCCACCAGTGCCCCGAACACCGCGCCGACGGCAAGCGCCGCGAGCGTCAGCGCGACGGTCATCAAGGCCGCCAGCAGCACGACGCCGCCCCAGCCATCCGGCCCGAAGCCGAGCATCCCGATCAGAGCCATACCCTACCCCTCGTCTGTTCCGTTGGATCAGTCCGCCTGGCCATGCGACGCGTGACGCACGGCCAGGCACACCGTTACTGCATACCGGTTACGGCATCATGCGCGAGGCGGCACAGCCGCCGCGCGCATGCATCGCTCAGGGCGTGACGTCGGTCTTGAACCACTTCTGGGAAAGCTTCTTCACGGTGCCGTCGGCGAGCGCCGCGGCGATTGCGGTGTCGAACTTCGTCTTCAGGTCGGCGTCCTGCTTGCGGAAAGCGAGGCCTTCGCCCGGACCCCAGATCGGACCGCCGATCTTAGGTCCGGCCATCACGATCGAGGCGGTCTCTTTCTTGTCGGTGTTGGCGGCGTAGTAGGTCACGTCGTCGAACGAGGCGTCGATGCGGCCGTTCGCCAGGTCGAGGTCGCGCTCGGGCGAGGTCTTGTAGACGCGGATGGTGGCGACGTCCTTGAAGCCGTCGTTGATGAACTTGGTATAGACCGTGCCCGACTGGATGCCGATGGTCTTGCCCTTCAGTTCTTTACGCAATACGTCGACAGTCGGCTGGTCGGTCTTCGGGTCGCCCGTCAGCTTGAGGACGGCGCTGGTCGGGCCGGCCTTCGGCAGGATCTTGGTGTCGGTCACGGCGAAGCTCGCCGGCGTGGCGGCATAAGGACGCGAGAAAGCGATGATCTTTTCACGTTCCGGCGTGATCGAGATCGCGTCCATCAGGACATCGAACTTGCCAGCCTGCAGGCCCGGAATCATGCCGTCCCAGTCTTGCGCGACCAGGTTGCACTGCAACTGGATACGCGCGCACAGATTCGCCACGAGTTCCGGTTCGAAGCCGCCCAGCTTGCCGCCAGGCAGCGTCAGATTCCACGGTGCATAGCCGCCTTCCAGCGCAATCGTCACCGATTTCCATTCTTTCGCCTGCACCGGCGCCGAGAGAATGGTCGCTGCGCCGAGGACGGCGCCAATCAATGCTTTAGCCAACGTAGTGCGCTTTACCTTCACGTCGAAACTCCTTTGATTGAGGGAACACCATCCAGCTAGTCGAGCGATCTATTCACTCGCCTAAATTGACTAGACAAGTCTGCATGAGTAAAAAAATCGTCGCAAGTAGAATTATGGGATTTCGCATAAATCTTCGGGTAAGCCCTATATATCAAGGCTTTCAGAAGAATTTCGCAGACTTGAGCAGACCCGAAAGAAGCGCGTCGGCACGCTGCTTTGGTGCATTTTGTCTAGACAGGTTTGCGAAACGAGGCGGGACGCACCTTGGCGGTGCAACGGCGTGCGGGCGTCGCACGAAGGCGGGGGGAGTGACCTCGCGGCGTGGTTGCGAGAGGAAACGCCGCTACCAGAGATAAGGCACGAACCGGTAGCGCACCCGCGCCGCGTACCCGGCATAGCCTTCAAGTTGCGCGGCGAGCAGGCGCTCCTCCTGCACCGCGCGATAACCGAGACCGGCGATCAGCAGCGGCACGCAGGCGAGTCCCCACCATGAGCCGAGCAACAGCGGCTCACCGACGAGAAACAGAATCGCGGCCCCGTACATTGGATGCCGAACGTAGGCGTAGGGACCGGTGTCACTGACCGTGTGACCGCGCTCGGACTGAATCTTGACGACCGGCGCCGCAAAGCTGTTGGCGCGGAACACATGAAGGCAGGCGTAGTAGCAGAGAAGGATAACGAGTGCGCCGACCACGCTCAGCCAGACCGGCACAGCCGACCAGTGAAAGCGCCCCGCGTCGAGCCCCATCAGGATCGTCCAGCCGACCCAGACTACGCCAGTGCAGGCCATGAAGATGCGGTCCCAGCGACTCTGTTGTCGCTGAACGGGCGACTTTAGCCGCTCGCTCAGCAACGCGGGATCGGAGTGCGCAAGCCACAGGCCGATCCAGAGACCCAACACGGCCTGTTCCAGCAGAAACCACCAGCCGCGCGCCCAATCGAGCGTGCCTGCCGCACCGAACAGCACGACCGCCATGAAGACGAGCCAGGCCGTCATTTGCACGAGAAGCCGCGTGATCATCGCATCAGGCTCCGCAAGATTGATCGTTCAAGGGACACGTCAATGTACCTTTCGTGCCGTTTCGGTGTCGCCTCTTTGCCCCGTTACTCTCGCGGTAGCCGCTCGAAGAGACGCGGCACATCGATCTCGCCCACCGCCAGACCGAACCGCTCGCCAAGACATGCCGCGAGCTCGCCGGCGTCGTCGAGCACACGCTCGCTGACGATCGCGCCGTTCGCGGCGCGTTCCGTCAGGCGCCGGTTGAACAGTGCGAGGCGCCCATGCGGCAAGACCCGGCAGACAATCAGGTGGTTGACGAACTTCGACTGCGGCCAGGCGGACGTGTACCAGTTCGCCACCTCATAGTCGATCCATTCGACGCGCTGCAGGTCGAAGCGATAAGCCTTCGCCCAGCTATCGCCCGCTTGAACCTCCAGGTCGAGCGCGCCGTGCGACGCATCGGCGAGACGAAACGTTTCCAGCGGCGTGCGTTGCGGCAAGCCCGCTTCGAGCCGCAAGGGCGCTGTGAGCGTCACACCGCCGAAACCGACGTCGGCGAGCCACGCCGTGTCGTCGATCTCCACGCGCAACACCATGTGGGTGCGTGCAGTCACCGCACCCGCCTCGGCACCCCACAACACGCGCGCGATCAGCGGTGTCACGCGAAACCCCAGTTGCATCAGCACGCGGGCAAACAGCGCGTTTTGCTCGAAGCAATAGCCCCCGCGGCGGCGGGCGAGCAGCTTGTCCGCGATGGCCGGCAGCTCCAGCGAGACGGTGCGCCCGGTCAACGGGTCGAGATTTTCGAACGGAATCGCCAGTGGATGCAAAGCATGCAGTTCGCTTAGCACCGCGAGTGTCGCGGCACGCGGGCCTTGATAGCCGATGCGGGTGAAATACAGGTCGAGGTCGAGTGCGTTTGGCATGGATATAAAGGTGAGTAATTCCAGGAGCACCTGCGATCATCGCCGCGGCGCCTCTCACGCACGATCCGGTCAAGACCGGTCAAGGCGCTGCCCGTCAGTATCCGCGCTTATAGCCGGCGCTTACAAGCCGCCCCTGAGCACCGAGGTGGCGATCGACTGCGCGCTGATGCCGTGACTCGACGCGAACTGCACCGCCTGGCTCCGCGTGGACGTCAGCGACTGCAATTGCCCCGGCGCGGGTTCGACTCATTTGCCGCATGCGCCTTGACTGGCAAGACAACTGACTCACGCGAGCCTCCTGGAAAAGCTCACCGCTGATTCGCTGCCACGGGTAACAGTCGAGAAAACGCATCTCGTCAGCATGCTTTTTACTTTCATTTAAATTACTTTTACATAACTAATATCCAGATAAAGAACGGCTTACGTAATATTGAGAATTTCACCTCAGTAATATTGTTGCGAATCGTTCTCATTTGTATTGACGCACTTATTCAGTATGCGTACGATCTCGGCATTGCTGCTTGAGGCGTCGCGAACCGCTGCGGCAATACACGGGAAGCCCGGCTATCGCCATTGAACGTGGATAGCCGGGACAGTCGATACAACACAATAAGGATTTCGATGAAGTTCGCCCAGTCCAAAGGACTCGCGCCAAACGTGCGTCCATCCGGTAATGCCACATCGCGCGGTCGCGCCGCTCGCACGCTACGCCTGCCCTCGATTCGCAGCGTGGCGCTTTATACGGCATTCGCATGGGCGTCGCTGACGGCCGCCACCGCGATGGCCGAGACCAATCCCGACGCCACCCCGAACGATACGCCCGAAGCCGACCTGAGCATTCAGGCAAAACCCACCAGCCAGTGGACCGGCGTGTGGAACCGTGGGAACCTGCTCGGCGATATCGGCGGCCTGCGTCCGTGGCTCGGCAAATATGGCGTCACCTTCTCCCTCACCGAGACCAGCGAATACCTGGACAACCTGCGTGGCGGCCTGCACACCGGCGGCACCTATGACGGCCTGACGACGGCCACGGTCCAGGTCGATACGAAGAAGGCATTCGGCCTGCAGGGCGGCCTCTTCAACGTGAGCGCGCTGAACATCCACGGGCAGAACCTGAGCGCGGACAATCTCGGCACGCTGAACACCGCGAGCGGCATCGAAGCGCAGGACACGACCCGTTTGTGGGAACTGTGGTACCAGCAATCCCTGCTCGGCAACAAGATGGACATCAAGGTCGGCCAGCAGAGTATCGACCAGGAGTTCATGGTCAGCCAGAGCGCCGGCCTGTTCGTCAACACGATGTTCGGCTGGCCCGCGCTGCCCTCGTACGACATGCCGTCGGGCGGCCCCGCCTATCCGCTGGCCGACCTCGGCGTGCGCGTGCGCGGCCAGATCACGCCGCAATTGACCGCGCTCGCGGGCGTATTCGACGGCGACCCGCTCGGCAACGATTCGAACAACATCAGCGGCACGAATTTCAACCTGCATACCGGCGCGCTGTATATCGGCGAGCTGCAGTATGCGCTGAACCAGCCGGGCGACGGCCAGATGGTCGGCGCAGGCAACACCGGCCTGCCCGGCGTCTACAAGCTCGGCTTCTGGTACAACACCGGCAGCTTCGCCGACCAGCACTACGACAACACCGGTTTGTCGCTGGCGAACCCGGCATCGACCGGCGTTGCCGCGCAGCATCGCGGCGACTACAGCTTCTATGCGGTGGCCGACCAGATGGTGTGGCGTCCCGATCCGGACGAACCGCGCAGCGTCAACGTGTTCGCACGCGTGATGGGCGCGCCTGGCGACCGCAACCTGGTCGACTTCTCCGCCAACCTCGGCGTGGTGATGAAAGCGCCGTTCGCCGGACGCGACAACGACAGCGTGGGTCTGGCACTGACCTACATCAAGATCAGCAAGAGCGTGCAGGACCTCGACCTGGACAGTCGCGCCTTCAGCGGCGGTCCGTACGGCGTGCGCACCCAGGAAACCACGCTTGAGGCGACCTATCAGTATCAGGTCACCCCATGGTGGCAACTACAAGCCGACGCCCAATACACGTTCAACGCCGGCGCCGGGCAGAACCCGAACGATCCGACCCAGCCGCTGCGCAACACCTTCGTTGTCGGCGTGCGCACCAACATCACGTTCTGACCGCTTTCATAACCCGGACACCATGCTTTCGATCATGACCGCAATCACCGCTTTGTGCGCAGGCACGGAGGCTCAATCATGAATTACCCCAAGCGCAAATCTTTGCCGCGCGCTGCGCGGGCACTGATGGCAGCGGCAGGCGCCGCCGCTCTCGTCGCGGCCGGCACCGCGTATGCCGATCCGCAAGGTTTCCTCGAGACGGTGCACAAACACACCACGCTCATCAACACGGTGCCGGACAACGGCGACCAGAACCCGTACGCGATCGTCGTGGCGCCGGTCTCGGCCGGCTCGGTGAAGAAAGACGACGTGCTGGTCGACAATTTCAACAACTCGACCAACCTGCAGGGCACCGGCAGCACCATCGTGGATTACCACCCGGATACCAGGCAGATGTCGCTGTTCGCAACGATTCCGCGCGACCTGAAGGAATGCCCGGGTGGCATCGGCCTGTCGACCGCGATGACCATGCTGAAGTCGGGCTGGGTCATCGTCGGCAGCACGCCGAGCAATGACGGCACGACCGGCACCAAGGGCGCGGGCTGCCTGATCGTGCTGGATCCGCAGGGCAAGGTCGTCTCGACCATCCACAGCGAGAACATCAACGACCCTTGGGGCAACATGGCCGTGGTCGACAACGGCAACAGCGCCACGCTGTTCGTCAGCAATGCGGGCTTCGGCGTCGGCTCGGCTGCAGGCGACCCGCCGGTGTTCAAGCAGGCCACCGTGCTGCGTCTCGACCTCGACATTCCCGACGGCAAGCCGCCGGTCGTGAAGCAGGAAACCGTGGTCGCGAGCGGCTACGGCGCGCAGGCCGACAAGGGCGTGTTCCTCGTCGGGCCGACCGGCCTGGCACTGTCGCCGGACCAGAAACTCCTGTATGTTTCGGACGCCATCGGCAACCGCGTCAATGTGATCGAAGACCCGATGACGCGCGATACCAGCGCGGGCGTTGGCCGCCAGCTCACCGCCGACGGTCTGCTGCACCGCCCGCTGGCGATGGTCACGGCGCCTAACGGCCACCTGCTGGTGACCAACGCACTGAACGGCCAGGTGGTCGAGATCGACCCGGCGAGCGGCAAGCAGATTTACGCACGCTGGATCGATACCGACAAGGCGCAGTCGCCCCCGGGTAACGGCGACCTGTTCGGCATCGTGATGACGCCGGCGGGCGATGGCTTTTACTACGTGCAAGACGACGTAAACACTTTGGTGTTGGCGAAGTAATCATGACAACCGATAACAATCCCCCCACGCGGCCTGCCCGGCGCGGCTTTCTGAAAGCGGGAGGTGCGGCGGTCGCTGCAGGCGCGAGCCTTGGCGCGACCGGCGTCGCCCAGGCCGCGCTCGGCAAGCCGCAGGCGCATGCCGACAATCCGCATCAAGATCCGTACCTCGCCGTCGAACCGTTCTTCGGCGAGCATCAGGCCGGCATCGTCACGCCGGCGCAGTCGCACATCTACGTTGCCGCGCTCGATCTCACGACGACCAAGCGCGAAGACGTAATCGGCCTGTTGCGCAGCTGGACCGACGCCGCCGCGCGCATGACCCAGGGCCAGCCCGCCGCTGCGCTGCCCGGACCCGACGGCAAGGCCGCGCCTGACTCGGGCGACGTGCTCGGCCTCGGCCCGGCCGGACTGACGGTGACCTTCGGCTTCGGCCCGGGCCTGTTCGCCTCGGACGGCAAGGACCGCTACGGCATCGCCAATCGCCGCCCCGCCGCGCTGGTCGATCTGCCGCGCTTTAACGGCGACCAGTTGCTGCCGGAAAAGACCGGCGGCGACCTGTTCATCCAGGCCTGCGCGAACGATGCGCAAGTCGCCTTCCATGCCGTGCGCCAACTGGTCCGCCAGAGCTACGGCATCGCCACGATGCGCTGGGGCCAGGCCGGCTTCGTGTCGGGTCCGCGCGGCCAGACGCCGCGCAACCTGATGGGCTTCAAGGACGGCACCAACAACCCGTCGACGAAAAAGCCCGAGTTGATGAACCAGTTCGTCTGGGCCAACGGCGCCGACGCGCCGTGGATGCAAGGCGGCTCGTATAGCGTCGTGCGGCGCATCCGCATCACGCTCGAACACTGGGACATGACCGAAGCCGACTTCCAGGAACAGGTGTTCGGCCGGCACAAGTACAGCGGCGCGCCGATCGGCAAGAAGAACGAGTTCGATCCGCTCGATCTCGACGCGCAGGACAAGGACGGCAATCCGGTGATTCCGGAAAACTCGCATGTCCGGCTGTCGAACCAGGCAACCAATAACGGCGCACAGATTCTGCGCCGTTCGTACTCGTACAACGACGGCTCGAATTTCTACATCGAGCGCTGGCCGCCATGGCGCCAGGAAACCGAGTACGACGCGGGCCTGATTTTCATTGCCTACCAGGGCGACCCGCGCACCGGCTTTATCCCCATCAACGAGAAGCTCTCGAAGTTCGACATGATGAACCAGTTCACGACGCACGTCGGCAGCGCGGTGTTCGCCTGCCCGCCGGGCGCCAAACCGGGTTCGTATATCGGCGCAGAACTGTTCGAGACGTAAGACCGGGCGCCGGGTACTGCGCTCGTAAAGAAGCAGGTTTGGCTGGACGCGCGGAAAACGTAGGACAGGCGCCGCGACCGGCACCCGCAAGGTGTCGTTCGTGGCGCGCCGCGCATGACAAAGATCGATACCATCACAAAAGGAATTCTGGATCATGACTCATTCCTGGCTTGGCAACCGTGTCCGCACCATCAGCGGCGCGGCGGCTCTTCTGTTGGCGACGCTGGGCGCAGCACCGCTCGCCGCCCACGCTGCCTCGATCACGCTGTATAGCGCGCAGCACGAGCAGGTCGTCAACGCGCTCGCAAAGGACTTCGAGAGCCAGACCGGCATCTCGGTGAAGATCCGTACCGGCGAAGGTCCGGCACTGGCGGCCCAACTCGTCGCCGAAGGCGGCGCCTCGCCTGCCGACGTGTACTTCACGGAAAACTCGCCGGAACTGATGCTGCTGGAAGAAAAGGGCCTGCTCGGCAAGGTGGACGCGTCGACCTTGGCGACCATCCCGGCACGCTTCGATTCGCCGAGCGGCGTGTGGGTCGGCGTGACCGCGCGTGAAAACGTGCTGGCCTACAACACGGCCAAGGTCAAGCCGGACCAGTTGCCGCAATCGCTGTTCGATCTGGCCAAGCCGCAATGGAAAGGCAAGGTCGGCGTCGCCCCGAGCGACAGCGACTTCCTGCCGCTCGTGAGCGCCGTGATCGCGCTGAAGGGCGAAGCGCAGACGCTGGAGTGGCTGAAGGGCCTGAAGACCAACTCGCAGATCTTCGACGACGATGAAGGCGTGGTGGCTGCAGTGAATCGCGGCGCGGTCGCAACCGGCATCATCAACAACTACTACTGGGCGCGTCTGAATGCGGAAATCGGCGACAAGGGCACCCGTAGCGCGCTCTATCACTTCGGCAACGGCGATGCCGGCGCACTCGTCAACGTCTCGGGCGCAGCGGTGCTGAAGTCCGCGCACAACCAGGACGGCGCGCAGAAATTCCTGGCCTATCTGGTCAGCGAACGCGCCCAGACGCTGATGGCGAAGGGCCATGTCGACTTCGAGTATCCGCTGCATAGCGGCGTCGCGCCGGACCCGATCCTCAAGCCGTTCAACGAGCTGAACCCGCCGGCACTGACGGTGCAGCAGCTCGGCGACGACAGCCAGGCCGGCAAGCTTCTGCGTCAGGCCGGACTGCTGTAAATGAGCGATGCCGTGTCAGCCGCTGCGCCGGCTGTTGCTTCTGAACCGGCGCGTGCCCGCAAGCGCGCGCCGGGTGGTCTGTTTGCGGCGGCGGCGGCGAGCGCGCTGCTGGTGTTGCTGCCGCTCGCTTTCACGGTGTGGCGTGCAGCGAGCTTCGGTCTGGCCGAAGCGGCCGAGCTGGTGTTCCGGCCACTGGTTGGCGAGTTGCTCGTCAACACGCTGATGATCACGGTGTCGGCCACGCTCGCCTCGGCTGTGCTGGGCACGGCGGCGGCGTGGTTTGTCGAACGCACCCACCTGCCCGGCCGCCGCTTCTGGGCCGTGGCGATGGCCGCGCCGCTCGCGATGCCGGCGTTTATCACGAGCTATGCGTGGGTATCGTTCAGTCTCGATCTGCAGGACTTCAATGGCGCGTTGCTGGTCATTACGTCCGCCTATTTTCCGCTGGTCTATTTGCCGGTCGCGGCTGCCTTGCGCAGCATGGACCCGGCGCTCGAAGAAAGCGCCCGCTCGCTCGGCTGCGGCCGCTGGAGCACTTTCCTGCGCGTGATCCTGCCGCAACTGCGCCCCGCTTTGCTGGGCGGCATGCTGCTGGTGGCGCTTGGCGTGATGTCCGAATTCGGCGCCTTCACACTGCTGCGCTTTCGTACTTTCACGACCGAAATCTACGCCGAATACCGCACCAGCTTCGATGGCCCTGGCGCCTCGCTGCTCGCGTGCCTGCTGATCCTGATGTGTCTCGTCGTGCTGGCCTTCGAATTCCGCGTGCGCGGCGCGGCGCGTTATGAACGCGTCGATCGCGGCACACGTCGCGCCGTGCTGCGTTATGACCTGGGTGTGTGGCGCTGGCTGGTGGTCGCGGGCTTTGCCGCGCTGACCATCGCCACGCTCGGCGTGCCGCTCGGCATGATCGGCTACTGGCTCACGCAGCCGGGCGCGGCGGCCGTCACCCCGGCCGATGTCTCGCCCGAACTGCTGTTCAGTGCAACGCTTTCGTCGCTCGGCTTCGGCCTTGGGGCCGCCGTCCTGACCACCCTGCTGGCCGTGCCGCTCGCGTTCCTGCTGGTGCGCTATCCGGGCCGTCTCGCGACGCTGTTCGAACGCACCGTGTTCCTGGCGCAAGGCATCCCCGGCCTCGTCATCGCGCTCGCCATCGTCTCGCTCGCCGTGCATGCGCTGCAGCCGCTCTATCAAAGCGCCACGCTGCTGATCATCACCTACTCGATCCTGTTCCTGCCGCTCGCTCTGGTCAGCGTGCGCGCCGCGCTAATGCAGGCGCAGCCGCGTCTCGAAGAGACCGCGCGAGCGCTCGGGCTCGGCTGGGGCCAGACGCTCACGCGCGTGCTGCTGCCGCTCGCCGGTCCGGGTCTGGGCGCGGCGGCCTCGATGGTGTTCATCTCGGTCGTCACCGAACTCAACGCCACCTTGTTACTCTCCCCTATTGGGACCCAGACGCTCGCCACCCAGGTCTGGTCCGATACGTCTACTATGGCGTTTGCCGCCGCCGCGCCCTACGCGGCGCTGCTCACCGGCATCTCGCTGTGCGCCTCGGGCCTGCTGTTTGCGCTGCTCGGCCGCTCGGCGCTGCTCGGCGAGCGCAGCTAGGACTGCGTCGAACTTACCGCCATCCCCTCGGATTCTCATGAGCGAACTTCGTATTTGCGGCCTGCATAAATCGTTCGACGGCAACCCGGTGCTGCACGGCATCGATCTGTCCGTCGAGCGCGGCACGCTGCTCGCCCTGCTCGGTCCGTCCGGCAGCGGCAAAACCACCTTGCTGCGCGTGCTGTGCGGCTTCGAACGCGCCGACCGCGGCAGCGTGGAAATCGATGGCCGGCGGGTCGCCGGCGACGCGCTGCACGTGCCGTCGGAACGGCGCCGCATCGGTTATGTGCCGCAGGAAGGCGCGCTGTTTCCGCATCTGTCGGTGGCGGACAACATTGTGTTTGGCCTGCCGCGCACGCTGCGGCGCGCCCGCCATCGGGTCGCCGAACTGCTCGAACTGGTCGGCTTGCCGGCTTCGTTCGCGGACCGCGCGCCGCAGCAGCTTTCCGGCGGGCAGCAGCAACGGGTGGCGTTGGCACGGGCGCTTGCGCCATCCCCCACGCTGGTGATGCTCGATGAGCCGTTCTCCTCGCTCGACGCGGCGCTGCGCCTCGAAACCCGCCAGGCGGTGGCCAGCGCGCTGGCGGCGGCCGGCGCCACCGCGGTGCTGGTGACGCACGATCAATCCGAGGCGCTCTCGCTCGGCCATGAAGTCGCGGTGCTGTGGCAAGGCAAGCTGATCCAGACCGCCACGCCGGAGATCATCTACCGGCGGCCGGTGACGCGCGAGCTCGCATCGTTCATCGGCGAAGCGGTGTTGTTGCAAGGCGTAGCCGCACGCGAACGCGTGACCTGCGAACTGGGCGAACTGACGTTGTCGGCGCCCGCGCGGGACGGCGCGGTCGATGTAATGGTGCGCCCCGAACAGATCCGCCTGTGGCGCGCGGACGAAACCACCCCGGACGGCACGGCCTCGTTCGATGCGATCGTGCAGGACGTGATCTTCCAGGGGCAGGACGCAGGCGTCGCACTGCAATTGCAGTCGGCGGCACAGACGGTGGTGCGTGCCCGCGTGCCGGGCTATCGCACGCCGCACCCGGGCGAGCGCGTCAGGCTCTCGATCGACGGCGACGTGACGGCTTACGCGCGCGGCTGAATCCCGGACGCGCGTTCGTCGCGCGGCAAAGCGGACGACGCTGCGGCCGCCGCAGCCGCCGAGGCGCGCGGCTGCGAGCGCACCGACAAATCCTGAATCATCTGAGCCGCGAGGTAGTCGCAAGTCGGGCGATCCGATTTGGCGCTGCGCGCCACCACGATCTCCAGCGGCTCGATCTTCGGTAATCCCTGAGCGTCCCCCAATATGGCCAGGCGCGTTGGGACGCTGCAGCGAGTCAGGGCAATCACCGCCAAGCCCGCATCCACGGTCGCGACGAGCCCGAGCAAGCTGGCGCTGCTATAGGCCGCGCGGTAGCGAATCCGCGCGGCGTCGAGCGCGGCAAGCGTATGGGCGCGGGCCACGCAGCCCGGTTCGTACAACCCCACCGGCAACGGCGACGCCGCCAGTACCGGCGTATCCTCCGACGCCCCTACCCACACCATCGGCTCGCTGCGCACGTATTCGCCGCGCAGCTTGCGGTCGCGCGTAACAAACGCAAGATCGATCTTGTTGTCGGCCAGCATCGGCGCGAGCGCCGTGCTTTGCGCGCAGACAATCTCGATCTCCACATGCGGATACAGGTTCGAAAAACGCCGCAGCACGGGCGACAGCAACGACGACACATAGTCGTCCGGCGCCCCCAGCACGACACGCCCGCTCACCTCGGGCCGCACGATCGCCGACCACGCTTCCTCATGCAGATCGATCACCCGCCGCGCGTATTCGAGCAGCGTATTGCCCGGCCGCGTCAGCGACAGATTGCGGGTATTGCGGGCGAACAGCGTGGTGCCGAGCATGCCTTCGAGCCGTTTGATCTGCATGCTGACCGCCGCCTGGGAGCGGTGCACGGTGGCCGCGGCCTTCGTGAAACTGCCCGTCTCGACCACGGCGACGAAGGTGCGCAGCAGATCCACGTCGAATTCTGGGTGCATGATTTATAAGCCCGGCTTATCGAATTTCTCAATTTTATTCGTTTGTCGCCGCCCGGCAAGTCCTCGATACTCGACTTCGTCATCGTCACGGAGCGTTTTGCATGTCACTCACCACACGTCAACAGGGCGCCATCACGCTTGCCAGCGGCGGTCTGCTGATGGGGACGATCGGCATCTTCGTCGAGGAAGCGCGGCTCGACGCGATGACGATGGTGTTCTTTCGCTGCCTGTTCGGTTTTCTGGCGCTGGCGGGCTATTGCGCGTGGAAGGGCTTCTTCAGGGCGCAGCGGTTTACGCCGCGCATGGTGTTGCTCGCGGTGCTCTCCGGTGTGTTGATGGTGACCCAGTGGGTCTGGTTCTTCGATGCGATTCACCGCACCAGCATCGCAGTGGCGACCGTGGTGTTCCATGTGCAGCCGTTCTGGGTTGTCCTGATGGGCGCGGCGCTCTTTCACGAACGCCTTGGTGGCGACCGGCTTGGCTGGATCGCGACCGCGTTTATCGGGCTGGTGCTGGCCTCGGGCGTGACGGCGAACGCAAACCTGCAGGGGCACGCCAGTTATCTGATCGGTATCGGTGAGGCGCTGGCCGGTTCAGTGCTGTATGCGAGCGTGACGTTGATCGCCAAGAGCCTCGGCCAGTTGCGCCCGCATCTGCTGACGCTTGCGCAATGTCTGGTCGGGGTGGTGTGCCTGGGGTTTATTGCGCCGCTGGCTTCGGTCGGCCACATTGGGCCGGCGCAGTGGTTCTGGCTTGTCGGCATGGGTGTGCTGCATACCGGCCTGTCCTATGTGCTGATCTACGGCGCGCTGCCTAAGCTGACCACGCCCATCATCGCCGTGCTGCTGTTCGTCTATCCGCTCACCGCCATCGTCGTCGATGCGCTGGTTTACGGGCGCGCCCTCTCCGCGCCGCAACTGGCCGGCATGGTGCTGATCGTGCTGGCGAGTCTCGGCGTCAATCTCGGCTGGCCGTTAGTGTCGCTGTTGCAGCGCGGCGCTCACGTCCGTTGACGGTGACGGCGCGTCGGCATATGTGATGGTGCGAGTTAGACGGGAGAACCGGACGGGCCGACGTAGCCGAGCGAGCCGAGCCGGCCGGTGGAACCGGGCGTCGTGCCCGGTTTCGCTCTAGTCGTAGTGAAAGCGGCAAGCCGCGACGTAGATCAATCCGTCCTGCGGCAGATAGACCAGACGATCTGCATGAGACACGCGGCGTGACCAGAAACCCGTCAGATTGCCAACCAGGGGCTCCGGCTTGCCGGAACCCTTGAAGGGGTCACGCCGACATTCTTCGAGTAGTTCGTTGATCTTCCGCAAAACGTTAGGGTCGACCTTTTGCCAATGCAAGTAGTCTTCCCAAGCTTCATCCGTGAAGACAAAGACGCTATCAGACCTCACGGCCTCCTTGTTGCGGGCTTTCTGTTTGTTCATCTTTCAGCAGTTTGCGCGGCGTGCCCTTGCGTGCATTGATCTGGGCGACAGAACGTGCCAGCCGCTCGGCATTCTTCGGAGAGCTCAACAGATACAGGGTTTCCTGCATCGCGCTGAAGTCTTCGAGCGAAACCATCACCACATGTTCTCCGCCCTGCCGGGTAATCAGCATGGGCGCGTGGTCGCGGCATACGTCGTCCATCGCTTGCTTAAAGCCGGCACGGGCCTCGCTGTAAGTAAGGACGTTCATGTCTGGATTTCCGGCCCGAAGGCATTGCCCTCCGGCCGCTCCTCATAAAAAAGTTAGCGGTATTTCCCGTGGCGGTGAAGCCCACCGATCAATCGGATGGGCCTCACCGCCACTCCATGGGCGGCGCCCGATGTGCGGAAATCATTGTACAGAAAGCCGTACAGCACATCAAGAGGTCCAATTGGATGGGATATACCGGCAAACCAGAACAAAGCATGCCTCGTATTGCGGCCGGACACCACCTGGCCAATTGGCCAGCTTCTCCCGACAGACGATGCCCACCGCGATCACGCTGCCTCACTGCGGCAACACTTCCCCCTTGGTCTCCGGCGCAAACGGAATGATAAAAAGCCCGATGACGAATGCGAGCGCGGTGATCGCAACCGGAATCCCGAGCGTATGCATGTTCAGCACCGCTGCGCCCAGCAGGAAGTTCACACCGGCGCCGACGAAGCGTCCAAACGAGGTGCAAAACGCAAACGCCGTTGCCCGCACGCGGGTTTCGAACTGCTCCGGCAACCACAAGCTGAACAGCGCGAAATTCCCGCCGAAGAACCCCAGCACACACAGCCAGGAAATAAACGGCACCAGTCCGTTGGGCATATAAAACGACCAGCCGAAGCTGCCGACGATCGCCACTGCCATCCCCGCGAAATAGATCGCCAGGGTCTTTTTACGCCCGATCCGTTCGGCAAGCGGCGGCAATGCGAGGCAACCGAGCACCGTTGAAATAGACAGCAAACCGGTAGCAATCGACGCGGTCCGGATTGCATCGGGCTTGGCCATGCCGGCGCGCGTCGCAAGTTGAATCACCGCCGACGGTTCGTACACCGCTCCGGCCCACAGTCCGATAATCGCGATCGTCAACAACGCGCACGCCACCCAGGTGCGGCGGCGATACACGGGGCCGAGAATCTCGCGCAACGGCTTGCTGTGCACCGTGCGCGCCTCCGCCTTCTGCCATTTCTCCGGCTCCTTGACGCGCAGCAGAATCAGAATCGCGACGACCACCGGCACCGCACCGGTCAGGAACATGGCGCGCCAGCCGTAGTGCACGCCGATCGTGTAATTGAGCGCGGCCGCCAGGAAAAAGCCGGCGTAGTAACCGGTCTGCAGATAGCCCGCGCCCATCTTGCGGCGATCCTCCGGCCAGGCCTCGGCCACATAGGTGCCCGCCAGCGCCCATTCGCCGCCGATCCCGACACCCGCGATGAAACGGAAGATCGCCAGTTCCCACACGTTGTGAGCCGTCGCCGAGAGTCCCGTAAAGATCGCGAAGGTGAAGATCGTGCCGGCCAGCACCTTGGTGCGCCCGAAGCGGTCGGCCAACGGCCCCCAGATAAACGACAGCCCCCAGCCGATCAGAAACAGCGCAAACAGGATCGACCCGGCCAGCCCGACGTTGGCAGGCGTCGCCGCGTAACCCGAGCGCGGCAATAGTTCAGTCAGCGCGGGCGTGAGGACGAGTGCGTAGATGAACGAGTCCATCCCGTCCAGTGTCCAGCCCGCCCATGCGCCCCAGAAGCCTGCAATCTGCGAGCGGTTAAGCGGCGTGCGATGTCGCGCGGCCTGCGCGCGGTCCGTGATCGAATTCATCATGCTCCTCCGGCCCTGCGGTTGGAATACGTATTCCTGACAACGGGTTAGCGTGCGCGCGGCAGATAAAACGGGCGTTTCGCCAGAAAGACGCTAGAACGTAAAGGAGCGTCCCCAACAACCGTCGAACCGACCGGCCTCCGGGTCTGCCCCCTTGCAATACGCGATTTTCATATATAATATTTGAAACCATGAACGACGCAACAGATGGTTTTCCCCTGGACAGTCCGGCGCACGCCTCCTTTCTGCCTGTAGCGGCCGCGCCGCGGGCCAGCACGTCACGCGTTATCGCGGATGCCCTGCGGGCGGCGATTATCGAAGGCACGCTGGCGCCCGGCGCGCCTTTGCGGCAGGACGCGATTGCCCGTCACTTTTCGGTCAGCGCGATTCCCGTACGCGAAGCGCTGCGGCAACTGGAAGGCGAAGGCTGGGCGAAGGTCGCGGTGCATAAAGGGGCGACGGTCGCGCCACTGTCGGCGGACGAAGCGCGCGAAATCTACGAGATTCGCTCGGCGCTCGAAAGCCTGGCCATCGGCCTCGCCATTCCGCGGCACACCGCGGCTACGCTGGAAGACGCGGACAAACTGTGCCGCGCCGCCGAGAGCGAGCTGGATCCGTCGCTCTACGTGGCCCGCAACGAGGCGTTCCATATGAGCCTGTATGCGCCGGCCGCGCGGCCCCAGTTAGAAGAGATGATCGCCACGCTGCATCGCCGCGGCGAGCGTTATCTGCGCCTCAAATTCGGCCTGCCCTTGTACAAGGACGAATCCGATCACGAACACGCGGCGCTGCTCGATGCAGTGCGTCGCGGCGATATCCCCGCTGCACGCTCGCTGGTGACCGCGCATCTGCTCGGCACCGGCGAACTGCTGCACCGTTTCCTGACCGAACGCGCGCAGGCCGAAGCCGCGCAAGCCCACGGCCGCAGGCCGCGTAAGAAGCGCGCGCGCACTCCATCCACCGGGAACTGAATCCGCCGATGAATCCACAAGCCGAACCCTCCCCCCAGGCTGCCCGCTGCTGGACCACGCTGCGCGACGAGAAGGCACGGCGGCTTGCCGCCATCGCGCCGTGGCTCGAAGACGGCGTGTTGCGCCGGGAGCGCATCGTCGAGGCGCTGGAAACGCTGATCCACCCCGGCGACCGGGTCGCCCTTGAAGGCGACAATCAAAAGCAGGCTGATTTTCTGTCGCGCTCGTTCGCCAAGGCCGATCCGCAAAAAGTCCACGACGTCCATCTCCTGATCTCGAGCATCAGCCGTCCTGAGCATCTGACGCTGTTCGAGCGCGGCATCGCGCACAAGGTCGACTTCGCGTTCGCCGGGCCGCAGAGCCTGCGTGTCGCGCAACTGCTCGAAGACGGCCAGTTGGAAATCGGGGCGATTTATACCTACGTCGAGTTGTACGCGCGGATGTTCGTCGACCTGACGCCGAACGTCGCGCTGCTGTGCGCGGAAAAAGCGGACCGGCACGGCAATCTGTACACCGGGCCGAACACCGAGGACACCCCCACCATCGCCGAGGCAACCGCGTTCCGGCATGGCATCGTGATCGTTCAGGTGAACGAAATCGTCGACGAACTGCCGCGTGTCGATATTCCGGGTTCGTGGGTCGACGTCGTCGTCGAGTCCGACCGGCCGTTCGCGGTCGAGCCGCTCTTCACGCGCGATCCACGCCATATCGGCGACCTGCAGGTGCTGACCGCGATGATGGTGATTCGCGGCATCTACGAAGCGTATGGCGTGAGCTCGCTCAATCACGGCATTGGCTTCGATACGGCCGCCATCGAACTGCTGCTGCCCACCTACGGTCAGGCGCTCGGGCTGAAGGGCAAGATTTGCCGCAACTGGACGCTCAATCCGCATCCCACCTTGATTCCGGCCATCGAATCGGGCTGGGTCGAAAGCGTGCATTGCTTCGGCAGCGAAGTGGGCATGGAGCGCTATATCGAGGCGCGTCCCGACGTCTTCTTCACCGGACGCGACGGCAGCCTGCGCTCGAACCGGGTGCTGTGCCAGTTGGCCGGGCAATACGGTGTCGATCTGTTTATCGGCTCGACGCTGCAGATCGATGCGGATGCGAATTCGTCCACCGTCACGCGCGGACGGCTGGCCGGCTTCGGCGGCGCGCCGAACATGGGACACGATCCACGCGGCCGCCGTCATTCGAGCGAAGCCTGGCTCAAGCTGCTGAAGGATCAGGGGCCGGTTTCACGCGGACAGAAGCTGGTGGTGCAGCTCGCCGAGACCTACAAGAAGGGCGGTGAGCCCACCTTCGTCGACGAACTCGACGCCGTGGCTGTCGGCGCGAAGAGCGGCATGCCAGTCGCGCCGGTGATGATCTACGGCGATGACGTCAGCCATGTGGTCACCGAAGAAGGCATCGCGCATCTGCACAAGGCCGAAGGCATCGAGGAACGGCGTGCGGCGCTCGCCGCCGTGGCCGGCGTCACGCCGATCGGTCTGCGCGCGAAGCCGGAAAAGACCGCGGAACTGCGCCGGCGCGGCATCGTTGCGTATCCTGAAGATCTCGGCATCCGGCGCGGCGAAGCGAAGCGTTCGCTGCTGGCCGCGCGCAGTATCGACGACCTCGTGACCTGGTCGGGCGGCCTGTATGCACCGCCGGCGCAATTCCGGAGCTGGTAGTCATGGCGCCCCCCGCTCTGAGCCCGGTACTGGCCACAGCAGGATCGAGCGCTTCTGCGCTTGCGCTGACGGAGGCGCCGCTGGGCGCGCCATGTATGGCAACACGATTGGCGTCTACGGTAGATACGGTGCAGGAAACCCCTGCCGTGGCCGACGACGCATGGCTTGCACAACTGGCCGTCACCGCGCTGGTCGAAGAAGCGCTGCTCACGCCGAAACCCGCGCTAGTGGATCGGCGCGGCAGCGGCGCCCATCGCGACCTCGATCTGAACACCATGCTGCGTTCCGCGCAGGCGCTCGAAGCGACCTTCGTGGCGCTGGCGCGCGCCGCGCGCCGCAGCGTTCCGTCCGCCACCTTGCGCGCGGAGCTGGCGCAGATCGGCCGCGCCGGCGAACACGCCATGATGCAGGCCACCGGCGGCAGCAATGCGCATCGCGGCGCGATCTGGATCGTCGGACTGCTGGTGGCGGGCGCAGCACTGGCGCAGCGCGATGACGCCCAGGCTGCCGCTCGCCATGCGAGCGCCGAGCGCTCTACCCAGGCGCGCCCGGCCGCCGTGCCGCGAGTCGCGTTTGCGGCGAAGGTCTGCACGCTGGCCGCGCAGATCGCCTGCTTCCCGGACCGCTTCGCCGCCGCGCCGGATAGCAACGGCGAACGCGTGCGACAGCGCTATCAGGTCGGCGGCGCGCGCCGCGAAGCGCAGGATGGCTTCCCGCATGTCGTCGCCGTCGGGCTGCCGGCGCTGCTGGCCGCGCGCGCCAACGGCAGCGACGAAGACGCCGCCCGCCTCGACACGCTGCTCGCGATCATGAGCTCGCTCGACGACACCTGCCTGCTGCACCGCGCCGGCCTGCCCGGCCTGCACGCCGGCCAGCACGGGGCACGCCGGGTGCTCGAACGCGGCGGCAGCGCCAGCACCGCGGGCCGTACCGCCCTCGCCGAGCTCGAACGCGCGCTGCTCGCCCTCAACGCCTCCCCCGGCGGCGCAGCCGACCTGCTCGCCGCCACCCTCTTCATCGACATGCTGGTGCGTCGCGACACCGGCAGGAGCCAAGCCTCATGGAACATCTGACATTCGATTACCCGGCGCAACGCGCCCTCACGACCCGTGCGCATGTCGGCGTGGTCGGCTCGGGCGACCTCGAAGTGCTGTTGTCGCCGGCGGCCGGGATGAGCGCGCATGTGATCGTGCGCACCAGCGTCGATGGCTACGGCCATATCTGGAAGAGCGTGCTCGACCGCTTCTTCACGCGCTATGACGGCGCGGCGCAGATCGAGATCAACGACTTCGGCGCGACACCCGGCGTGGTGGCTTTGCGGCTGGCGGAAGCGGTCGAGGAAGCGGAACAGGGAGATCGGGCATGAGCATCGTCGCTACGGCTCAACCGGCGCCGGCGCTGCACGATAGCTTTATCGAGCTGTCGGCACGCGAACGCGCCCGCGCGCTGCTCGACCCCGGCACGTTTCGCGAGCTGCTCGGACCGTTCGACCGCATCGAATCGCCGTGGCTGCCGTTGCAGGGCATTGTCTGCCAGGCCGACGACGGCTGCGTGATCGCGCGCGGCACGATCGACGGCGCACCTGCCGTGGTTGCGGCGATCGAGTCGGCGTTTCAGGGCGGCAGTATCGGCGAGGTGTCCGGCAGCAAGATCGCCGCGGCGCTCGAACTCGCCTTGCGCGATTGCGAACGCGGCAAACCGGTCCGTCCCGTGGTGCTGTTCGAAACCGGCGGCGTCCGACTGCAGGAAGCCAACCTGGGTCTCGCGGTGATCGCCGAGATCCAGGCGGCGATCGTCGCGCTGCGCCGGCATGTGCCGGTGGTCGGCGTGATCTCGGGAATGGTGGGCTGCTTCGGCGGCATGTCGCTCGCCGCCGCGCTGTGCTCGTACCTGGTCGTCACGAAACAGGGCCGGCTCGGCATGAACGGACCGGAAGTGATCGAACAGGAAGCCGGTATCGACGAACTCGATGCCAGCGACCGGCGCCATGTGTGGCAACTGATCGGCGGTGAACAGCGGGCCCTCACGGGCTTCGCGGATGCCCTCGTCGACGACGATCCGCATGCGCTGCGCGCCGCGGTGCAGCGCGCTTTCGTGCTGGGAATGCCGGCGGCACACCGCAGCGAACAGGTCGAGGTCTATCTCGCACGGCTTGCGCAAACCGACCCCGCCAACGTCACCCCCGAAACCATGCGGAACGTGTTTCACCAGGGCGCCGCGATGCAGTCCTCAAAGGAGGAAGCGTGAACGATACCTCTCTGACCCGCGGCGCACGCTGGTTCCGCGCACTTGCCGGCGAGCCGCTCAGCGCGGCGCCGGTGTGGAGCGGCGATGCCCCGCTCGGTGACGACACGGCGCGCTTCATCACCGTCGTGCCCGACCCGCAGAACCGCTTTCCACGCGCCACCGACAACGTCGTCGGCCTGGAACAAGGCTGGCTGCTCGCGCGCGCCGTGCGCGAGGTGATCGCCGCGGATGCGCATGGCACGACACGCCGTCCGATCGTGGCGATCGTCGACGTGAAAAGTCAGGCCTATGGCTACCGGGAAGAGACGCTCGGCATTCATCTGGCGTGCGCGGCAGCGGTCGATGCGTACGCGTCGGCACGCGATGCCGGGCATCCGGTGGTCGCGCTGATCGTCGGGCCGGCGATGTCCGGCGCGTTCCTCGCGCACGGCTACCAGGCCAACCGCATCGTCGCGCTGGACGCTCCCGGCACGATGGTGCACGCGATGGGTAAAGAGGCCGCCGCGCGCGTCACTCGCCGTACGGTCCAGGCGCTGGAAGCGCTCGGCGAGACCATTGTGCCGATGTCGTATTCGATGGCCTCATTCGCCAGACTCGGCTTGCTCGATGAGCTGATCGAAGGCGTCGACGCCGATGCGCCGAGCGCTGCACAGATCGAGCAGGTGCGCCGGGTGCTCAGCGACTCGGTGAAGAGTGCCCGTGCCGATGCATCCGGCCTGTCGCATCGGCTGCAGTCCGACACCGCGAAGAAGACCCGCGCGGCCTCGGTCGAAGTGCGGCGGCGGCTGGCGGAACAATGGGACGCGGTGTGATGCGGACCGCCGCCGCGTTTGCCGTGCCCGTTTCAGCACCACTGGACGAGCTAGCCGGCGCCGGGATTGGCACAGAAGATTCCGAGCGCCTGAGTAACAGCAACTGGCGAGCGCATGACTTGCTGCATCTGCGGCGCTTGCCTTCGCTCGACGGCGAGCCGGACTGGGTGCGCGCCGCCCTCGCCCACGCGCCTTTCGTCGTGGTCAGGCGGGCCTTGGCCGAGCCTGGCCTCATCGCGATAGGCGTGCGCGGCAGCGGCCGCGCCCAACGCTATGGCACATGGGCCAACGCCGCCGATATCGAAACCGCGATCCGCCCCGAGGATCTCGCCGCCGGCGTACCCGTGGACGCCACGCGCCGCGCCCTGCCCGCGTTCGCCCTGCTAGCCGCCTTGCACCACGACGCGCAATCGCTCCGCGCGTTTTCATGGGGCCCCACGGGCAGCGCGGGCTTCGAACTCGCGACCGGCACATCGGCTGTCACGGCAACAAGCGATCTCGACCTGTTGATCCGCATGCCCGAGACGCTTTCGCGGCAGGCCGCCGCACAGATGCTGAGCGAACTCGAAACGCATGCAGCGCGTGCAGGCATCCGCGTTGACGCCCAACTTGAAACGCCCGCCGGCGGAATCGCCCTCGCCGAATGGGCCGCGGGAAAAGCCCGCGTGATGGCGCGCCATGCGCAAGGCCCGCGGCTGCTTGCGGATCCGTGGGACCGATCGACCGTGCGAGCGCCCTTCGAGGCGCCCACGCAAGCATGATGCTCGCCTGCCAGTTTCCCGGCCAGGGGGCGCAATCGGCTGGCTTCCTGCATCGCTTGCCGCAACACCCTGTGGTGACCGAAACGCTCGACGAAGCCTCGCAGGTACTCGGCACCCAGGTGCTGACGCTCGACACGCCCGATGCGCTGCGCTCCACCGTAGCGGTTCAGATCGGCCTTCTGGTGGCGAGCGTCGCCACGGTGCGCGTGCTCGCAGACGCAGGACTCACGCCCGATATCAGCGCGGGGCTCTCGGTGGGCGCTTACGCGGCAGCGGTGAGCTGCGGCGCGCTCGGCTTCGCGGACGCCCTGCGTATGGTGCGCAAGCGTGCTGAGTTGATGGAGGCCGCGTATCCCGCAGGTTATGGCCTTGCCGCCATCTCCGGTCTGACCGAGAGTCAACTGGAAAAGCTCGCCGCCGAGCAAGCCAACGAAGGGCTGCCGCATGTGTATATCGGCAACGTCAACGCTGCGCGGCAGATCGTCATGGCCGGTGCCGACGCTGCGCTTGAAGCGTTGATCGAACGCGCGCTCGCGAGCGGTGCGCGCAAAGCCACGCGCCTGGCTGTCAGCGTACCGTCGCACTGCGAATTGCTCGCCGATGCCGCCGCCGAACTGACGGAATACGCCCGCGAGGTACCGTTTCACGCACCGCGCGGTATCTATGTCGGTAATCGCGGCGGCCGGGCGCTATATAGCGCGGAAGCGATTCGCGACGATCTTGCGACCAACATGCGCTACACGGTCCGCTGGTTCGACGCGCTCACCGTCATGCTCGAAATGGGTGCGACGGTGCTGGTTGAAGCACCGCCGGGCCAGGTGCTGACCGACATTGTTCGCGAGAACTGGTCGGAGATAGCCGCCGTCGCCACCAGCAGCATTGCGCCCGACCAATGGGTTGCAACCGTGCGGCGCCGGCTCGCAGCGCGCGCACGCTGAAGCACTTCACTCGACGAAAGTACGGCATCGGAGTGACCCATTCTGCGAATCGTCGTTTTCATCATCCCACATGCACAGGAATGCCAAATGATTGGAGAATGAAAATAGGCACAAGGTCATTACATCATGGCTCAACGCCAGCCTGCTGCCCCCTTGCTTCTGAAGTTATGCGCATAAAGTTATATTTTTTATTTTCTATCTGCGGCGACGAAGACTCCTGCGCCCGCTGCTCGCTCCACTCGGTCTCCATATACCAATTTCGATATAAAACGGACGATCCACTGACCAGCGATCCACAGTCATGGCGAGCTAGGGGTTTTCCACCCCATCCCCATTTCAATACCTTTTTTGATGCGATTTTTACGCACTTGCGTGCACTCTTTAGATGAACGGTACGCCGTAGCCACTACGCTGTAATTGATCCTGCTGCGTTCCCGCGGACAGATCCAACAGTCAACTGATGGACAACCGATCATGCTGAAACTACTGGTTCCCGTAAGCCCCTCGGCGCGTTCGCTTCAAGCCGTCCGGCATGCTGCGTTCCTCTACAACGAGCGATGTGCATCCGAAATCGTGCTGGTCAATGTGCAGCCCCCGCTCGAATCGACGCGCCTTGAAGCCTTCTATCCCCTTTCGAAATTGCGCGCCCTCGAAGATGCCTATGCCGAGGCCGCACTCAGCCGCGCCAAGCGCATTCTCGAAGACGCAGGCGTCAAATATTCGGTGGAAGTCAGAGTCGGGCCGCTGGTGCCGACCATCGCAAATTGCGCAGAACAAAACGACTGCGACGAAATTGTCGTCGCGGCGCCCCGCAGGGACCTGTTCCACGCCGTCGCACGGCTCGTCAATCGCAGCGTGCTGGACCGCCTGGTGAGCATCTCCCGGGTCCCGGTCACCGCGGTCAACTGAAGCGAGCGGAGCGGGTGGCAAGGTTTAGAGGCGCGCGTTTGCACCACGCGTCGAACAGGGTCCGTCCAGCACCCGGCGGATCTCAGGCGTCGTGACACACACGCGCCAAGGCCGCTAACGCCCCGCCATCACCCAGCGAAACGTCAGATTGATCCGCTCACCTGTGACGCGCGGCTCCTTGGGCACCCGGTGACGCCACTGCGCCTGGGTGTTGCCACGCATGACGAGCAGGCTGCCGCCTTTGAGCTGGTACGACTGCACCAACCCCGTCTTGTTATGCCGCAGATCGAAGGTCCGGGCCACGCCCAGACTCACCGACGCAATCACCGGTTGCGCGCCTAGCTCGCGCTCGTGATCCGCGTGCCAGCCCATGCTGTCCATGCCGCTGCGATAGCGGTTAATCAGCACGCTATTGAAGCTGCACCCGCAGATCGCTTCGACGCCCGCCCTCAGTTCGGCCACCGTCGGCGTCCATGCTTGCGGCACGTTGCGAATCCCCGAATAGACATAGACCGCCTCCGCTTCACCCTGCCACGCGGTAAGACGCGGCAACGGCACGCGGCCGCCCGGCGTGCCCATCGACTCGTGTTTCCACGCGACCTCGTCGATGAGCCGTTGCAAGTCCCGTTCAGCCTCCTCGGCTGCGAGCCAGTCGGGATACCAGAGAACATCGGGCCTGGGAAGATCGTCGAACAGATCGTTCATGAGATAGCATGTCGCATGTGCCTGCGCGCGCGGGTAGAAATAAGCTTGGCTATTATGGAGTGAACCGTCACCACGGGTCACGCAACGCTCTTGCGCTCTCTTTCTACTGTCTCCGAATTTTTCTCTCCAGCGGATTTACCATCATGACGCTCTCCGACGACGCACTCGACCAACTGTTTCGCACCGCCCGCACGCACAACGGCTGGCAAGCCAAACCGGTCGAGGATGCGCTTCTCAAGCAGTTGATCGAACTCGTCCTGCTCGGACCGACTTCAGCCAACTCGAGCCCCGGCCGCTTTGTGTTCGTGAAGTCCCGGGAAGCCAAGGAAAAGTTGCGCCCCGCCCTCTCCGCAGGCAACCTCGAAAAGACGATGGCCGCGCCGGTCACGGTGATTGTCGGGATGGATATGGCGTTCTACGAGTACCTGCCGAAGCTGTTTCCGCATGCCGATGCGCGCAGCTGGTTCGCCGGCAACGAAAAGGCCATCGCCGACACCGCGTTTCGCAACGCCACACTGCAAGGCGGCTACCTCATCATGGCGGCGCGCGCACTCGGACTCGACACCGGCGCGATGTCGGGGTTCGACGCGGCCAAGGTCGACGAAGCATTCTTCGCGGGCACGACCGTGAAGGCCAATTTCCTCATCAACCTCGGTTATGGCGATCCGTCGAAACTGTTCCCGCGCAGCCCGCGGTTTACGTTCGACGAAGCCGCGCAGATCGTCTGACCCGGCCGGTGCGCTGTAGCTTTCAACTAAACAGCGCCACGTAAAATACGACGGCGCCGATCAGCGCGCCGACGAAGCAGAATCCCTCTTCGGCCTCGTCGCCGCGCGAGCGCAACCACGCCCCGGCGACGCCGAAGAGACCCGCGATACCGAGCGCCACGAACACCATCACCACGTAGAACAGCGCATTGCGGCCGAGTTCGGAAATGTCGAGACCGCGCACGCCGTAGTACAAGCCGATCGCCATCAGCGACAACCCCACCATCGGCAACATCACATGGCTCCCCTCATAGCCGACGTGATGCGGATGATGGCCTGGTCTGGTCAATTTCATGATGCGTCTCCCACATCGCTCTCTAAACGGGCGATAGACCGAACCATCTGATGCAACCGTTGTACCCGGGGAACCACAGCAAACCTGCGCCTGACGGGATGACAGCGGCGGGGACGGTTGCAGCAGGGCTCCCTTTGAGAATAGTCCACGCGCAGGAACAATTCAAAAGCTGTTTAATTCGACTTTTCCCTGGCATCCGCTACGCGGCAGCACCGGGTTGCCCATTGCGATGCAGCGCCGGATCCGCCTTGATTTTGCGGCCGGACGGAACTGGAAAAACGGCGCGCGGAGCGCTCCGGCAAGCGTGACGACATGCCGGTAGAATGGGCTGCCAGCCGGCCAAACCGCAGCGAACGCACCCTCGCGTTCGCCTGCGCGTCCGGCTCCCTTCCGCCTCCACCCCTCTCTATGCGCCGCTTATCGTTCCTTGTCCGTGTTATTTGCATTGGCGTCCTGCTGCACATCTATGTCGGTTTGCGGATCATTCCGGATCTGCCTGTCGACACCACCGCCAGATGGCTGGCGGCGCTCTGGCTCGTACTGTCCTGCCTGCTGATTCCGCTCGGCATGCTGGCGCGGACCATCGAGCGGCAACCGCTGGCCGACCGGCTCGCGTGGGTCGGACTGATGGCTATGGGCTTCTTCTCGTCATTGCTGGTGCTGACCTTCGTGCGCGATCTGGCGCTGGCCTCGCTGCTGACCGTCGATGCGATCTGGCCGCACACCATCCCGATGGCGCGCTGGCGCACCGGCTCTGCCGCCGCCGTGCCGCTACTCGCATTGCTCTCGACGGCGGCCGGTCTCATCAACGCGCGGCGCCGCGCCCGTATCGTCACGATCGACGTGCCGATCGACGACCTGCCGCAAGCACTCGACGGCTTCACGATCGTCCAGATCAGCGACATTCATGTCGGACCGACCATCAAGCGCCGTTACGTCGACGCCATCGTGGACGCCGTGAACCGCCTCAAACCGGATCTGATCGCCGTGACCGGCGACGTGGTCGACGGCAGCGTGCCGCAGTTGCGCGATCACACCCGGCCGCTCTCGCGCCTGAGCGCGCGGCACGGCGCCTACCTGGTCACCGGCAATCACGAGTACTACGCCGGCGCCGATGCGTGGATCGACGAGTTCCGCCGGCTGGGTTTGCGCGTGCTGCTCAACGAACACGTGGTGCTGGAGCATGAAGGCGCGCGGGCGGTCATCGCCGGCGTCACCGATTATTCGGCGGCCCATTTCGACCCCACCCATCGCAGCGATCCGGTCGCGGCGCTCGCGGGCGCTCCCGGTGACATACTCATCAAGGTCCTGCTCGCGCATCAGCCGCGTTCGGCCGAAGCCGCCGCCGAAGCCGGATTCACGTTGCAGTTGTCGGGTCACACGCACGGTGGCCAGTTTTTCCCATGGAATTTTTTCGTGCGCTTCCAGCAGCCGTTCACCGCGGGGCTCGCCCGGCTAAACGGATTGTGGGTTTATACAAGCCGCGGCACCGGCTACTGGGGACCGCCCAAGCGGCTTGGCGCGCCTTCGGAGATTACCCGGCTGCGTCTGGTGCCGGGTGAGGTGGGCTGAAGCCGACGCCTGATTGCGCCGCAGGCGTTACTGCCACGCTCATTCGGGGAGCATAGGCCATATCGATGCGCATACCCCACTGCAGGTTGGCCGGCTTCGCCGGGCCGCGGCCTGGATATGGAACACGGCGGGAACACCGCGCCATCACGGCCCTTCAGTTCGCTCACACGCAAAGCACAGTCAAGCGCTACCGCTTCCGCCGTCAAGCTCCACGGCGGCGACCGGCTCACAACGGCGCCGTAGCGTCACGCCGATCCAACCCAGCCCCAAAAGACCAGATTGTTCATTTTATGTTCAAGCGAACAGCGTGACGCTTGACGGCGCTCGTTTACGAACATAGGATGCGATTAGACGACCATGAGATCGGTCGTCATATAACTTTGTTAGGCCGATAGCCGCTTTTTGCCCCTTTTCGGCATAAAAATCGCTTATCGACAGCCCGACACGGCAATAGGTCATGCGATGACCTATCAGATTGACTGCCGAGCCCCGTACCAGGAACATGGTGCCGGCAAGCCAATCACCATGCCGCATCAAAACAGAATCAGACAGGATGGAGACAGCGTTGAAAACAATCAAAGGCTTACGTTGGTGGATCATTGTGCTGGTCTGTCTCGGCACGATCATGAACTACCTAGCGCGCAATTCATTGGCCGTGCTGGCGCCGGAGTTGAAGCATGTCTTCGATCTCTCGACCAAGCAATACTCGTATGTGGTCGGCGCTTTCCAGATCGGTTACACGATCATGCAGCCGGTGTGCGGGCTGATCGTCGACCTGATCGGCCTGCGCCTCGGGTTCGCGCTGTTCGCCGCACTCTGGTCGCTCACCGGCATGCTGCACGGCTTTGCCACCGGCTGGCTGTCGCTCGGTGCGATGCGCGGCGCGCTCGGTCTGTTCGAGGCGGCCGCGATCCCCTCCGGCATGAAGGCGGTCGCCGAATGGTTTCCCGACAAGGAGAAGTCCGTCGCGGTCGGCTATTTCAACGCCGGCACGTCGCTAGGCGCCCTGCTCGCACCGCCCGTCGTCATCTTCCTGTCGCTGCGCTTCGGCTGGCAGGCCGCCTTCATGGCGACCGGCGCCTTCGGTTTCGTCTGGGCCGCCCTCTGGTATGCGCTGTATCGCTCGCCGGCCGAGCATCCGCGTGTCTCGCGCAAAGAGCTCGCCTTGATCCAGGATGGCCAGACCCAGTTCGCGCCGGTCAGCCAACGCCCGGTTCGCGAAATTCTCGGCTCGCGGCGCTTCTGGGCGATCGCGCTGCCGCGCTTTTTCGCCGAACCGGCCTGGCAGACCTTCAGCTTCTGGATCCCGCTCTATCTCGTGACCGTGCGTCACATGGATCTCAAGCAGATCGCCATCTTCGCCTGGCTGCCGTTTCTGGCCGCGGACCTCGGCGGCATCTGCGGCGGCTATCTGTCGCCGTTCCTGATCCGCTATTGCCGTATCCCGCTGATCTGGTCACGCGTCGCCGGTGTGATCCTCGGCGCATTCATGATGATCGGGCCGGCCTGTATCGGCCTCGTCGCGTCGCCGTATGAGGCGATCGCCCTGTTCTGCGTCGGCGGCTTCGCGCATCAGATGATCTCCGCGCTCGTCAACACCTTGAGCGCCGACGTGTTCGATTCGGATGAAGTGGGCACCGCCAGCGGTTTCGCCGGCATGGCCGCATGGATCGGCGGCCTGAGCTTTTCGCTGGTGGTCGGGGCGCTCGCCGATACGGTCGGCTATGGCCCGCTGTTCGCCTGCCTCGGCGCCTTCGACCTGATCGGCGCTACGCTGCTCGTCGTGTTGATCCGTGGCCAGTCGAAGCGCGAGCGCGAGCTCGCGCATGCCTGATCGGCCTGAAGCCGCTCCCCATTCAACCAGAGGAAGTCCGATGATGTCGCTGTTGCATCCCCCCGTTTTCGAACCCGCCAGCCCGTCGGGCAACCTCGTGCGCCTGAGCAGCGCTGCGGGACCGGTGATCGAAATCTTCGTGCTCGAAGACGACATCGTGCGCGTGCGCGTGCTGCCCGATGGCGAGGCTCGCGGTCCGCGCACCTGGGCGATTGCGCCGGGGCTCGAGGACGTCGCCATCGAGGGCCGCGATCGCCTCGACCTGACGGGCTATAGCTTGCCGCCCTTCAGCCTGCACGCCGACGACGCTCACCTGCGCATCGAAACCGGACAAATCAGGCTCACCGTCGCGCTGCAAGGCGGCTTTTGCACGTGGGAGCTCCGTAGCGGCGACGGCTGGCGCCGCGTGTTGCAGGATCGCGCCACGCAAGCCTATAACTTCGGCTGGTGGGACGAGCGGGTCTACCACTACGTGCGCCGCGAAGCGGGTGAGATGTACCTCGGTCTGGGCGAGCGCGCCGGTTCGCTCGACCGCGCCAACCAGCGCTATCAGATGGTCAACGTCGATGCGATGGGCTACAGCGCGAAGAGCACCGATCCCCTCTACAAGCACATTCCCTTCTATCTCACGTGGCAGCGTGAAGCGGCGCTAGGCTTCGGGCTCTTCTACGATACCCTCGCCGACTGCACGTTCGACATGGGCCGCGAGCTCGACAACTATCACGGCCACTATCGCCATTTCATCGCGGAGCATGGCGATCTCGACTACTACTTCATCGCCTCGCCCGCGACGCCGCTGGCCGCCGTGCGCCGCTTCACCTGGCTCACCGGCCGCCCGGCCCTGATGCCCAAGTGGGGCCTCGGCTACTCCGGCTCGACCATGAGCTACACCGACGCGCCCGACGCCCAGCAACGCATGGGCGAATTCATCGAGCGCTGCCGCGAGCACGACATCTTGTGCGACTCGTTCCACCTGTCGTCGGGCTATACGTCGATCGGACCGAAGCGTTACGTGTTCAACTGGAACCACGACAAGTTCCCTGACGTGGACGGCTTCGTGCAGGGCTATCTCGAACAGGGCGTGCGACTGTGCGCCAACATCAAACCGTGTTTGCTGCGCGATCATCCGGAGTTCGAACAAGTGGCGCGCGACAGGCTTCTGATCCGCGCGCGCAACGGCGAACCCGCCTGGGTGCAGTTCTGGGACGAAGTCGGCGCCTATCTGGACTTCACAAACCCCGACACGCTTGCATGGTGGCGCTCGCGCGTGACCGACGCGCTGCTGCGCCATGGCATTGCGTCGACCTGGAACGACAATAACGAATTCGAAATCTGGAGCCCGGACGCCATCGCTCACGGCTTCGGCAAGCCCTACCCCGCCCGCGAGGCGAAGGTCCTGCAGACCATGCTGATGATGCGCGCCTCGCGCGATGCCCAACGCGCGTACGCGCCCGAGCGGCGGCCGTTTCTCGTGTCGCGCTCGGGCGGGGTCGGCATGCATCGCTATGTGCAGACCTGGTCGGGCGACAACTATACGTCGTGGGAAACGCTGCGCTACAACCTGAAGATGGGACTCGGACTCGCGCTCTCGGGCGTGTCGAACATCGGGCACGACATCGGCGGCTTCTCCGGCCCCGCGCCGAACGCCGAACTGTTTGTGCGCTGGATTCAGTTCGGTATCCTGATGCCGCGTTTCAGCATCCACTCGTGGAACGACGACGGCACGGTCAACGAGCCCTGGATGCATCCGCAAGCGACCCGGCAGGTCTCCGATCTGATCAAGCTGCGCTATCGCCTGCTGCCGTACCTGTACCATCTGCTATGGGACTCGACACAACACTACGAGCCCGTGTTGCGCCCGACCTTTGCGGAATTCCCGAATGATCCGCACTGCTATGCGGATGGCGACGACATGATGCTCGGCACGTCGCTGCTGTTCGCGCCGGTTGTCGAGCCGGGGCAGACGAAGCGCGAGGTGTGGCTTCCGGCCGGCGCCGGATGGGTCTCGTACTGGAGCGGCGAAACATTCGCGGGCGGCCAGTCGGTCACGCTGCCCGCGCCCTGGGAGCAACCTGTCATGCTGATTCGCGAAGGCAGTGTCGTACCGCTTAACGTCGCGCCTCAACACTTCGCCCAACCTGCCGAGCAGCGCGGCTTCATGGTGGCGCCGCATCGGGGCGTGGGCGTCGCACAAGGCGAATGCTTCGAGGATGACGGCGAATCGGAGGCCTGGCGCAGCGGCGCATACGGTTGCTGGAAGGTCAGCGTCGCAAGCGACGCCGCAACGCTCACCGTCATGGTGGAGTGGACCGGCGACTGGCGCCGGCCATTCGACTCGGTGGAGGTCTTGCTGCCGGCCGCCGATGCCCGTCGCATCGTCGCAGGCAACGCGACGCTGCGCAGCGAGGTGCGCGCTCAAGCCTGGACCCGGCTCATGCTCGACTTGCCCACGGCGCAACACGCCGGTTGACTTCGTGTCGTGCCACTGCCTAAAATCCGTCCACACGTCTAACCGGAATCTCCATCTTGGACAGTAGCAGTTATCGATCTTCGATTCACTCAATCGCCTGATCGGCAAGCTCGCCGCGCCAGCCTAATCCCTGCCGCCGTCTTGCCATCCGGCCAGACGGTGCGCGCCGTAGTGATCCCCGTGCACTTGTCGCTTGCAATTCGCCGTTGCCTGGCTCGAAGCCTGGCAACGGCCGTAGCATTCGCGCCGCGAGCGGAAGCCCGCGCGCCTCGTCACGCGTTGGCCCTCGCGGATCGTTAGCGATGCTGTCACGCGTATGGTTCAAACTATGCGTCTGAGTACGCCTTGACTACAAATCCAATGACGCTTGAATTTGTTTGGCGGCTCCTCGCCGCGTTCTCCTGCGGTGTCGCGATCGGCATCGAACGGCAAATGCGCCAGCGCACGGCCGGCCTGCGTACCATCACGCTGGTCGCGAGCGGCGCCTGTCTGTTCGTCACGCTAGGCGTGCTGACCGGCAACGGCACAGCGGGCGTCACGCAGATCGCCGCGTATGTGGTGTCCGGCGTCGGCTTCCTCGGCGGCGGCGTCATCATGCGCGACAAGGGCTCCATCCAGGGGATCAACACCGCGGCCACCTTGTGGTGTTCGGCCGCAGTGGGGGTGTTGTGCGGTGCGGGACACTTCGGACCGGCGTTGGCCGGCACGGGCATCGTGTTGCTGACGAATACCGTGCTGCGCGAAGTCAGCCGCACCATCAACGCCACGCCGGTGTCGAACGCCGACCTCGTGCGCGAATACGTGCTGACCGTGGTCTGCCGCGAAGAGGACGAAATTCACATTCGCACGGCGCTGTCGAATTCGATGTACTCGACCCCCCTGTCGTTTCAGAGCCTTACAAGCGAAGATGCACCGGAGCAGCCGGGCCGCATCCGCGTCACCGCGACCCTGAAACTGCACCCCAAGGACCAGTCGAAGCTCGAATTGATGGCAAGCCGCATCAGCATGGAAACGACCGTCTCGAGCGTAAGCTGGATCGCCAAAGAAGCGGAACCGACGCCCGAGTAGCGCCGCCAGCCGCCACGCCCCTGCTGCGCGGCCCAACCCGCATACCGGCGCGGTGCGCCTTGCACCCTGCGGCGGCTTCATCTATAACAACCGTAGACGAAACACCGGCCGGCGTCCCCTATCAGCGATGGTAGAGTGCGCCGTATCGACCGATGAACCGTATGCCTGTGCAGCCCGAGACCGAGAAAGAAATGAACCGAGCGACTGCGCGTTGGATGTCTCTGCCTATCCGCCGTGGCGGCTGCCGCCATGCTGCGTCCTGTTCCGTCCTCTCGCCAGCCTCATGGCTGGCCCCGCCGCAATACATTCAGACATTGTTAAATCCATATCCCGAATATGGACGGCTCTAACCCGTTGGACTAAGCTCTGTCACCGTGAATTTTTCACGCTCAACCATGGAGTCTTGATTATGGAACACGGCATCATTGCATGGCTCATCATCGGCGCGATCGCCGGCTGGCTGGCGGGCGTGCTCGTCAAGGGCGGCGGGTTCGGGTTGATCGTCGACATCATTGTCGGGATCGTCGGCGCGTTCATCGGCGGCTGGCTCGCGGGCATTCTGCACATCTCGCTCGGCGGCGGCTGGATCGGCTCGATCATCACGGCGGTGATCGGCGCGGTCATTCTGCTGTTTATCATCCGGCTGTTCAAGCGAGGCGCCTAGCGCTTCACGCTTCAGGCGGCCCCGTCGCCTGAAGCGCGCTGTCTTACCTGAGCGCCGTGCGAGCCATCAAGTCCGCGCGGCGCTTGGCTCCAGCATCGAGCCGGTTTCGTTCAGGCGGATATGCCAGGAGAATGCCCGCTCCAGACGGTGAGGCGTTTGCCCGCCATGCTTCAAGGCATCCTCGTAGTAATCGCGCAGCATCTCGCGATACAGCGGGTGCACACACTTCTCGATGATCGACACGGCCCGCTCACGCGGCGCGAGCCCGCGCAGATCAGCCAAACCCTGTTCCGTGACGACCACATCCACGTCGTGTTCATTGTGGTCGCAATGCGGCACCATCGGCACGACGCTGGAAATCCGTCCATCCTTCGCAATCGACTTCGTCGCGAAGATCGCGCACGAAGCATTGCGCGCGAAATCGCCCGAGCCGCCAATGCCGTTCATCATGTGCGTGCCGCCCACATGCGTTGAATTGACGTTGCCATAGAGATCGAATTCCAGCGCGGTATTCAACGCAATCAGACCGAGGCGGCGGATCACTTCGGGATGGTTGCTGACCTCTTGCGGGCGCAACACCAGACGGTCCCGGTAGCGCTCCAGCTCGCCGAAAACCTGCGCATGGCGCGCGGCCGAAAGCGTAATCGAGGCGCCCGAGGCGAACGTGACCTTACCGGCATCCATCAGGTCGAAGGTCGAGTCCTGCAGCACTTCCGAATAGATTTCAAAGGCCTCGAAAGGCGACTTGACGAAGCCTGCCAGCACGGCGTTGGCAATCGTGCCGATGCCGGCCTGCAATGGCGGCAGACGGGCCGGCATGCGCCCGCGCGACACTTCATGCTGCAGGAATTCGATCAGATGGCCGGCGATGCGCTCCGTTTCCTCGTCCGCGGGCAAAACCGTGGACGCGCTGTCCGGCTTGTTCGTGATGACGATGGCGGCGATCTTCTCCGGCGGAATCTCGATGGCCGGCGTACCGACCCGATCGCGCGGATGAACGATCGGCAACGGCTCGCGATTGGGGCGGCGGCCCGGAATCCAGATGTCGTGCAACCCTTCGAGTTCAAGCGGTTGCGCGAGGTTGATCTCGACGATCACCTTGTCGGCGAGGATCGCGAAGCTGGCCGAATTCCCCACCGAGGTGGTGGGCACGATGCCGCCGGTTTCCGTGATCGCCACCGCTTCGATGATGGCGATGTCGAGCTTGCCGAGCTGGTTGGCGCGCAACATCTCGACCGTTTCGGACAGGTGCTGGTCGACAAACATCACTTCGCCGCGGTTGATCGCATCCCGCAAGGTCTTGTCGACCTGGAACGGCAAGCGGCGGGCCAGCACGCCCGCCTCGGTCAACATGCGATCGACGTCATGGCCAAGCGATGCGCCGGTCATCAAGGTAATGCGCAACGGCTTGCCTTCGTGACGGGCGCGTTCGGCCAGCGCCACGGGCACGGCCTTCGCGTCGCCCGCGCGCGTGAAACCGCTCGCGCCGACGCGCATGCCATCCTGAATCAGCGACGCCGCGGCTGCGGCTGTCGTCACTTTGCCGCGCACCGCGGCACAACGAATCCGGTCTTCGTACATGCTACTGAGTCTCTCCATGATCAACCGTCCAGTCTACTGTTGCGCACGTCTTCGGCGCGGCTAGATCAGCAGTAGGGTTGTCGTGCGTCAAGCGGCGTCTCGCGATGGAGAGCGCCGCTACGAGGCATGCGTCGCGCAAAAAGTCACGACGGATTAGTGTTGTTGTCTTTAGCTACCGAAAAAGAGCGTGCAGTAGCTCACGGGTCCCACGCACTCGGCAGCCTTCTTCGCCGGCGCAGTCATGCGGCCTTGCTGAAGCGTGCCGTTCGCGTGCTGCTCAGTGGTCTGGGCAACCTGTTGTCCCTCAGCAGCAGGCGCCGCGGTTTGTGCATGAGCTACAGCGGCAGACAAGGAACAGGCAATCAGAACAAGCTTCAATGCTTTCATCTATTTCTCCAGTGCTTACGATTACGCCACGCAGGAAGTCCCTTGGGGATTGGCGGCGGCGAGGCAGTGACAAAACTATATGACCGCCACGTACACAGATAAACGGCCGCAACTGGAAGTGATCTTTCCATCTGGCAGAAAGATCGCCATGCGATCTGGATTAACGCGCATTGGCATTAAACGGTGCGTCTTTATCGAGCAAGGCAGTACGAATGAAATGCAGGCAGCCGAGTATTCGCTGCATGTCATGGCGCCGCTCGCGATCTGGGTGAACGGCTTGCAGAAGCGTCTGCGCGGCCTCGATCGTCACGCCCACCGACGCCAGCGCCCGCGCCAGAGGGCACGGTCCCGGCTGCTCGAACAGGCTTGAGACATCGGCGCGCATCTGCTCGAGGCAGCTAAGCCAGCGCGGGTCGAGTGCCCCAGCGTAGACCGCGTGTGCGGCTTCGTTGCGCAGGTCGATGACAGCGTGTCCGACTTCGAGCGTCACCAGCATCCAGCGCAGTGCATCGCGATGCTGACGCGAGCGCTTCGTCAACAGCACGCGCAATTGCGCCATCAGGTCGTGGGTACTCGACTGAAAATATTGATTCAGGCCGCGCAAATCGCCGCAGCATGCAAGAACCACTTGTGCGCGCAAACTGCCTTTGATTTTGCCGATCAGCCATGGCATCTGCGCCGGGAAAATCACGCCAAATGCAAGCGACGCCACCAGCATCGCTGCCACAATCGCGATGCCGTTATTGATTAACAGATCGGGCTGGTAAATCACCACATTGTCGGGAGCGGCCAGCAAACAGAAGAACACCGAGAAGCCCACGCCATAACCGGAGACACCGGGACGCATCGCGAGGAACGCGCCCAATGCCAGCACCGGCGTAAGCGTCGCGCAGAGCAGCGGAAAGCCGTCGATGTTCGGATAGACGTAGCAACTGAACAGATAGCCCGTCATCGTCGCGAAGATTGCGCCGACGGACATCTGCAAGGTCAGTTTCGACGCGTTGGGCGATGTCGAAGTCAGTGCACAAGCGAGCGCCGCGCCGATTACGGCGAAACCGCCGCTCGGCCAATCGGTTTCGATCCAGAAGGCGCCGACGATCGCCATCACGACCACCGTGCGCAAAAAGGTAAGCCCGACCACAAACCGATTCGTTTTGCTGACGTACCGTACGGCCTGCCGCTCCTTGACAGGCTTGCCGTGCTCCAGCGACGCGTAGGTTTCCGTATAGCGGATGAATTCGTCGACGAAGCGATACAGCAGTTCGGCCGATGTATCGAAATCGGCCAGCAGATCGGGCGCTGTCGTTTCCAGCGGCCGACGCGTCTCGCGCACCCGGCGCGGCAGCATCGCCTGAAAGGCGCGTAGTTCGACAGCGACGTGAGCCGCGTGGGCAGTGTCGCAGGCCTTGGCGGTCTGGCGGACCAACAGGCGCGACAGCTCTTCGAAATACGGCGTGATGGCCTGCATGACCGCGTAGAGGCCTCCCGTCTGCACCCGCTTGATCAATTGCCGCAGCGCATGCAGACGGGCGCAGGCATCCATGAACTCGCTGTTCAGGCGCGCGAGGCTCCGGCTGCGCGAGCGCATCCGTGGGTCTTCGAATGCCGCGAACGTGCGGGTCGCCTCGAAGCCTACAATCCCATCCACCAGGTCGGCAAAACGCGCTTCGAACACACCCCGCTCTATCTTGCCGCCCAGCACCTGCGCGGCGAACGCAGTAAAATCGAGATATCTTTTGCGCAAGCCGCGCTGCAGCGCGAGGCTCGACCTCTGCGGCACGATCAACGCACTCACTGCGCTCGAGCACACGATGCCGAGCGCGACCTCCGAGGCACGCGTCAGCGCAGCGAGAAACAACGCGTTCGGCTCCATGACCGTCGGAACGCCGATCAGAGCGGCGGTGTACCCCGCCAGCACGAAGCCGTACCATCGAAAATGCCGATACCGGACTGCCGCAGCAATACAGGCCCCTACCCAGCATGTCAGCCCGATCATGTACAGCTCGGGCTGCTGGACGAACACCGCCCCCAGCACGAGTGCGGCAAGCGTCCCCACCACGGTCCCAATGATCCGGTAAAAGCTTTTTGCGAGCACCATACCGCTAAACGGCTGCATCAGCACGAACACTGTCGTCATGGCGGTGCGGGGTTGCTGCAGGTCGAGCAGCATGGCGATGCCCAGCGCGAGCAGCGCCGCCGTGACGGTCTTGAACAGATGCAGCCAGATGAGGCCGTCGCTCGCCGCCCAGTCACGGCCGGCCGCTGCGGTGGCACGCAGCATCACGGCCCAGCGCCGACGCGGGTCGGACGTGCCTTGGATCAGATGCTGGCGTTTCATGGCAAGAAAACCGCGCCCCGGATGGTCACTCGAATTCGACTAGGCACCGGACGCCCTACTGCGCGCACCGGCTGGCAAGGGGCCGATTGTAGGAGCCTCAGCGGCATGCATTAATGCGATAAGCCGGGAACATCCATTCCAGATCGAACAACAATCGGGATGCCGGACAGGCGGACAATACGGGTTCTCTCTCGAATACGTCGAACAAGAAGGTCTGATGGATACGCTACAAAATATGCGGGTGTTCGTCCGTGTGGTCGACGCCGGCAGTTTCACGGCTGCGGCGCAGTCGCTCAACTCGACCACCGGCGCCATGTCGCGCGCGGTCTCGGAACTCGAAACCCACCTGCGAACCCGTTTGATGAACCGCTCCACCCGGCGCCTCGCGCTTACGACGGCGGGTGAACGCTATCTGAAGCGTTGCCAGCAGATTCTCGCGGACGTCGACACGGCCGAAGAAGAAGCCAGTTGCGCGCACGAACGGCCCAGCGGCGCCTTACGCATGCATAGCTTCGCCAGTATTGGACAGCATTACGTGCTGCCGGCGATTTCGCGCTATCGCGCGCTCCACCCCGAGGTGACGGTCGAATTGACCCTGTCGCAGCGCATGCCGGACCTGTTCGAAGGCAGCGCCGACGTGGCAGTCGTCACGGCATCGAGCTTGCCCAACTCGGACCTGGTTTCGCTGCCATTGGGCGCTACGTTCAATATTTTGTGCGCATCTCCCGCCTATCTGCGCACGCACGGTGCACCGCAGCAACCACGCGATCTCGCCCATCACGAGTGCCTGATCCTGCAGACGCCGGCCTTCCCGGCCAACGACTGGCTGCTCGAAGGACCCACCGGCAGCGAGTTGATGCAGGTCAGCGGGCCGGTGCAGGTGAATATCGCGGAATCACTGGTTGTGGCGATTCGCGAAGGCATGGGGATCGGCATGTTGCCGCTCTACGCCGCGATCCACGGACTGCGCGACGGCTCGCTCGTGCGGGTTCTGCCGCAATACACGCTCCAGCGGATGAATATTTACGCGCTTTACCCATCGCGCAAGTTTATCGATGCCAAGACTCGCACGTGGGTCGAATTCCTCCGCACGCATATGCCGAAGGTGATTGCCCGCGATGAAGCGCTGCTCGCCGAGGTTGGGCTGGTCGATCCGCTCGAGGCCATCTTGCCGGGGCATCCGGGGGCTATCATGGAACCTGGCCAGCAACTGGAGCATTAAAGCCCGGTTGACTTGGTTGACGCCTCGCGGGCACGTTTGATTAGCGGATCGAACGTGTCTGGTTTCGCTCTACGCCGCAGTGCGCCATATTGTGTCGCGTCTGAGCGTTAGGCGCCCGACCCCATGACTAGCGCGAATTTGCTTATTCCATATCGAGCTTTGGGTCCGGGTTAAAACAAGTACAGTTCTTGATGGCTGGTTGTGTCGTCCCGAGTCGCATAGATACGGAGGAGGAGCACCATGGGCATCTGGAAGCCGGACCCGAGCTTTTACCCATCGCCACGCCTGGCTGCGCAAGCGCCACCCGAAAAGCTCGCCTATGTGGCTGCGTTCGATCCTGAGCGCACACGGCCGGATGAGATCGCGGTGGTCGACGTCGACCCGGCCTCCCCGGACTATGCGCGCATCGTCGGCAATCTGGCCATGCCGCACGCCGGCGACGAACTGCATCACTTCGGCTGGAATGCGTGTTCGTCTTGTCTTTGCCCTAACGCACCGCATCCACATACCGAGCGGCGCTACCTCGTCGTGCCGGGCTTGCGCTCGTCGCGCATCTATATCCTCGATACCAAACCCGATCCGCTCAAGCCGACCATCGTCAAGGTGATCGAGCCGGCGACGATCGCGAGCCGTACCGGCTATAGCCGTCCGCACACGGTGCATTGCGGCCCGGGCGGGATCTATGTGACGGCGCTCGGCAATGCGGAAGGCGGCGCACCCGGCGGGATTTTCCTGCTGGATCCGGAGAGCTTCGAGCCGCTCGGGCGCTGGGAGGTGGACCGCGGATCGCAGCAGTTGGCCTACGACGGCTGGTGGCACCTCGGCTACGATACGCTCGTGACCAGCGAATGGGGTACGCCGGACACCTTCGAGAACGGTCTGATTCCCGAGATTCTGCTCGGTGCGCGTTATGGCCGCCGCCTGCATTTCTGGGATTTCACGCGTCGCAAGCATCTGCAGGAGATCGACTTCGGGCTGGAATATCAACTCGTCTTCGAACTGCGTCCGGCACACGATCCGACCAAAGCCCATGGTTTCGTCAATTGCGTGATCAGCCTGAAGGACCTGTCGTCGTCGATCTGGACGTGGTATCGCGACAAGGACAAGTGGGCGGTACGCAAGATCATCGATATTCCCGCCGAGCCTGCAGATCCTGCACTGCTTCCACCGGTGCTCAAATCGTTCGGCGCAGTCCCGCCGCTTGTGACCGACATCGATCTATCGCTCGACGATCGTTTTCTGTACGTGTCCTGCTGGGGTACAGGCGATCTGCTGCAATATGACGTGTCCGACCCGTTTGCGCCAAAGTTGACGGGGAAAGTGCGCATTGGCGGCATTGTCTCGCGGGCGACGCATCCTGGCGCATCGAATGGTGCGCTCAACGGCGGTCCGCAAATGGTCGAGGTGAGTCGCGACGGCAGACGAATCTACTTCACCAACTCGTTGTACGGCGCGGTCGATCCACAGTTCTACCCCGACGGGATTGACGGCTGGATGGTCAAGCTCGATGCGGGTGCGGAAGGCGGCCTGTCATTCGACGACAAGTTCTTCCTGGCGTGGCCGGAAGGTCATCGGCCCCATCAGATCCGTCTGCAAGGCGGCGACTGTTCGTCGGATTCGTACTGCTATCCTTGACGAAGATGAATCTGTCGACCTCGACATGGTGGTCATGGCTCGCCGTCGCCGGCCTCGGCGCCTTTCACGGGATCAACCCGGCAATGGGCTGGCTGTTCGCAGTTGCGTTAGGACTGTATCGACGCAGCCGGCGGGTGGTTTTGCTCTCGCTGGTACCGATCGCTCTCGGACACGCGCTCGCCGCCGGCAGCATGCTAATGGCAGGGCTATCGCTCGGGATGGTGATCGACCACTCGGTGTTGAATCGCGTGTGCGGGGGCCTGCTGATCGGTTGGGCGGGATGGCACACGCTACGCGGTCATCGCATGCGACCGCGTGTCGGCATGCAGACGGGCTTTGCTGGGCTGACGGTCTGGTCGTTTCTGATGGCGGGTTCGCACGGCGCCGGACTTATGTTGATCCCGGCGTTGATGCCGATATGCAGTGCGTTGTCACACGCGTCGGGAGCTGCGTACCTTGGTGCTGGGCCCACCGCGACGATCGCGGCGATTGCGCTGTGCTTGCACAGTGCGACGATGCTGTTGACGACTGGTGTAATCGCTGTAGCTGCGTTCGATCACTTCGGCGTCGGCGGGCTGCGTACCAAATGGCTGAACTTCGATCTGCTGTGGACAGGGACGCTGGCGGGTTGTGGGGTGCTGCAGCTGGCGCTGTGAGGCGACGGAATGCAGCGGTTTGCTGCGAGAAGGCGGCAACGGGTCGTTGGGCCCGGGTCTGCCGTGTGGTGGGCGGTGCGTTCTGGGGTGCAGTGCGTTTTCCGGGCGCGTAAACGCAGAAACCCCACCGTTTTTGGGTGGGGTTTCTGTTGCTGCTA
>NZ_JBWQQI010000018.1:0-192476 GCF_056619545.1 Paraburkholderia sp. SSBN10T
CGGGTCTGCCAGGGAAACCAGCGGCCACAAGATTGCCACTGCTAACGAAACTGGGCGTTGCGCAATAAAGATTGGAACTACCCGAAATTTATAGCGTTACCAGTTAAAACAGAGGGAATGACGGTGAACTACCAGGAGGGGAATGTGAGTGGCCTGATCTTTAAGGCAAACGCTAACTAAAAATAGTTAGAATACCTATGGGGTATGCAGAAGGTGTTGTGCCCGACGGCGGGGCGCGAAGCGCAACGCTGGAACGGATGACAGCCTTGTCACCAGGTAGGATGGTGCGAGGGAAGTTCCTCGTGCGGACCACTTCGTGTTGGTCTGAGTGGGGGACACCTACGAGCTAGCGGTTGTCAGCCCGCTTTCTTTTGCCTACTTTTCTTTGCGGCGGCAAAGAAAAGTAGGTGCCGCCCCGCACAGGGGCAACGCGAATAGACCGATAAGAAAGCAAGGAAAGGCCAACGCCATAAGAACAACCACCAAAGCGTCGCGCAGGCAAAAGAAAACCTTACTCCCTACTAGCCAAAGCCCTCCGCCCCTCCCCCTTGTCCCCGGCGGAGCCATTAGGAGAAGAAGGAGAAGAGCTAGCCGTCTGCGAAGCAGAATCACTCCAAACAACAGCATCATTAACGGCATACAACCGACACGGACCGGAACTCTGCTTCTGGCAATTGGCGATAGCCACCGACATCGGATCATCGCCACCCTCAGCCCACGACCAGGCGCCCGAATCGGATACAGCAAAAGCCCGGCTAGGATACTGATGCAAAAAATTCCGATACCCATTGCGCCCAGTTTCATCCAGAAACGGCACCGCGCTCACCGCGTCAACAGCCGCATAGCCGCTAGCCTTGGGCGGCTCCGGATCCGCTACCCGATATTGCACGCCAGTCGGCATCCCAACCCGCGCGAGGAACGCCTCCACAGCCGGCCACCAGACCCGCACGCCATCGCGGTCGCCAACCAGCCGGTGCGCGTCATTCTTGTACGCGCCAAAATCCACCATCTTCGCATTCGCGCCATGCGCCGAATACTCGGCGTACATGCTCGCCACCAGCGGCGCCGACCAGATCGAATCGTTATCGCCGTATAGCCATAGCGAAGGGACGTGCGTCTTTTCCCCGTAAGCGCCAAACGCTTTCGTCAGATTGCCCTGCCAGCCGGTGCACGCATCCTGCCGCAGGCCGCCCGAAAAATTGATCAGCGCCCGGACGCCCGGTGCAGCCCCGACGCCGTAAGCGATCGTCGCCAGGCCGCCGTGCGAGGTGCCCGCCACCACGATGTGCTGTGCGTCCACATACGGCTGCTTCGACATGAATTCGACAGTCGCGGCGACATCGCCCGCCTGGCCCAGGCCGTTACGCTCGACGTCGCAGCCGTCCTGCTCGTACGTGCCGCCCGATTGCGCGAAGCCCTGCCGGTTCGGCGCCACCACCACGTAGCCGCGGCGCACGAATTCGCGCGCAAGCGGCAGCGGGTCGCTGCGCGATTGCTGCCGCGGGTCGCCGGGCATCTTGCCGTGGTTGAAGACGATCATCGGGAAAGGGCCGGGACCGTCCGGCTTGTAGATCGTCGTTTCAAGCGTGATCGTGCCGGCGGCATCCACCGGCACGCGAATGATCTGTTCGTTGAGACTCGCGGGCGGCAGGTAGGTGTCGTCGTCCAGTGCGATTCGCGGGACTTCGGCGCGCGTCAGCGGCCCGGGTTGCGTCTCGGCCAACGGATCGGCGTGCGCGAACGACACGGCACATCCTGCCCATGTACACACCATCGCACCGACCGTCAGAAACTTTCTGCAACCCATTCGCAACACCTACCTTGAAGTACGTCCTTAAAACCTGCATCACCTGCTGTCTTTTGCTATCTGCTAACAGTTGCCTTTCGGCAAGATCCGCGGCAACAAAAAGACACTCACGTACGTGGCGCGCCTGGCGCACGCACGCGGTTCGAGATCGCACGGGATAACCCACCAGCTTGGCCGACGCGACCCCACGCGCCGATGATGAGCCACACACGATGTCACATGAAACTGTCGTCAGAGCGCGAATCGTCAAGGCCCAACACAGCTTCTGCCGCATCTTTGCGGGAAGCTTTCGAGCGCTCCCTCGCAACGTGTCGCTACAAAACCTACAGGCCGATCCTGGCACGACAATTTATCGTTGTGCAATTAAGGAGAACCCGCGACAAAAAAATTCGCAGTGCTCGACACGTCGCATAGGCCGTGGAGGCGCCGCATGCACGCGGCCTAAGGGAAAGAGCGGGAGAAATGACCGATGTGGTAGCCAGCCAACACACAGGGCAGCGCCATTTTGAGGGGCATATGTGAAGGCGCGGTTAATTGCCTGGTTGCCGCGCATGAGCAACGGGCAAGCTCCGCGTAGAACGATTACAGATCGTTACCGCGCGGCGTCGGACGTCGTGGCTTTCAGGTATCGCTGACGTCGCCGTCGACATAACGCCAGCGGCCATCGTCGCCGCGCACGAAGCGGCTTAGCTCGTGCAAACGGTGAGCCCGTCCGCCAACCTTGTAACGTGCGATGAATTCGACTTCGGCGTTTCGTTCGTCTTGCGCGGCAAAGCGCTTGATCTGCAGGCCGAGCCAGCGCGGTGCGTCGGGCGCATCGGGCGCACCGGGGTTGGCGTCGAGATCGGCGGGGCAGGTTTGCGGTGCCCACGTGGCGCGCAAATAGTCGCTCGCGCCGAGCACATAAGCGCTATAGCGCGAGCGCATTAGTTCCAGCGCGCTGGGCGCGGCCTCGCCGCCGTCGATATAACGCCCGCAGCAAAGCGCGAAGCGCGGCGCCTTCGCGCCGCTGCGTTGGTCGGGCGCGGCGCCGCCGCACGGGCATTCGATGGGTCGTTGTGCAGTCAAGGATCGGGCGTTCATTGATTCTTCAGTTCAGACCGCGTGCGATCAGGATTTTCTGGATGTCGCTCGTGCCTTCGTAAATCTGGCACACGCGCACGTCGCGGTAGATCCGCTCGACCGGAAAGTCGCTCAGGTAACCGTAGCCGCCGTGAATCTGCAGCGCTTCCGAGCAGATCCGTTCCGCCGCCTCGGAGGCGAACAGCTTCGCCATCGCGGCTTCGGTGAGGCAGGGCTGGCCGGCATCCTTCAGCGAGGCGGCATGCCAGATCAGTTGCCGTGCGGCTTCCAGTTGGGTCGCCATCTCCGCGAGGCGAAACTGCACCGCCTGGTGCGAGAACAGAGGCTGGCCGAAGCTCTCGCGTTCTTTTGCATAAGCCAGCGCCGCTTCGAATGCCGCGCGCGCCATGCCGACGCTCTGCGCCGCAATGCCGATGCGCCCGCCTTCGAGCCCCGACAGCGCGATCCGGTAGCCTTCGCCTTCTGCTCCGATCAGGTTCGCCGCCGGCACGCGGCAGTCTTCGAAGACGATCTGCGCGGTGTCCGACGAATGCTGGCCGAGCTTGTCTTCGGTGCGCGCGACGATATAGCCGGGTGTGTCGGTGGGCACGATGAATGCGCTGATGCCGCGCTTGCCGGCGGCCTTGTCGGTGACCGCCATCACGATCGCGACGTCGCCGTTCTTGCCGCTCGTGATGAACTGTTTGACGCCGTTCAGCACATAGGCGTCGCCGTCGCGGGTGGCCGTGGTGCGTAGCGCCGAGGCATCGGAGCCCGCCTGGGGTTCGGTCAGGCAAAAGGCGCCGAGCATCTCGCCGCGCGCGAGCGGCGTGAGCCAGTCGCGTTTCTGCGCCTCGTTGCCGTAGCTGAGCAGGATGCTGCACACCGGGCAGTTGTTGACCGAGATCGCGGTCGAGGTGCCGCCGTCTCCCGCGGCGATCTCTTCGAGGATCAGTGCGAGCGCAAGGGCATCGAGCCCGGCGCCGCCGTAAGCCTCCGGCACCAGCACGCCATAGGCGCCGAGTTCGGCGAGCTGGCGGTGCACGTCCTTCGGAAAGATGCGCTCGCGGTCCCACTGCGCGGCATGCGGGGCGACCGCTTCACGCACGAACGTGCGCACCGCGTCGCGTACCATCAGGTGATCCTGGTCAAGCAACATCCTTGCGTCTCCTTACCAGTCGAGCGGCGTACCGTCGTACTGGAAAAAGCGGCCGTTAAACGATTCGTGTGACGCCGCAGCCTGGGCCAGCACCTGGCGCATGCCGGTCACGCTGTGCTCGGGGTCGATGGCCGCCTGCGCGCCGCCCATGTCGGTGCGTACCCAGCCAGGGTGCAGTGCGACGCAGGCCGCGCGCCGCGTCTGCAACGAGGCGATCTTCAGCGCGTCGTTGAGCGCCGCCTTGCTGACGCGATACAGCCACCCGGTGGTGCCGGTCGCCTCGGCGATGCTGCCCATCTTGCTCGACAGCACCGCCAGCACGCCGTTGGCGTCTTCGACGAGCGGCAGCAGGATCGGTATCAGTTGCATCGGACCGCGCACATTGGTCACCATGACTTCGTCGAAGTCCTCGGCGGTGACCGTTTCGACGCTCTCGGTGCGCGGGCCGTAGACGCCCGATACCAGCAAGGCTGCATCGAGCCGCTCGCCGTCGAGCTTCCAGCCTAGTGCGGCAATCTCAGTGGGCACGGTGATGTCGAGCGAAAAGGTTTCCGTGCCGAGTTCTTCGAGTGCCTCCAGCGAGGCGTCGTCGCGCGCGGTGGCCAGCACGCGCCAGCCGGCCTTTTTGTATTGGCGCGCGAACTCACGGCCGATGCCGCGCGACGCACCGACGATCAACGCTGTTTTCATACGTTCCCCTTAAGGTTCAATGCCGCATGTGCCGCTTGTGCCGTGCCCGCTCGCGCAACACGAAGCAGGCAGGGCGCACGCGCGACGCGTTACAGCAGTTCAATCCCCATCGCCGTCGCTTCGCCGCCGCCGATGCACAGCGTGGCCACGCCGCGCTTCAGGCCGCGGTGCTTCAGCGCGCCGATCAGCGTGACCAGAATGCGCGCGCCCGAGGCGCCGATCGGATGGCCGAGTGCGCAGGCGCCGCCGTTCACGTTGACCTTCTCGTGCGGCAGATGGTGCTCTTTCATCGCGGCCATCGTGACCACGGCGAATGCTTCGTTAACCTCGTACAGATCGACTTCGTTCGCACTCCAGCCGTTCTTCTCGAACAGCTTGCGGATCGCGCCGACCGGGGCGGTGGTGAATTTCGCCGGCTCCTGGGCGAACGTCGAATGACCGACCACGCGGGCGAGCGGTTCGACGCGTAACCGCCTGGCGGTCGATTCGCGCATCATCACGAGGGCCGCCGCGCCGTCGGAGATCGACGACGAGTTCGCTGCGGTCACCGTGCCGGTCTTGCTGAAGGCCGGCTTGAGCGTCGCGATCTTCTCGAGATTGGCCTTGAACGGCTGCTCGTCGCGCTCGATGGTCACGTCACCCTTGCGGCTTTCCACCTTGACCGGTGCGATTTCCCACGCGAACGAACCGTCCTCGTTGGCACGTTTGGCGCGCTTGAGCGATTCCACCGCGAAGGCATCCTGTGCTTCACGCGTGAAGTCGAACGACGCGGCGCATTCCTCGGCGAAGCTGCCCATCAGGCGGCCCTTGTCATAGGCGTCTTCGAGGCCGTCGTAGAACATATGGTCGATCACCTGGCCGTGGCCCATGCGCATGCCGCCACGTGCTTTGGGCAGCAGGTACGGCGCGTTGGTCATGCTTTCCATGCCGCCGGCGACGATCACATCCACCGAGCCTGCTGCCAGCATGTCGTGCGCGAACATAGCCGCGCGCATGCCGGAGCCGCACATCTTGTTCACCGTCGTGCTGCCGGTAGACAGCGGCAGGCCCGCGCCGAGCGCCGCCTGGCGGGCCGGGGCCTGGCCGAGGCCGGCGGGCAGCACGCAGCCCATCACCACTTCGTCGATCTGCCCGGGTTCGAGGCCCGCGCGCTTGACGGCCGCCTCGATCGCAATCGCGCCGAGTTGCGGCGCGCTCAGCGTCGCGAAGTCGCCCTGGAACGCAGCCATCGGCGTACGGGCGACGGAAACGATCACAATCGGATCGGCCTGGTTGTCACGCTTCGTCTCACTCATGTTTTAGCTCCTTGATGACACCTTCGACGATGGCCGGCACATCGCCGAGCCTGGCCGCGTCCGCCGCGACCACGTCGTTGTCTGCCTGATGCGCGCCGCCCGCCGACACGGCGGCGACACACTTCAAATATGTTTCATTCAGCTCGCCCGGCGCGCCGATCATCATGCCCAGGTTGCGCATCTTGCCGTCGTGCACGCCATACGCCCAGCCATGCACGGTCAGTTCCTGGCCGCGCGCCCAGGCGTCGTTGACGATGGTGGTGCGGCATACGTTGACGACCTGTTCGATCGTGTTCAGCTCTACGAGACGCCGGTGGCGCGCTTCGCCGAGCGGCCACTCTTCGAGCAGCGCCGCGTGCTTGGTGCGCACGTCCTGCACGTGATGCAGCCAGTTGTCCGCGAGACCCACGCGCCGGCCGTGCAGCGCGGCGGCCACGCCCGAACAGCCGTAGTGGCCGACCACCATGATGTGCTTGACCTTCAGCAGGTCGACGGCGAACTGGATCACCGACAGGCAGTTCAGATCGGTGTGCACGACGACGTTGGCGATGTTTCTGTGCACGAAGACTTCGCCCGGCGGCAGGCCGATGATCTGGTTGGCCGGTACGCGCGAATCCGAGCAGCCGATCCACAGGTACTCGGGCGTCTGCTGATCGGCGAGGCGCGAGAAATACTCGGGGTCCTCGGACAGTTTGCGGGCCACCCACTTGTCGTTGTTGTCGAACAGATGGGCGAGCGGGTTGGTCGGAGCAGAAGCGTTTGCGTTCATGATGAGTCGGGTCGGTTACTGGAGAGCGAAACGCTCCGGGTAGCGGATGCAGAAGCGCGCACCGCTGTCATAGGGAAAGAAGTCGGGCAGTTCGCCTTTCAGTAAGTGATCCTTATGCCGTTGCCACAGCGCGGGATCGAAGAAGTCTGCGTGGTGCGCCATGAAGGCGCGGCGCACGCGCGGGTCGCCGAGCAGAAAGGTGCCGTAGGTTTCCGGAAAGATGTCATGCGGGCCAACCGAATACCACGGCTCGCCCGACAACTCGTCTTCCTCGTTGCGCGGCGGCGGCACGGCGCGCACGTTGCAATCGGTCAGATATTCGATTTCATCGTAGTCGTAGAACACGACGCGGCCGTGACGCGTCACGCCGAAGTTCTTGTACAGCATGTCGCCGGGGAAGATGTTCGCCTGCATCAGTTCCTTCACCGCATCGCCGTATTCGCGGATGCCGTGCTCGACGTCCTCGTCGCTGCCGTTTTGCAGGTAGAGATTCAACGGCACCATGCGGCGTTCGATATACAGATGACGGATCACGAGGTTGTCGCCCTCGTATTCGATCATCGAAGGCACTTCCTTTTCGAGCTCGCGCAGCAACGCTTCATCGAGGCGCGACAAGGGCAGCGCCACGCTCGAATATTCGAGCGTGTCGGCCATGCGCCCGAGCCGGTCGTGCCGCTTGACGAGCTGATACTTGCCCTGGATCAGCTCGCGGGTGGTTTCCTTCGGCGGCGGGAAGTTGTCCTTGATCAGCTTGAACACGTACGGGAACGACGGCAGCGTGAACACCAGCATCACCAGCCCCTTGATGCCGGGCGCGACGATGAACTGATCGCTCGAATGCGACAGGTGGTGCAGCAGATCGCGATAGAACAGGTTCTTGCCCTGCTTCTGCAAGCCGACCGAGGTATAGATTTCCGCCTTCGGCTTGCCCTGCATGATGGTGCCGAGAAATTCGACGTAGGCGGACGGCACTTCCATGTCCACCAGAAAGTACGAGTGCGAGAAGCTGAAGATGATCAGCAACTGGTCGCGCTTGAGCAGCACGGTATCGAGCGCGAGCAGGCCGGGCTTCACGTGGCGCAGCGGCACCGCGAACGGCAGCAGCGCATCGCCGTTGATGATCCGTCCGACGATATAGGCCGACTTGTTGCGGTAAAACAGCGACGACAGCACATGAATCTGGAAATTGACGGCCTCGTCGAAGGTGCCGAACGCGTCGTGAATGGCCTGCATCACGCAGCCGACATCGCGCTGCAGATCCTCGAACGGCGGCTCGAGCTGGAAGTTCGTGACGATCCGCTCGAGCGTTGCGGCGAGGCCGTCCTTGCCCGGATAGTACGCGCGGTAGGTCGGCTTGGCAGCGGGCTCGTCGTTCTCGATGTATTCGGTCGAGATGGCGGGGCGCACGAAGATGAAGTCGTTGTTGAAGTACGAGCGGTGCAGGATCTTGCAACACACGGAATTGAAGAACGTCTCCGCGCACTCGGGCTGCCGGTGCGTGGTCAGGAGGCCAATGTAGTGCAGCTTGATCTGCTGCCAGACCTCGTCGTCGATATTCTCCGCATCGTATTCGTCTTCGAGCAGTTCGACGCATTCCTCGACCCGTTCGTCATACGAAGTAATGCGCTCCCGCGCGAGCCGTTGCAGGCCATGCCAGTCGGCGGCTTCGAACAGGGCTTTCGCGCGGATCGCGGCGTCGCGGAAAATCCGGTAGTGCCGGTCGAAGCCTTCGAGCATCGTCTGCGCGAGGTCGAAACCGATTTGCGACGACAGCAGTTTGGGAAAGTGATTCATCTCGAGCGCATATCCGACACCAGCCCATGCGGCTCGCGTGCGCCGCTTTCGAGCAGCGCGCGTGCCTGGGCTTCGTATTGCGCGAGGTCTTCGAGCGTCGCGTTCAGGTCTTCAAGCTGACGCTCCAGCACTTCGCGATGCCGTGTCACGGTATCCAGGAAGGCATGCAACTGCGGCACCGTATCGGTCGGCGATTCGTACAGATCGAGCAGGCCGCGGATTTCCGACAGCGTGAAGCCCAGCCGCTTGCCGCGCAGCGTCAGCTTCAGGCGCGTGCGGTCGCGGCCCGAATAGACGCGCCGCAGTCCGCTCGACCCTTCGCGACTCGGCGAGAGTAAACCCTGGTCTTCGTAGAAGCGAATTGCTCGCGGCGTGACGTCGAATTCACGCGCGAGCTCGGTGATGGTGTATTGCGTGTTCATTGGGACGTCCCGTGGCCGGGCAGAAAAGCAGATTGGACGATAGAATCAACGTTTACGTTATCGTCAACTTGAGTAAAGCGCAACCCGGGCACGCGGCGGCGAAGTCGCGATGGTTGCCGCCTGGCCGCTGGAGGAAGACACCCACAATGAATGCTCTCGAACACCAACTCGACTACCCCTTCAAGGACACCTTGCCGGAACCCGGCCATGCGTTCGAGGTGACGCCTGGCGTGTTCTGGCTGCGCATGCCGCTGCCGTTTGCGCTGGACCATATCAACCTGTGGCTGCTGCGCGACGAGATCGACGGCGAGAAGGGCTGGACCGTGGTCGATTGCGGCATCACCTCGGACACCATCAAGGCGAACTGGGAGCAGGTGTTCGATACGGTGCTCGACGGCCTGCCGGTGCTGCGCGTGATCGTCACGCATTGTCATCCCGATCACGTGGGGCTTGCGCACTGGATCTGCGCGGGTGGCGAGAAGCAACGCTGGAACGTGCGCTTGTGGATGACGCTTGGCGAATATCTGCAGGCGAGGGTGATGGCGGCGGGCGACGGCTCGAATGCGGGAGGCGCGGGCGCCGCGCGTCACTTCGCGCGCCACGGCCTGACCGATGAAGCGTCGCTCGATAAACTGCGCAATCGCACCAGCTATTACTCGAGTCTGGTGCCGGCGGTGCCGGGCCAGTATCGGCGCATGCGTGAAGGCCAGGGCATCGCGATCGGCGGCAAGACGTGGCGCGTCGTGACCGGCTTCGGTCACTCGCCGGAGCACTGCGCGCTGCACAACGAAGCGGACGGGGTGCTGATTTCAGGCGACATGGTGTTGCCGCGGATCTCCACCAATGTCTCGGTGTTCGACATGGAGCCGGAAGGCAACCCGCTCGCGCTGTATCTGGAATCGCTTGGCCGCTATGAAACGATGGCGCAGGAGACGCTGTTGCTGCCGTCACACGGCAAGCCGTTTCGCGGCGTGCGAACCCGTATCGGGCAACTACGTGAGCACCACGATGCGCGGCTCGCCGAAGTGCGCGAAGCCTGCGCCGAGAAGCCGCGCAGCGCGGCGGATATCGTGCCGATGATGTTCAGGCGGCCACTCGATATCCACCAGATGACGTTTGCGATGGGCGAGGCGCTCGCGCACTTGCATCTGCTATGGCTTGCGGGCGAGTTGAAGCGCACGCAGGATGCGGATGGGGTGATCCGCTTTGCAGATCATCTATCGATCCGCTAGCTTTCCCGCCACCGTGCGAACCATCACTGCGCCGAGAATCATGAATCCGGCGACTGCGTACAGTCCGATACGATTGTCGTGGGTGGTCACATTCAGCCACCCCACCATATAGGGCGATACGAAGCCGGCGAGGTTGCCGACGCAGTTGATGCCTGCAATACCCACGGCAGCCGACGTTCCCGCGAGGAAGGCGGAGGGAATGCCCCAGAATAGCGAGAGGGCCGACAGGATGCCCGCGGCCGCCACGCACAGCGCAATGACGGCGAGCGCCGGCTGATGTCCCACGTACCCGCTCGCGGCCAGTCCGACGGCGCCGAGGACGAGCGCTACGGAAAAGTGCATGCGCCGGGAACGGAAACGGTCCGCGCTGATGCCGGTGAAGATGATCACCGGAATCGCGACGAGGTAAGGCACCGCCGAGAGCCAGCCGATCGTGCTGATGTCGCTGAGCCCGGCATCCTTGATGATCGAAGGCAACCAGAAGCTGATGCCATAGAGACCGATGATCTGGCAAAAGTACACCGCGCAAAGCTTCCAGATATTGCGGTCGGAGAGAAACGCGCGCGCGTTGGGATGCGTGGTTTTGGCGGCGTCTTCCTGCTCGATCGCGTGGGTGACGGCCTTTTTCTCTGCATCGGTGAGCCATTTTGCTTGCGCGGGCCGGTCCACCATCAGGACGAGGACGGCCAGTCCAGCCAGCAACGCCGGCACCGCTTCGATCAAAAAGAGCCACTGCCATGCCGCCATCGTCGCGGAATGAGCGAAGGCGCTCATCACCCAGCCGGACAGCGGACCGCCGACCACGCCCGCCAGCGGGATCGCAATGTAGTACACGCCCAGCGCGAAGCCGCGTTTTTTCGCTGGAAACCAGTAGGTCAGATACAGCATGATGCCCGGCGAGAAACCCGCTTCGGCCACGCCGAGGAAGAACCGCACGATATAGAACTGCATCGGCGTCCTGACGAACAGCGTCAGCGCCGATACCACCGCCCAGCTGATCATGATGCGCGCAATCCAGCGGCGCGCGCCGACCCGATGCAAGATCAGATTGCTCGGCACTTCGAAGATGAAATAGCCGATGAAGAAAATCCCGGCGCCGAAGCCATAGACCGCATCGCTAAAATGCAGGTCCGAGAGCATCTGCAGTTTCGCAAAGCCGACGTTCACGCGGTCGAGATAAGCGCAGAGGTAGCACACCACGATGAACGGCATGATGCGCCAGGTGATCTTCCGGTATACATCGGTGCGCGCGGACGGCGCGACCAGCAGGGTTTCGCTGAATTGACTCATGTCTCCTCCGTCGCCCTTTGCTGGGCGTTCTAGAGATGGTTCGCTCGCCACATCCGACGGTGCGGCGAGTCAGTTCGGTTCGCGCCGGCAGCTCAGGACGCGAGCTTCTGCCCCAACACTTCGATGCCGAATTCTTCGCGGAAGAGGGCTTCCATGTCTCTGCGCACGCGCACGGATTCCTTGTTCGCGTCGAATGCGACATCGCTCCATCGCACTGGCTGACCTGCCGCCACCGGCCGTTGCAGGACCATGTTATGAGCGAGGCCGATAGGCAGCGCGCCGTAAAGCAGGGAGTCGGCCGCGGGCATCAGCTTGCCGTACACCGTATGACCGCCCTCGCCGTCCAGACGCTCGCCGGCGCGCAGGTCGCGCTTGGCCGTTGCCGCTACGTCGCCGCGAAAGCCCGAGGTGGCGCCGGTCGCCTCACCGCGCACCGCGATGCTGGCGATCGAGAGACCCAGTTCCAGGCCGATCAGATGGTACGGCTTGTACATCGCGGCGAAGCGGCCGCTACTGTCGGTCTTCAGTCCGTACTGCGAAAAGCAGTCGCGCACATAGTCGGTTGGTGCTTCGAATACCGCGTAGACACCCCAGCGCAAGTCGCGGAACACGGGACGGCCATCCCGCTCGAGCGACGACACGACTTCGACGCTGCCGCGATGAGGCAGGATGCCGCCATCGCCAGCGGGGCGCAGGATGTTCGGCAGATCGTCCACGCCACAGGGCGGAAACGCGAGTCCGTCGGCTGGCGGGCGCAGGTCGCAGGCGTTGGACACCGCTGCCATTTCCAGCGCGGACTTCGTGCCGTCGAGGAACGAGTTGAACATTTGCGCGTTGAAGTCGCCGGAGCCGACCTGCTCCTCGCTGAAACCGTAGTAGCCCCAAACCGTATCGGGTGTCGACTGATGATAGACGGGCAGATACTTGGTGCCCTTGCCGGCACAGATCACTTCGAAGCCCGTGGTACGGGCCCAGTCGACGAGTTCGGCGATGAGCGCCGGCTGGTCGCCCGAGGCCATCGAATAGATGATGCCCGCTTCGGCTGCGCGACGGGCCAGCAGCGGTCCGGCCAACACATCCGCTTCCACGTTGACCATCACGATGTGCTTGCGGTGCTTGCAGCACAAGAGCGCGTGATGGATGCCGGCGGCTGGACTGCCCGTGGCGTCGATCACGATGTCGACGTTGTCGCTTGCGATCATGGCATCTGCGTCGTCGGTGACGAAGGTCGAGCCGTTGCGCAGCGCTTCGCTCCACGAACCCGCCGCATAGCGTTCGGCTTCCCATCCCACCCGTTGCAACGCCGCCCGGGCCCGCTCCGGCGAGAGGTCCGCGACGCCCACCAGATGGATGCCCGGCGTGCGTGGCGCCTGCGACAGGTACATCGAGCCGAACTTGCCGGCCCCGATCAAGCCGACCCTGACGGGCTTGCCGGCCTCGGCGCGGGCCTTGAGTTTCGCAATGAGCGACATGCTGTCTCCTTACTTTTACTGATGGGATAGGTGTGGCGCGGCGCTCCCGCCTGCGCTATCGGAGCGGCTCGCGGACGATCGCGAGAGGGCTTGCGATCAAAGATAGCAGCTTGCTTTTTGCAATAGAATGGGTAAATAGACAACTGACCTGTGCAAAAATCCACATGCGAGGATTCGACTGGGACGACGTGCAAGCTTTTCTTGCCATCGCGAGGGCGGGCCGGCTGACCGTGGCCGCGCAGCAAATGGGCGTGGATCATTCCACCCTGAGCAGGCGGATTGGCGCGCTTGAAGCGAGCCTGGGCACACGCCTGTTCGAGCGGCGCTCGGTGGGCTTCATCCTTACGCCGGAAGGCGAGCGGCTGGTCGCAGATGCGGAAGCCATGGAGAGCCTCGCGTTACGCATGCGCTCGCAGCTCGACGATGCGTCGGCCGGCTTGACTGGAACAGTCCGGGTGGGGACGCCCGAAGGTTTCGGAACTTACTTTCTCGCGCCGCGTATTGCGAAGGTGTCGGCGGCGCATCCGGAGCTGGAAATCGAGCTGGTTGCCAATCCGCGCATGTTCAGCCTGTCCAAACGCGAGGCCGATCTGGCTGTCAGCATGGCGCGGCCTACTCAGGGGCGCGTCTACGCGAACAAATTGACGGACTATTCGCTTGGCATCTATGCCACGCGCGCTTACCTGGATGCCCGGCCACCGATTCGCCAGAAGAGCGACCTGGGGCGGCATCATTGGATCGGTTACGTGGAGGATCTGATGTGGACGGCGGAGCTTGATTATCTGCCGCAGATTGCCTCGGCGCTGGTGCCCCGCGTGCGCATTTCCAATGTGATCAGTCAGATGGCCGCTGTGGCAGGCGGGGCAGGGCTCGGCGTGCTGCCCTGTTTCATGGCCCGGACAGAGAGCACACTGGTGCGTGTGCTCCCTGACGAGATCGCGCTAACGCGCTCCTACTGGCTTGTTTCGCACGCCGATACGAGAGACGTGGCGCGGGTCAAACTGCTGGCTGATTTTATCCGCGCTGAATCGGACAGTTCTGCTTCCTTCTGGATGGCTTAGCAGCGTCTACTGCACCGCCACCGTCGCAAAGTTCTGTCGTCCGAACGGACTCACGTGATACCCGCTGACATCGGCGCGCGTGATCGCCGTTGCGGTCGGATACCCAAGTGGAATCCACAGCGCCTGGTCGTGGATGATCTGCTGCGCCGCTTCATACGCTTTGGCGCGCTTGGCCTGATCCGGCGTGGCTTTGCCCTCGGCGATCAGCTTGTCGAGATCGGCGTCGCAAAAGCGCGCGAAGTTGATGCCCGACTTCACCGCATTGCAGCTAAACAGCGGCGACAGGAAGTTGTCCGGGTCGCCGTTGTCGCCGGCCCAGCCCATGAACAGCGAGTCGTGCTGACCCTGCTTGGCTTCCTTGATCAGCTCGCCCCATTCGATCACCTTGACGTCGGCCTTCACGCCGATCTTCGCAAAGTCGGCCTGCAGCAGTTCGGCGCCGGCCTTCGGATTCGGGTTGAGCACGCTGCCGGTCGGCCGCACCCAGATGGTGGTCGAGAAACCGTTCGGAAAGCCCGCCTCGGTGAGCAGGTTCTTCGCCTTCACAGGATCGTACGGCCATGCCTTGACCGACTTGTCATAGCTCCACGTGTTCGGCGGGAATGGATTCACAGCCGGGGTCGCCGTGTTGTCGAACACGGTCTTCAGATAGGTGCCGCGGTCGAACGCCATGTTCAGCGCGGCGCGCACCTTCTGGTTGTCGAACGGCTTTTTCTCCGTGTTCAGCGCGACGAACGCGGTCATGAAGGCGGGCGTCTGCACCACGGCGAGCGACTTGTCGGTCTTGGCGTCGGCCACATCCTGGGGCTTCGGCGACAGCGCGATCTGACATTCGCCCGCCTTGACCTTCTGCGCCCGCACCGTAGAGTCCGGCGTGATCGCGTAGATCAGGCGGTCGATCTTCGGCTTGGGCCCCCAGTACGACGGGTTCACGTCATAACGAATCACCGCGTCCTTGGTGTAGCTCTTCAGCACGAACGGCCCGGTGCCGATCGGCCTGGCGTTCAGGTCCAACTGCTTGCCCGCCTTGAGCAACTGGTCGGCGTATTCGGACGAGTAGATCGAGGCGAAGCCCATGCTCAGGATCGAGACGAAGGTCGCGTCCGGCTGGTTCAGCTCGAATTTCACCGTGTTGTCGTCGACCTTCGAGACCGACTTGATCAGCTTCGGCAGTCCCATCGATTGCGCATGCGGGAAACCGCTCGCCCCCGTCACCTTGTGCCACGGGTTGCTGTCGTCGAGCATCCGGCTGAACGTGAACACGACGTCGTCGGCGGTCAGCGGCCGGGTGGGCTTGAAGTAGTCGGTGGTCTGGAACTGCACGTTAGGACGCAGATGGAACGTATAGGTGAGGCCGTCGGCGCTCACGTCCCAGCTTTGCGCGAGAGCCGGTACCACCTTCTTCGCGGCCTCGTCGTACGAGACCAGCGAGTTGAAAATCACATCGGCCGACGCGTTGGTCGTGACAAGCGAATTGAACTGGACGACATCGAAACCATCGGGGCTCGCCTCCGTACACACGGTCAGCGGTTTGGCGAGCGCAAGCGCAGGCGCTCCGACGAGCAGGGCGGCAATTACGGTGACGGGCAGTTTGAAGCGCATACGCATTGGATCTCCTAACAGGCGCGGTCAGGCAAGCGGCCCACCGACTTTATTGTGATACGTTTCCGGCGCTGGCGCAGTGCGTGGCTGCGCGATCCCGCCTCGGCGAAAGCTTATCGAAGGGTGGTTGTGCCGACAACGAACGAATCGGCATATCCATATGGACGCACCCGAGCGGCCTCAACGCGTGGAGGCAGTGGAAGCATACCGCGCCAAATAAGCCACGCCTTCGATCGCGCGCGATCCGTACCACGATACCTGTTCGCCATCGATCAGCGCAATGCGCTTGCCGGCGAGGCGCGGATCGCCGGCAAGCGCGCTGCGATGGGCCTCGGTGAAGCGATAAGGCTCGCTCGACAGCAGCACGTGCTCGACCTCGGCCAGCCAGGGTGCGTCGAAGTCGAACGTGGGGTAGCGCGCCGCGCCTGCCGGGCCGCCGTGCACGGCGGGCAGCGTGTGCCAGTTCACGAGGCGCAGCATGGCGGAGATATAGGTGTCGCGGGCGACCGTCATCCACGGTTTGCGCCAGATCAGGTAGAGCACATTTGCCGCGGGCCACGCTTGGGCGGCGGTTTCGGCCTTGCTGAGGCTCGCTTCGAGTGCAGCGGACAGGCGCTGGGCCGCTTCGCCACGCTCGAAGATCGAGCCGAGCAGGGCGTAGAGGGCGAGATTGTCGCGCGGCGTCTGCGGATGGGTGACGACGATATGCGGAACGAATAGACGCAGCCGATCGACGGTATCGCGCTCGTTTTCGTCGATATTCACGATCACATGGGTGGGCCGCAGCGCGCGAATCGCCTCGAGGTTGACGGTCTTGGTGCCGCCGACCTTCGCCACATGGCGCACGCGTTCGCGCGGATGCACGCAAAAACCGGTGCGGCCGACGATCTGCCGATCCAGTCCTAGCGCAAACAGAAGTTCGGTGATGCTCGGCACGAGCGAGACGATGCGCGCCTGCGCGCCGGCGGTTTCGTGCGCGACACCGGCAGCATCGAGCGCACTCGCATTCATGGCCTAGTCGGCGGCGCGCGGCTTGCGCGGGGCCTTTTCGAAGGCGCGGTCGTAGAGCCAGCGCGGCAGCACGTGCAGCAGCATGGCGACGACGCGCATCTGCCACGGAAAGATCGCAAAGCGCGTGTTGCGCGCAATCGCATCGGCGACCTTGGTGGCGAAGCGCTCGGCGTCCATGAGGAACGGCATCGGGTACGGGTTGCGCGCGGTCATCGGCGTGCGGATATAGCCGGGGGCGATCGTGACGACGTTGACGCCCTTGGGCCGCATTTCGACGCGCAGTGCTTCGAGATACCTGAGCGCGGCGGCCTTGGAGGCGCTGTAAGCGCCCGAGCCCGGTAAGCCGCGCACGCCGGCCACGCTGGCTACGCCGACCATGGTGCCCTTGCGTGCCGCCATCATGGCGGTTGCGAACGGCTCGAAGGTGGCGACCATGCCGAAGTAGTTGACGTCCATGACTTCGCGGAACGCACGCAGGTCGCCGTGACCGGTGACGGCGCCCTGGCTGATGCCGGCATTGGCGATGACGACGTCGGGGCAGCCGTATTGTGCGATGAACTGCTGGGCCGCAGCGGCGAGCGCATCGGCGTCGCGCACGTCGGCGGGGTAGATGGCGATGGAATTTTGCGGATGGGCCTGCTGGAAGCTCGCGAGCGCTTCGGCGCGGCGGGCCACGAGGCCGAGAATTGCGCCGCGCTGTGCATACTCGGCGGCGATCGCGAGTCCGATGCCACTGGATGCGCCGGTGATGAAAACCTTCAAGGCTGTGCTCATACCGGCGCCCCGTGCATTACATCTTCTTGGCGCGAATCTGGGCTACGAGGTAATCGAGCACCTGGAGCGTGCCCGGCAGGCTGTTGGTCGCAGCCGGGCCGGTTTCGTACTTGCCCTGCACGGCCAGCGTCGGCACGCCGTCGATCTTGTAGTCATCCAGCATCTTCTTGTCGCGCTGGATTTCGCTTTGCGTCGAGAACGAGTTGTACGCGTCCATGTACTTCTTCGGGTCCACGCCGTTCTTGGCGAGGAACTTGGCCTGCTCTTCCGGCGTCAGCAGGTAGTTCTTGTTGACGTGGATTTCGTTGAAGACCGTGGGCGTGAGCTGTTGCGCGAGACCGAGCGCGTCGAGCGCGTGGTACATCTTCGAATGCGGGATGAAATCGTCGCGGAAAGCCACCGGCACACGCTTGAACACGACGTCCGGGCCCTGCTTCTTCACCCATGCTTCGAGGTACGGGTTGAATTCGTTGCAGTGCGGGCAGCCGTACCAGAAGAATTCGGTGACTTCGATCTTGCCGGCCGGCACGTCGACCGGTTGCGGGGAGCCGAGGACCGTGTAGTCCTTGCCGGCGACCGGCGCGGCCGGCGATGCCTCTACGGCCGCGCTGACGAGGCCGAGTGAAAGGAAGAGAATGCTCAGCAGTTTTTTCATGTCTTGTTGACCCAGATTAGGCGGAATAACGGTGGGGCGGCGCGGCAAAACGCGTGGCTGTCACCGTTACGAGAGTGTGTGGCGGCAGACCTCTGCCGAGCGTCAGACTCGCGCCGCGCGCCGAGGTTCAGCGGCGGCGCATGACGGCGCGTTACTGCTTGGTAAAGCGGATCACGGCGGTATCGACTCCGGCGTCGGACAGACGCTGGCGGGCCGAATTCATGTCGTCGAACTTCGAGAACGGCCCGATGCGCACGCGGAAGTAGGTGACCCCACCGGCGTCGCGCTGCGTGACCTTCGATTCGAAGCCCTGGAAGGCGAGGCGGGCGCGCTGCTGCTCGGCATCCGCCGACGTCTTGTACGCACCGACTTGCAGGAAGTAGCCGCTGTTCGCGTCGGCCGCGGAGGGCGCCACGCTCGAGCCGGGCTTGGCCGAATTGGGCGCAGGCGTAGCCGCTGTGCTGGTCGGCGCGCTGGTGGCCTGCTGCGGCTTCTTCGCCGCAGCGGTGGTGCCGTTATCCTGAGCGGGCTTCGGTGCGACCGCGACGCCGTTGGCGTTGGCCGAGCTGGCCGGCGGCACTTCGACGATCTCCGGTTCCTGCAGCATGCCGCCCGGCTGGCCCTGACCGTTGGCCTGGCCTGGCGCGGTGTTTTGCGGGGCCGGCTGGGCGGCCTGCGGCACCGGCTGGCCCGGCGTCTTGCCTTGCAGCGGACGGTTCGGATCGTATTGCGCTTCGCTCGCGCTGGTTTCGGACGCGGCGGGCGGCGCTACCTTGGCGACGAACGGCGTGGGCGCGCGGGTGATATACAGGGCCACCACTACCGCGATTGCCAGGCCGACAATCAGGCCCAGTACGATACCGAGAAAAGTACCCCCGGTTTGCTTCGACTGCTTCGTTGTGCGGCGTGGTTTTGCCATCGTATGAATCACCTGCAAAAAGAATCCTGGAACGGCCGTCGATTATAGCGACGGCCGCATGCGTGTCGTGCCGGAGGACTTACATCTTTTCGGGAGCAGAGACGCCGATTGTCGCAAGGCCGTTGGCCAGCACCTGACGTGTGGCGGCGAGCAATGCGACGCGCGCGTTACGCGCGGCTTCGTCGTCGACGAGGACGCGTTCAGCCTTGTCATTGTAGAACGAGTGGAATTCGCCCGCGAGGTCGCGCAGATAGAAGGCGACCGCGTGCGGTGCGAGTTCGTCGGCGGCGTGCTGGAGCATATCGGGGAATTCCGCGAGCTTTTGCAGCAGCGCCATCGCGCGTTCGCTGGTGAGCGGCGTGACGTCCACCGCCGGCAGGATCGCTTCGTCGGCGTTGTAGCGCGTCTTCCATTCGTTGATGACCGAGCAGATCCGGGCGTGCGCGTACTGCACGTAGTGGACCGGATTTTCGTCGTTTTGCTTGAGCGCGAGATCGATATCGAAGACGAATTCCGTATCGGCCTTGCGCGAAATCAGGAAAAACCGCACGGCGTCGCGGCCGCGGCGAATCGTCGCTTCGTCGAGCAGATCCGGTGAGGTTTCCTCGCCCGGCGTCGCGCCGCCCGACCATTCGATCAGGTCGCGCACGGTCACGTAGCTGCCCGCGCGCTTCGAAATCTTCACTTCCTGGCCGTCGCGCATCACCGTGACCATCTTGTGCAGGATGTAGTCGGGATAGCCCTTCGGAATGCCGATGCCGAGACCCTGCAGGCCGGCGCGCACCCGCGCGATCGTGCCGTGGTGGTCCGAGCCCTGCACGTTGATGACCTTGGTGAAACCGCGTTCCCACTTGGCGACGTGGTAGGCGACGTCCGGCACGAAGTACGTGTAGGTGCCGTCGCTCTTGCGCATCACGCGGTCCTTGTCGTCGCCGTCGTCGGTGGTGCGCAGCCACAGCGCGCCTTCCTGCTCGTAGGTCTTGCCGGCGGCGATCAGCGCGTTCACGGTCTTCTCGACGCGGCCTTGCGCATAAAGCGACGATTCGAGGTAGTACTGGTCGAACTTCACGCCGAAGGCCTGCAAGTCCATGTCCTGCTCGTGACGCAGGTAGGCGACGGCAAAGCGGCGAATTGCGTCGAGATTGTCGACGTCGCCTTCGCCCTTGACCGGCTCGACGTCTTTTGCGGCGACCGTTGCGCCGTTCAAATAGTCGTGCGCAATGTCGGCGATGTAGTCGCCGTTGTAGGCCGATTCAGGCCACTCGGCGTCGCCCGGCTTCAGGCCGCGTGCGCGCGCCTGGGTCGAGACGGCGAGCGTGTGGATCTGCACGCCCGCGTCGTTGTAGTAGAACTCGCGATGCACGTCGTAACCCTGCGAAGCGAGCACGTTCGACAGCGCATCGCCGAGCGCCGCCTGGCGGCCGTGGCCGACGTGCAGCGGGCCGGTCGGGTTGGCCGAGACGAATTCGACCAGCACGTGCTTGCCGGCGTCGCGCTGCGAGCGGCCGAAGGCTTCCTTCTCGACGAACACCGTGCCGATCACCGCCTGCTTGGCGGCCGGCGCGAGGCGCAGGTTGATGAAGCCGGGGCCGGCCACTTCGGCGGCTTCCACGAGGCCGCGAGCCTGCGGGTGGGCGAGCAAGGCATCGACGATCTGCTGCGCAAGCTGGCGCGGATTGGCGCGCAGCGGTTTGGCGAGCTGCATGGCGACGTTGCAGGCAACGTCGCCATGCGCGGCGACTTTCGGGCGTTCCAGCGTAATGGCGGGGGCGACAAAGGCGGCTTCGGCCGCGCCTTGGGTCGCCTGGGCGACCTGCTTCACGGTGTCGGCGAGCAGTGATTCGAGAGTCTGTTTATGTGCGGGCAGCATGCTTGTTGCGAGTCCAGTGAGGCAGTGCGGTGAAACGGGAGCAGCTCGAGCGAGGCGCGAAGCGGCTCCGTCAAAGGCCTGGAAAGCGCGTCGTGCTGTGCGGCCGGTGCGCGAGGCGAGGGGCAAATCAAGGCTGCCTGGCCCGGCGAGCCGTTGTCCGGCGCCGCACGGCGCGCTTTTCCGTTCAGACGGATTTTAGCAGGTGCTAATATGTCCAATGAGATGCCCACCCAGGGCCGAGGCCGCCACTGCTTGCCGACGCGCCGGCGAAACCCGCGCAGACGGTCGTCGTACGGTCATCGGCGCGTAAGTCCTACAAAATCAAAAAGGGAACAGTCATGCTGATTACTTTCAAATGCCGTGCCGCGCCGGATGTGATGATGCTGGAGAATCTGGCTCAGTATCTGGTCGGTATCGTCGGCAAGCGCCTCGGTGAACGGGGGGTCATCATGCACGACGAACTGGGCGAAGCGATCACCAAACTGGAGTCGGCGATCAGCTCCGACAAGCAGGAACGTGCCGAGCACGAAGGGCACTTCCATGAAGGCGAAGACGGTCACGAACACCACGAGATTCCAATCGGCCTCGCGCAACGCGCGTTCCCATTCCTCGACATGCTGCGCGCCGCCCAGAAGGAAAACGCGGATATCGTTTGGGGCGTCTGAGCGGGCGCTTGTGCCGCAGCGCTTGACCGGGCGCAGCGGCTTCGCGGCGCGTGAGCGCGACGCAGGCCACAAGTGTGTCGGGGGTTTTCAATCCGTCGAGCGTCGCAAACCATAAAAGCCAAGAGCCCGCTAGCAGCGGGCTCTTGGCTTTTATGGAACTGCATGAGCCGGGTTTTGGCCCGGACGCGGTTTGGAGCACCGTCTCAACTGGTCCCGGTTCCGCTAGCAGCGAAGTAACGGCCGCGAAACGCCGGCCGCGGCCGGCGACCCGCCCGAACCCTTGAGCCGACGAGCCAAGCCGCAGAGGCTTACTGGCTGGCGGCAGCCGGCGCGGCCATCGCGGACGAGGCGCCCTTTTTCATCTTCTGCTTCTTGGGCTTCTTGACGTGCTTCTGGGTTGGCGGCGAGTACGAGCTGACCGCGCTACCCGCGGCCGGCGCGGCTGTCTGGGCGAAGGCTACCGAGGTGCCGAGCGCCAGCGAAAGACCGGCCAAAACGAACGTCAGCTTCTTCATACGAGTTTCTCCGTGACGGTTGCAAGTAGTTGAGCCGACGCGTTTTCTGGCCGCGTCTGGCAGGTAAGGCGCTTGCAGTCTACAAAGACGAAAACCCGCTTGCCTGAAATATTCAGCCTTACGTTCCCGATATAGTGGGGCGTCCCGAACGGTCGTCCAGCTTGACCCCGCGCGGTGGTCGAAGGTCAGTCGGAACGGCGCGCCAGGGAGAGCACCGCCAAAGCCGGTCCCAGCCAGCCGCGCCCGGACGCCGCCGCCGCTTACAACAGCGGCGCCAATGCCCGTTCGGCGTCCTGCTTCGAGAGCGCCATCCGCTGCGCGTAGTCTTCCAGTTGGTCCTGGCCGATCTTGCCCACCGAGAAATAGGTGCTGTCCGGATGCGCGAGGTAGAAGCCCGAAACGCTGGCCGCCGGCAGCATGGCGAGCGACTCGGTCACGCTCATGCCGATTTCCTCCGCATGGAGCACCTCAAACATATCGCGCTTCACGAGGTGGTCCGGGCAAGCCGGGTAGCCCGGCGCGGGACGGATGCCGCGGTATTTTTCGCCGATCAGCTCGTCGTTGGAGAGCGTCTCGCCGCTGGCGTAACCCCACAGGTCGCGCCGCACGCGGGCGTGCATGGCTTCGGCGAAGGCTTCCGCGAAGCGGTCGGCGAGCGCCTTCAGCATGATCGCGCTGTAGTCGTCGTGGTCTTTTTCGAACTGTTTTTCCTTCACGTCCACGCCCAGACCCGCGGTGACCGCGAACATGCCGATGTAGTCGGCCACGCCCGAATCCTTCGGCGCGATGAAGTCGGCAAGCGAGCGGTTCGGCCGCATCACGCCGTCCACCACCGGCCGCACGCTTTGCTGGCGCAGGTTGCGCCACGTCAGCGCGACTTCCGAGCGCGACTCGTCCGTGTAGATTTCAATATCGTCGTCGTTCACCGTGTTGGCCGGCAACAGCGCGATCACGCCATTGGCCTGCAGCCAGCGGCCCTGGATCAGGCGCGCGAGCATCGACTTGCCGTCGGAAAAGACCCGCCGCGCCGACTCGCCGACGATTTCGTCGTTGAGAATCGCCGGGTAGGGGCCGGCCAGGTCCCACGTCTGGAAGAACGGGCCCCAGTCGATGTAGTTGGCCAGTTCGCCGAGGTCGAAGTTCTTGAACACACGGCGGCCGATGAACTTCGGCTTGACCGGCTGATAGCCCGCCCAGGCGATCTTCGTCTTGTTCGCGCGCGCTTCGGCCAGCGTGACCATCGGCTGGACTTTGCGATTGGCGTGCTGGTCGCGAATGCGATCGTAGTCGGATTTCAGTTCATCCAGATACTTCGCGGCGCCTTCGTCGGACAGCAGGCTCGAGGCCACCGAGACCGAGCGCGACGCATCCGGCACATACACCACCGGTCCTTCGTAGTGCGGCGCGATCTTCACGGCCGTATGCACGCGCGAGGTGGTCGCGCCGCCGATCAGGAGCGGAATCTTCTTGATGCGGAAGTAGTCGTCGCGCTGCATTTCTGCGGCGACGTAGGCCATTTCCTCGAGGCTCGGCGTGATCAGGCCGGACAGGCCGATGATGTCCGCGCCTTCGACCTTCGCTTTGGCGAGGATGTCGTTGCACGGGACCATCACGCCCATGTTGACCACTTCGAAGTTATTGCACTGAAGCACCACCGAGACGATGTTCTTGCCGATGTCGTGGACGTCGCCCTTCACCGTAGCAATGACGATCTTGCCCTTGGCGCGTACGTCGCCGCCGGCTGCCGCGAGCTGCTTCTTTTCTTCTTCGATATAGGGGATCAGATGCGCGACCGCCTGCTTCATCACGCGCGCGGACTTCACCACCTGCGGCAGGAACATCTTGCCCTGGCCGAACAGGTCGCCGACGATGTTCATGCCGTCCATCAGCGGGCCTTCGATCACGTTGATCGGACGGCCGCCGGCAGCGGCGATCTTCGCGCGCACTTCCTCGGTGTCTTCGACGATGAAGTTCGTGATGCCGTGCACGAGCGCATGCGAGAGGCGTTTCTCGACCGGCTGGTTGCGCCATTCGAGGTTCTCTTCCTTCTTGGCCGCGCCGCTCTTGAACTTGTCGGCGATTTCGAGGAGCCGATCGGTGCCGTCTTCGCGGCGATTGAGCACCACGTCTTCGACGCGCTCGCGCAGTTCGGGATCGAGATCCGCGTAGACGCCGAGTTGGCCCGCGTTGACGATGCCCATGTCCATCCCCGCCTGGATGGCGTGATAGAGGAACACGGTGTGAATCGCTTCGCGCACCGGCTCGTTGCCGCGGAACGAGAACGACACGTTCGACACGCCGCCGCTCACCTTGGCGTAGGGCAGGTTTTCCTTGATCCAGCGCGTCGCGTTGATGAAGTCGACGGCGTAGTTGTTGTGTTCTTCGATGCCGGTCGCAATCGCGAAGATGTTCGGATCGAAGATGATGTCTTCGGGGGGAAAGCCCACTTCATTGACGAGGAAGTCGTACGAGCGCTTGCAGATTTCGGTCTTGCGCTTGAATGTGTCGGCCTGGCCCTGCTCGTCGAAGGCCATCACGACGGCTGCCGCGCCGTAGCGGCGGATCAGGTTCGCGTGATGGCGGAACGCTGCTTCGCCTTCCTTCAGCGAGATCGAATTGACGATCGCCTTGCCTTGCACGCACTTCAGGCCCGCTTCGATCACTTCCCATTTCGACGAGTCGATCATGATCGGCACGCGCGCGATGTCCGGTTCCGAGGCGATCAGATTCATGAAGCGGATCATCGCCGCTTTCGAATCGAGCATCGCCTCGTCCATGTTGATGTCGATGATCTGGGCGCCGTTTTCGACCTGCTGCCGCGCAACCGCGATCGCGTCGTCGAACTGGTCGTTCAGGATCATTCGCGCGAACGCCTTCGAGCCGGTCACGTTGGTGCGTTCACCGACGTTGATGAAGAGCGTCCCGGACGTGACGTTGAACGGCTCGAGGCCGGAAAGGCGCATGGTGTGATCGGTCATGGCGTGTGTGCGGTTCGGTTGCGTGCGTCGATTACTTTAGCGGGCGAAGCGGTCAGGCTCACGCCGCGTCGCGGTACTGGTTCGGCCACTTGCGCGGCTTGACTTCGGCGAGCGCCTTGGCAATCGCCGCAATGTGCTCCGGCGTCGTGCCGCAGCAGCCGCCCGCGATATTCACGAGCCCCGCCTCGGCAAACTCCTTCAAGAGTCCCGACGTATCCGCCGGCAATTCATCGAAGCCGGTGTCGCTCATCGGATTCGGCAAGCCCGCGTTCGGATAGCACGACACGTAGGTATCGCACAGCTTCGCCAGCTCTGCGATATACGGGCGCATCAACGCCGCGCCGAGCGCGCAGTTCAAGCCAAAGGTGAGCGGCCTGGCGTGACGCAGCGAATTCCAGAACGCCTCGACCGTCTGCCCCGACAGAATGCGGCCCGATGCATCGGTGACGGTGCCCGAAATCATGATCGGCAAGCGCTCGCCGGTGTCTTCGAACAACTCGTCGAGGGCAAACAGCGCAGCCTTCGCATTGAGCGTATCGAAAATGGTTTCGACGAGGAACAGGTCGCAGCCGCCGTCGAGCAGCGCCTTGGCCTGCTCGTAGTAGGCCGCGCGCAGTTCGTCGAAGGTCACGTTGCGGGCGCCCGGATCGTTCACGTCAGGCGAAATGCTGGCCGTCTTCGGCGTCGGTCCGATGGCGCCGGCAACGAAGCGCGGCTTGTCGGGCGTCGAATACTTGTTGCAGGCCTCGCGGGCCAGCTTCGCCGATTCGAGATTCATCTCGATCGCGAGGCTCTCCATGCCGTAGTCGGCCTGCGCAACCGTGGTTGCGCCGAACGTGTTGGTTTCGATGATATCGGCGCCAGCCGCGAGGTACTGTTCATGGATCTCGCGGATGATCTGCGGCTGCGTTATCGACAACAGTTCGTTGTTGCCTTTGATGTCGCGGCCGTAGTCCTTGAAGCGCTCGCCGCGATAGCGGGCCTCGTCGAGCTTGTAGCGCTGGATCATCGTGCCCATCGCACCGTCCAGAATCAGGATGCGCGACTGCAGCAGCGCGGGCAACGCCGCGCCGCGCGTGTAGGCGGCGTGGACTGGACTGACGGTGGGGGCAGGCTGGTTCATGGCTGAAGTGGGCTTGCGCCAGTTTTTTCAGGAAACCTGTCATTGTATCCGCAGTGCACGGGCCTTGCCGCCCGTGCGCGGTGACAGAAGGATAAAGCCTAGAGCACAGGCCAGCAGGCACTTGTCGCGGCAAGCCGGTAAAAGATGCCGCGCGGCGCCCGTAGCGCACCGCCGGGCTCGCAGCAAAATGTTAAATGCCGTGTGTGTGCCGCGCGAACAACAAAAAACCCCGCCCGGCGAGCCGGACGGGGTTTTTTTAGTACGTGTCGCCGAGGCGTGCGTATTAGTGGAGGATCACCGGTTGGTGCATCAGGCTGTCGAACTGGCCGAGGAATTCGTCTACTTCGTCGAGCGACGGTTCTTCTTCGATCAGCTTTGTGACGTGCTCGCGAAAGCGCGCCGCCATTGCGCCGTCAATGTAAATCTCGCGTTGCATGTTTTTGTCGACGATCTCATAACCACCTGACTTCATGGCGAGGGGACCGTCCTGAGGCGGGAACTCGACGACACAATAGTTGGGGCTGTTGTAGATCATTTGCATGGCGACACTCCTTATTTCCGTTGGCTCCTGGCCGTTCTTGCGCCATAGATGGAGCGTATGGTGTGGAATTCAAGGGGTGGGTCCGGAATGACGCTGGTAAAACTCCCGGACCTTCAGGTTAGACCTGTGTTTCGAGAAACGTTTCAAGCAACGCAGCAAAACGGTGGGACTGTTCGACAGGCGCCAGATGTGCAGCCTCCAGCAGTTCGTATTGTGCACCCTGAATCGAGTTTGCGATGGCCTGAGTTGCCGAAGGCGGCGTGCCGGTATCGTGTCTGCCCGCCGCCGTCAGCGTAGGTAGACGAATCTCGCCTAGCCGCTCATGCATGTCGAACTCGCGCAAGGCCTCGCAGGCGAGCGCGTAGCCCTCGGGCGCCGTATGCTCCAGCACCTCGCGGATCTGCTCGACGGCTTCCGGGTGCACGGCCTGGAAAGCGGGCGTCAGCCAACGGCTCAAGGTCGCAGGCGCCAGTGCGGCCATGCCGCCGCTACGCACGGCAGCGGCCCGCTGGTCCCAGACGGCGCGGCTCTCGGGCGCCGTGGCGGCGACCGTGTCCGCGAGCGTCAGCGTAGCGACGCGGCCTGGATGGTCGAGCGCGAACTGCTGCGCAATCATGCCTCCCATCGACATGCCCACCAGATGCGTGCGCGGGGCGCCGAGCGCATCGAGCAGCGCGGCCAGATCGTCGGCCAGGCTCCTGATGCTGAACGGGCTGCGCGGCACGGCGCTTGCACCATGACCGCGCACGTCGTAACGCAGCACCGTGAAGTCGTCGCGGAAATAGCCGGCCAACGGGTCCCATATGGAGAGATCACCGCCCAGTTGATGGATAAACGTGAGCCAGGGGCCGCCGCCCTCGTTGTCGAGGACATAGCGCGTGTCGATACCGTTGAGGTTCACTTGCATGTGGGCTCCTTCAGGGCTTGTCGGGCGCGGGCGGTGCGGTGTCGAGTGCGGAAGGCGTGGCGGTAGCCGCAGCGCCGTTACCGTTATCCGGCGAAGCTTGCGCGCCGTCGTTGCCCGCTGCGCCGGCAGACGCACTGCCAGGCTCGACGAGCGGTCCGCCCCACACCAGTTCGACCTCCGTACCATTCGGCTCCGTTTGCAGGAGCCGCGCGGGCAGCCAGCCGAGCGAGGGGGCGAGCCATACGTCGATGCGCCGCTTATCGCCCGGATGGCGCGGCAGGCGCATGAAATGCCGCGTGCTGACGAAGCCGTGCTGCGTGCGGATCGTTTCATCGCCGATTGTTTCGATAGGCCAGGTTTCGCCGCTGTCGTTGTCGACCACGAAGAACTCGCGCGTCACGCCCGGCTTGTACGCATCCGGATCGCCGCGTACCAGACTCGCGAGTTGCATCACCATGCTGAAACGGTCTTGAGCCGCGTCCGTGAGCGGCAACGACGCGGGTGTGCGGGTGAAGACGATTTGCCTGGTCGTGCGGTTGAAGATCGAAACATCTTCCGCCCTGTGGCCGCGCTTCTCGATGTACTGGTCGGGGGCGAGGCCGAACGCGTCGATATGGCCGTGGCTCGAATAACTGAACGTGCCGATGAACGGGACCGGCATCGAGACGACCATGTCGTAGGTCTTACCGTCGCTCGACCAGTGAATCGTGCCGGGCTGATTGCGCACGCCGTTATAGAACGTGTCGTATTGCAGATCGCCGGACGGCGGCACCGAGAACTTCACGCCGGAAGCCGCTTCGGGCGCCGCAGCCTGCGCGCTGCCCGTGCCGCTTGCCGCAACCGCAGCGCTCGCGGCGTGAGCAGCCGATGCCGCGGCTTCGGCCGCAGCCGCGAGCGTCGCTTCTGAGGCCGCCTCGGCTGCCGGGGCTGAGGCCGCGGTAACCGGCGAGGGCCCGGCGTGCGTGGCGGTCAGCACATGTTCACGCGGCTTGCTGGCGGCGGCCTTGTGGACGGGCGCCGCAGCGGGCCGCGGTGCGGCGGTGGCCGGCTGGCGTTCGATTCGCTCCGGGGTCAGCAGGGCAATCTGCACGGGGACGTGAGCCGTATTCCCGGACGTGAAGATCTCGCGGTTGCGTTCGACCCACTGCGCCGCGATCCAATGCAGGGTCAGCACGACCGCAAGCACGATGACCCACCGCCATGCGCGCGGACGGCGCGGCGCGGCGTGTGGCAACATGCGCCCGGATTGGCTGACGGCGGAGGGATATGACATCGAACGGAGCGGTTCTGGGGGATTAAAAGGTGAAGTGGCGCGTCGCATCAGCAGGAGCCCGGCGCGGGACGCAGCGAACGGGTTCGACCGCTTGGCTGCAGCCGATGTTCCGCAACGGTGCCACAGTAACCGGGCAATTGTCTTACGCAATACAGAGGGGCGGCTAAACGGCTACCCGGCAGGTCCGCCCCGGCATCCTAACGCGGCGTCGGACTATAGCCCAGTTCGTACGACAATTTGTGCGCGCACTCGCGCAGCGCCGTATCGATCTCGCCGTCCCAGCGGATATCGAACGCGCCCTCGTGGCCGAGAGCAATCAGCCCGAGCGCGAGATCGCCGGTCGAATCGAAAACCGGCATACAGAACGCGTGGATGGTCGGCAGCAACATGCCTTCGACGCGTGCGGCTTCGTGCTTGCGCACGTCCGCGAGCATCCGTTCGACCTCCGCGGGCGTACGCGGACCGCCGGTGTGCGGCGAGCGGCGCGAATCGGCCAGTTCGCGCTCGATCATCGCGGCGGTCTTGCTCGCCGGCAGATAGGCCGCGAACAGCAGCCCGGTGGCCGAGCCGAGCAGCGGCATCACGTCGCCGAGCTTGAGCGATGCCTTGGCCGGATGGCTCGATTCCATCCAGTGCACGACGGTCGGCCCCTGATTGCCCCACACGGCGATGCCCACGGTCAGGTCGAGGCGGTCGCGCAGTTCGGCGAGCGCGATGCGCGCAAGTTTCACGCCGTCCACGCGCGCAAGGCGCGCGAGTCCCAGTTGCAGCGCGAAGCCGCCCAGTTCGTAGCGCCCCGACAACGGATCCTGCGCGACGACGCCGAGGCGCAGGAAACTCACCAGGTAGCGGTGTGCTTTGGCAGGGCTCATGCCGGCCCGTTGCGCGAGATCGCGCAGCATCATGGCGCGCGGCTCGTGGGTCAGCACGTCGAGCAGACGAAAACCGACCTCGATCGACTGGATGCCCGAGCGCAGCTTTTCCTCGCCGGGCTCGGCGGTGTCGTCCTCGGACGTATCGAGCGGCTCTGTTGGGTCGGCGGCCGTGGTCGCTGCGGTGGTTTCGGCGTCGGCGGGAATCGTGCCGGAGCGGGCTGCTGAAGGCATAAGCAAGGCGCACGTGGCGCGGACAGTAATCGGTTGGAGAGGGGCTGGCGCCGGCGCGGCGAATCCCGCCGCCGGTACGCCGCCGGAACCGGCTCGGTGGCGGCCCATTTGGGCCAGCCCAAATGGGCCAACTCATTGACAGCCGGTTTGGGCCGGCCCGTTTGGACCGGCCCATCTGGGCTGCGGCGATTCACCATCGTAGAATAGATTCCCTCTATCGTCACTAACACGGCTCATTCCCCTTATGAAACTTGCTACGCTGAAGGACGGCACGCGCGACGGCCAACTGATCGTCGTGTCCCGCGACCTGCAAACCGCCGCCATCGCCGACGCGATCGCGCCGACGCTGCAGCGCGTGCTGGACGATTGGACCTTCTACGCGCCGCAACTGCAGGATCTGTATGACTCGCTCAATCAGGGCCGGGCGCGCAACAGCTTTGCCTTCGAGGCCAGGGAATGCATGGCGCCGCTGCCGCGCGCGTTCCAGTGGGCCGACGGCTCGTCGTATGTGAACCACGTCGAACTGGTGCGCCGCGCGCGCGGGGCGGAAATGCCGCCTGAGTTCTGGACCGATCCGTTGATGTATCAAGGCGGCAGCGACGACTTCATCGGCCCGAAAGACGACGTGGTGTGCGCCTCGGAAGCGTTCGGCATCGACTTCGAAGCCGAAGTCGCGGTGATCACCACCGACGTGCCGATGGGCGCGACGCCCGAGCAGGCGCTCAAGGGCGTGCGGCTGATCACGCTGGTCAACGACGTTTCCCTGCGCAACCTGATTCCGGCCGAGCTGGCCAAGGGCTTCGGCTTCTTCCAGAGCAAGCCCGCCACCGCGTTCGCGCCGGTCGCCGTGACGCCGGACGAACTCGGCGAGCATTGGCGCGAGGGCCGCGTGCACCGACCGATGATCGTCCACTGGAACGGCAAGAAAGTCGGCCAGCCGGACGCCGGCACCGACATGGTGTTCCACTTCGGCCAGTTGATCGCCCATGCGGCGAAGACGCGCAACCTGCGCGCGGGATCGATCGTCGGCTCGGGCACGGTGTCTAACAAGGATTCCAAACGCGGCTACTGCTGCATCGCCGAGAAGCGCTGCCTCGAAACCATCGAGCATGGCGCGCCGCAGACCGAGTTCATGAAATACGGCGATACGGTGAAGATCGAGATGTTCGACGAAGCGGGCAAGTCGATCTTCGGTTCTATCGAGCAGGGCATTGCGCCGCCGGACGGCGCGCGCTAAAGCGCCTTCAGCGGAGTCGAGAGGGTTTCGCCCGATACCGGCGCGCCCGGGCGCCGCTACACTGGCTGACGCGCAGCGGTCACCGGCTGACGCGCCGCCTCTACCGGACTGACCAACATGTCTCACGAATCACCGATCAACGACCCCGCGTTCTACTCGCATTACCGCTCGCTGCGCATGCGGCGGCATCCGCACGGCATCCTCGAAGTCATCATGAGCGGGGAGGGCGCGAACCGGAGCGGACTCGCGACGGCGGACGAGCGGATGCATTACGAGCTGGCCGAAATCTGGCGCGATATCGACCGCGACCCGGACACGCGGGTCGCGGTGATTCGCGGCGAGGGCAAGGGTTTTTCGGCGGGTGGCGATCTGCAACTGGTCGAGCAGATGGCGACCGACTTCGAGGTCCGCACACGCGTCTGGCGCGAGGCGCGCGACCTCGTCTACAACGTGATCAACTGCAGCAAGCCGATCGTCTCCGCCATGCATGGACCGGCGGTCGGCGCGGGGCTGGTGGCGGGGCTGCTCGCCGACATCTCGATTGCCACGAAGAGTGCGCGCATCATCGACGGTCATACGCGGCTCGGCGTTGCCGCGGGCGACCACGCGGCGATCGTCTGGCCGCTGTTGTGCGGCATGGCGAAGGCGAAGTACTACCTGCTGCTGTGCGAACCCGTGAGCGGCGAAGAAGCGGAGCGGATCGGCCTGGTGTCGCTGGCCGTCGACGAACATGATCTGTTGCCCAAAGCATTCGAAGTGGCCGATAAGCTCGCGCACGGATCGCAAACGGCGATTCGCTGGACCAAGTACGCGTTGAACAACTGGCTGCGCTCGGCGGGGCCGGCCTTCGATACCTCGCTGGCGCTCGAGTTCATGGGTTTCGCGGGCCCGGATGTGCGCGAAGGCGTGACCTCGCTGCGCGAGCGGCGCGCGCCGGATTTCCGCGGCGCCGAAGCCGCGAAGAACAATCCACCGGGCCGTGGCGGGCCGGGCGGACATTCCGCCTGAAGGTACCTTGGCTTCATCCGCCAACCTTGCGTGACAACCTCTTTTCGCGCGGTATGATCGGATGAAGCGCGCGGGGCACTGCGCCTATTCCATTCCTGTCTGCTGCGAGGAGAACGATATGACCGATACACCTGGCTCCACGCTGCCCTTTCCTGGTTTCCCGGGTTTTCCGCCTGGCGAGATGATGGACCGCATGTGGGACATGATGCGTCTCACGCCGTTCGGGTCGGCCTTTCCTGCGGCACAGGCGGGAGCGGCTCATGGCCTCGGGCCGTCGCTGTCGATGATGTCCGACATGATGGCGCCGCTCACCAACGTCGAAGAACTCGACAAGCGCATCACCGACATGCGCGCGGTCGAGCAATGGCTCAAGCTGAATCTGAACATGCTGCAGTCGGCCATTCAGGCGCTCGAAGTGCAGCGTGCCACTCTGGCGACGCTGCGGGCGTTTGGTGCGTTCGCGCAGCAGTCGATGGCGCAACCGGCTGCGGCCGCCGCCGCAGCAGCCGCAGCCGAACCACCGCGTCCGGAACCAGCGGCTGCGCCGCGTTCCGAGGCGGCAGACCCTGCTGAGCCGGAGGCGAGCGGTAGCGCCGATGTACCCGGCTTCGATGCCTCGGGCTGGTGGAACCTGCTGCAATCGCAGTTCAACCAGATCGCGCAGTTCGCCATGGCGCAACCCGCGGCGGCAGCAGCCACGGCGGCGGGCGCCGACGCGCCGGCCGATGCCGCTGCACCGGAACCGGCCGCCGCCGGCAAGCCTGCCGCTGACAAGCATTCGGCCAGGGAGCCGGCGGCCAGGCGCGCGCCTGCGGCCAGGTCGCCGGGTGCTGCGGCGAGCCGGCCGCGCGCTGCCAGGAAGGCGCCTTCGCAACCCGAGTGAAGCGGCGCGGCGTGATGCAACGCGTATTTTCGGCATGCGGCTCGCGCTGGTCTTAATGGGCGGCGGCGCCCGCGCCGCCTATCAGGCGGGCGCGCTGCAGGCGCTCGCCGACATTGCCCGCGAGGTCGCGCCGGCCTCCCGCGCGTCGCCCTTCAGCGTGATTTGCGGCACCTCCGCGGGCGCGATCAACGCCACTTCCATTGCGAGTCATGCCGACGATTTCTCGCGCGGCGCCGAGCGGCTCGTGAAGGTCTGGTCGGCAATGCACGCGCATCACGTGTACCGCACCGATTGGCCCGGGATAATCGGAGCCGGTGCGCGCTGGCTGGCCGCGATGAGCTTCGGCTGGGCTGCGCGCCGCTCGCCGCGCGCGCTGCTCGACAACGCCCCGCTCGCGCGGCTGCTGCGCGAGGCGCTCAGTTTCCATCGCATCGATCAGATGCTCGACAAGCGGGCGCTGCACGCGCTGTCCATTACTGCGCTCAGCTATTCGTCAGGACAGCATCTGACCTTTTATCAGGCGAGCGAGCCGATTCAGGCGTGGCGGCGTGCGCAACGCACGGCGCGGATGGTCGAACTGACACCGGCGCATCTGCTCGCGTCCTCGGCGATTCCCTACGTGTTTCCCGCTGTGCCGCTGGAACTGGATGGCCGCCACGAGTATTTCGGCGACGGCTCGATCCGCCAGATCGCGCCGCTTAGCCCGGCGATTCATTTCGGCGCGGACCGCATCGTCGTGATCGGCGCCGGGGCGCCTCGCCCTGAGGTGCCGGCGACCGGGCGCGACAACGCTTATCCGTCGCTTGCGCAGATCGGCCAGCAGGTGCTGGCGAGCGTGTTCCTCGATGCGCTCGGCGCCGATATCGAGCGCATCGAGCACGTCAACCGGATGGTGTTGCACCTGCCGCACGTGGTGGAGCCGGAGAGCGGCTGGCGCCATATCGACGTGCTGACCATCGCGCCGAGCGAGCGCATCGAACTGATTGCGGCGCGCCATCTGCAGCGCCTGCCGCTGACGGTGCGCGGCCTGCTGGGCGCGGTGGGCGGCAACCGGGCGTCCGGGGCATCGTTTGCCAGCTATTTGCTGTTCGAAAGCGAGTTCACCCGTGAGTTGATCGACTTGGGACGCCGTGACGTGTTTGCGCAGCGCGACGAGATCGCTGCATGGATCGGCCGGGCGGGGAGCGACGACGGCGGTAACGGCAAGGGCGGCAACAACGGCGGCGGTAGCGGCATCAACAACGGCAACGGCGCCGGGCCTGCGCAGCACGCACGCTAGAAGGCACGCGCCTTGCGATTAACGATTCGTCACAAGCAAATCATGAAGGACCGCTATCTTATTGAGTTAGTCATTGAGATCGGTCAAGGCGCCGGGTTCTTGTGACCCTATGTAAGGTAAGGGCGCGAGGGCAGCATGCTATGATGGTGAAAGCTTTGTTTGGCTCTTGGGCGTGCCCGAAAACAACCAGTCCGCCGCCCGTTGTTGCCCGGTGGGCGGGCGTTTGCCGCCGCCTTTGCTGTCGGCAGCGCCGCCGGTTAGAGCGGCTCGGTGCGAAGGTTCTGTTGTCGCGAACCCACGAATGCCGAAGGACTTCTTTGCCGTAAAGTGCATCTGAGCGGCCGATTCCCGCGTAAAATTGAATGCTTGGCCCGCGAACGCGTGTGTTTCGTTCGCCGGTAGCAACAGTAGCAATAGACACAAACAGACACAGACGTCGCAATGCGCAGAACAGGGGTGGGACTATGAACACCATGCTTTATCCGGAACTTTATAAATCGCTCGAATCCGTTCGATGGGACATGGAGAAAGACATTCCCTGGGACAAGTTCGATGCATCGCTCCTGACCGATGAACAGGCCAAGACGATCAAGATGAACGCGATCACCGAATGGTCCGCGTTGCCCGCAACGGAAATGTTCCTGCGCGACAATCATCACGACAGCGATTTTTCGGCCTTCATGAGCGTGTGGTTCTTCGAAGAACAAAAGCACTCGCTGGTGCTGATGGAGTATCTGCGCCGCTTCAAGCCGGAAATGTGCCCGACCGAAGAAGAACTGCACGCGGTGCGCTTCGAATTCGATCCGGCGCCGCCGCTCGAAACGCTGATGCTGCACTTCTGCGGCGAAATCCGTCTGAACCACTGGTATCGCCGCGCTGCCGAATGGCACACGGAACCGGTCATCAAGGCCATCTACGAAACCATCTCGCGTGACGAAGCGCGTCATGGCGGCGCCTATCTGCGCTACATGAAAAAGGCCATGAACAATTGCGGCGACGTGGCGCGTGCTGCATTCGCCAAGATCGGCGTGCTGATGGCGTCGGCGCGCCGCACGGAAAAGCCGCTGCACCCGACCAACCTGCACGTGAATCAGGCGCTGTTCCCGCGCGACACGATCCAGTCGCGCCTGCCGGATCCGGAATGGCTCGAACGCTGGCTCGACGAGCAGATCCGTTTCGACGACGGTTGGGAAAAGAAGGTGGTCGAACGTATCCTGCACAACCTGTCCATCCTGTTCGAGCGCACTTTCAATACGGCTCAGGAACTGAATCGCTATCGCAAGGAAGTCGTGGCGCGTTTGCAGGCCGACCAGAAGTCGGCTGAACAGCCGGCCTGACGGTTTCGCGCGCCGGCGCGGAGCTTCAGGTAGAGCGCAGGCGGCGCCGGATGGCGGAAAAGGCGTGATATAGCATGTGAAAAACGGCCCGACAGGTGCAAGCCTGGCGGGCCGTTTGCATGAGGCGGCAGCCGCACGCGTGCTGATGATTCGCACTGTGCTTTCCGCTTTCACCTTTCGTCTTCCAGTACCGGCCGCTGTCTCTCACCGTCGAGCTTTCGCACGGCGCCCGATGAACGTGTATCGTGGCGGCAGCGTCCGTCCTATTTTTCCTCTTTTCTTCGATTTTCCCCATGTCAGCCATTTTCGAACGCAAGCTCACGACCCGCGACGCCCTTGCTCAACTGCGCCCCTCGCTTACCGGGCCGGTGGTGTTCACGAACGGGGTGTTCGACATCCTGCACCGCGGTCACGTCACGTATCTGGCCGATGCGAAGGCCTTGGGCGCGTGCCTGATTGTCGGGGTGAACAGCGATGCGTCGGTGCGCCGGCTCGGCAAGGGCGACGACCGGCCCATCAATAGCGAAGCCGACCGCATGGCGCTGCTTGCGGCGCTGGAAAGCGTCGACTGGGTGGTGTGCTTCGAGGAGCAGACGCCGGTTTCGCTGATTGAAGCGCTGCACCCCGACGTGCTGGTCAAAGGCGGCGACTACGATATGGACAAGCTGCCCGAGTCGGCGTTGGTGCGCGGCTGGGGCGGCCGTGCGCTAGCGATTCCGTTCGAGCACGACCGCTCGACGACCGCGCTCCTGAAGAAGGTCCGTGCTCAGGGGTGAGGGTCTAAATACCTCGGCGCCTCGAAACATCAGCGCCTCGATGCGCGGCCGGAAAGTTACTGCGTCAGTTCCGACGCCGAAATTGCCGGCGCCGGAGCCGGTCCGCCGACCACCGCGAGGTCGGCCGCCTCGGCCGCCGAAACCGGCTGTACCTTCAGTATTTCCGGATGAATCTGGCGATTCAGATGATTCGGCTCGCGCGCGCCCGCGATGGGTGTCGGTCCGAAGACGCCGCGCACCGTCACGAACGCGAGCATGTTGGCAAGAAACAGAATAGCGATCAGCCAGCGCAACATCGTTGGAGTCTCCGTCTAAAGGGTGCGCGTGCGTCTATAGCGATGCTCAGCGGTGCCCGGCTGGCGCGCCGGCGGCGGCAATCAGCGCGAGACCCGACAGCACGAGCGAATCGTGGCGAGTATGCGGTACTTTGAGTGCGGCTGTCACTTCGTTCGCGGCGCCGCCGCCTACGACGAGCCGCACCGGCACGCCCCATGCTTCCTGCAGGTCGTGCCACATCCGCTCGATCAAGCCGGCCTGCGCCAGTGCGCAACCTGCGGAGAGCGAGCGCGGCGTGTCGGTGGCGAAGAACGGGCCGCGGGGTTTGGCGTCGCTCGACGCCTGGCCGCTGCCGGCCGAGCCTGTCGCGTCGCCGGGGGCGAGCAGGCCGCGCGCCGCATTGGTGTCGAGCGTGGGCAGTTGCGCCGTATGCTCGCCGAGCGAGCGCATCATCAGCGACCAGCCTGGCGCGATCAGTCCGCCGATAAACGTCCCGTCGGCCCGCAGCGCCTCCAGCGTGGTGGCGGTGCCGAACGTCGCGATCAGCAGCGGCTCGCCCGGAAATGTGGCGTGCGCGCCGATCAGGCCGGCCCAGCGGTCGCTGCCCAGCGCGTCAGGCGTCGTATAGCCGTTGGTTACGCCGCATTGCCGCTCGCAGGCGCGGATGGTTGTGCGCGGCAGGCCGGGCCACTGTGCGTCGAGCAGGCCCGCGAGGCGTTGCTCGACCTTCGCGCCCGCCACATTGGAAATCCATGCGCCGGCGGGGCGCGGCAAGGTGGACCAGTCCGGTTCGTCCACATCCCCATGCCCAAACGTGCCCGCATGACTCTGCGTGCCCTCGGCCTGCACCAGCGCCCACTTGATGCGGCTGTTACCGGCGTCGATCAGCAGGAAAGGCGCGCCGCTCATGCCGGGCTGTCGGCCAGACGCAGCGAGACGTCGCCGGTGGCGATCGCCTGGCGTCCCGAGGGCGTATCGAGCAGCAATTGCCCGGTTTCGTCCACGCCTGCCGCCACGCCGCGCGCGACTTCGACACCCTGTTCGAGCAGCACCACTTCACGGCCCGCGTAGGCGTGACAGGCGTTCCAGCGCGGCTGGAACGGCTCGAAGCCGTCCTCGCCGAAACGTTTGAGCGCCGCTTCGAGCGCGTTCAGCTCGGCGGCGAGCGTATCGGTCAGATTGGCATTGGGGAGTACCCGCGACAGTGCGGTCGGTACGGTGCCGCGCGCCTGCGGCGGCGCGTCGGCGTTGAGCGCGCCGACCTTGGCGGCGAGATCGTCGGCGCCCTTCACGTTGGTGCCGATGCCGATCACTACCGCGCTCGCATAGTCCGTGCTCCAGGCCGTTTCGATCAGGATGCCGGCCAGCTTGTCGCCTTCCAGCAGCACATCGTTGGGCCATTTCAAGGCGATCTGGCCAGGTCCTGCGACCGGCAGCGAGCGCAGGCCGTCCACCAGCGCCACGCCCACCGCGAGGCTCAGGCCGGCGAGTTCTTCGAGCGGTCGCGGCAGCACGCAGGCCACCGAAAACAGCAGCGCGTTGCCCGGCTCGGCGTACCACGTGCGACCGCGCCGCCCGCGGCCGGCGGTTTGCAGATACGCCACGCGCACGATCGGCCTCGGCAGCGCATTCGAGCGGCGCGGCAGCGCCTTGACGCGTGCCATCAGGTCGGCGTTGGTGGAGCCGGTTTCCTCGACGATTTCGATCGGCCAATCGTGCGCGTGAGCACCGAACAGCGCGACGGCGCGTTCGCGGTCGATGCGCCAGTCGCTCGCCGGACCGGCGTGGGGTGGGGTCTTGGAGGCGTTCATGCCGCCTATTGTAGCGACAGGGCGCGCGCCTGACCTATCCGGCGTGAAGGAGCACGCTTGCATCGTGCCGCGTTCGTTACAATGGCCCTTGATCCGATAACCAGAATCCAGCGATCCTTGAACTACGACACTCCGCCCGGCCTAGAAGTCGCGGCAGGCAGCCAAGGCAAGATCGTCCGGCTCTCCGGGCAATGGACGGCGCTTGCGCTCGCGCGCGACCGCGCCACCGGCAAGGTGGTGCCCCGTCTGCGTTCGCTGATCGGCGCCGAGGGCCTGCAATGGGATCTGTCGCGCATCGAGCGGCTGGACCATGTGGGCGGCCAGGCGCTGTGGCGCGTCTGGGGCCACAAGCTGCCGTCGCAACTGATCGAACTGAACTCCACCCAGCGCGATATCTTCGATCGCATCGCCTTGCTCGATTCCGCGCGCGAAGCGCCCGAGGCGGTGGTGCGCCTCGACCCGTTCACCCGTCTCGGCCTAGGGCTGTTCTCGTTCTTCGAGCATCTTTATGGCGGCATCGCGATGTTCGGGCGCGTCGTGCTCGACCTGCTGGCTATCGTACGCAATCCGAAGATCACGCCGTGGACCGAAATCTCTGCGAACGTCTATAACGCCGGCACCAAGGCGCTGCCGATCACCGCGCTGGTGGCGTTCCTGATCGGCATTGTGCTGAGCTATCTGTCGGCGCAGCAGTTGCGCCTGTTCGGCGCGAATCAGTACATCGTCAACATCCTCGGCCTGGCGGTGATCCGCGAGCTGGGACCGGTGCTCTCGGCGATTCTCGTGGCCGGTCGCTCCGGCTCGGCGATCACCGCGCAGATCGGCGTGATGCGCGTCACCGAAGAACTCGATGCGATGCGCGTGATGGGCATTCCGCACGGCTTGCGGCTGATCCTGCCGCGTGTCGTCGCGCTTGGCGTGGCCATGCCGCTGCTCGTCATGTGGACCAATATCGTCGCGCTCAGCGGCGGCGCGCTCGCCGCCAAAGTCGTGCTTGGCATCGACATGAGCTATTTCTTCCGGGCGCTGCCGGGCGTGGTGCCGGTCGCCAACCTGTGGATCGGTCTTGGCAAGGGCGTCGCTTTCGGCATGCTGATCGCCATTGTCGGCTGCCACTTCGGCTTTCGCATAAAGGCGAATTCGCAAAGCCTCGGTGAAGGCACGACCACCTCGGTGGTGTCGTCGATCACGATCGTGATTCTCGCCGACGCGGTGTTCGCCATCCTGTTCCAGAACGTGGGGCTCGGATGACTGCGCCGCTCACTCAATCCGTCCGCGGCCAGCCCTTGCCTTCGATCGCCGAGCCGGTGATCGAGGTGCGCGATCTGACCAAGCGCTACGGCCGCAATATCGTCCATCAGCACCTGAACTTCGAAGTGCTGCGCGGCGAAATCGTCTCGATTGTCGGTGGCTCCGGCTCGGGCAAGACCACGCTGGTGCGGCAGATTCTCGGCCTCGAAAAACCCTCGTCGGGCACCATCAAGCTGTTCGGTGAGAATCTCTCGACCATCTCGCCGGACACCGCGCTGCTGATGCGCAGCCGCTCCGGCATGCTGTTCCAGCGCGGTGCGCTGTTCTCTTCGCTGTCGGTGTTCGACAACGTCGCGCAGCCGTTGCGTGAGCTCGGCAAGATTCCCGAGGACCTGCTGCGCGACATCGTCATGCTGAAGCTCGAGATGGTCGGCCTGCCGTGCAAGCATGCGTCGAAGATGCCGTCGGCGCTCTCCGGGGGGATGATCAAGCGGGTCGGCATCGCCCGCGCGATCGCCCTCGAACCGGAGCTGCTGTTTCTGGACGAACCGACCGCGGGGCTCGATCCGCAAGCCTCGGACGAATTCGTCGAACTGGTCGGCACGTTGCATCGCGCGCTCGGTTTGACCGTCGTGATGGTGACGCACGATCTCGACACCATGGTCGCGTTGTCCACCCGCGTCGCCGTGCTGGCCGACCGCAAGGTGCTGGTGGCCGCGCCGGTGGAGGAGGCCGCCGGCGTCGACCATCCGTTTATTCGCGAGTATTTCCTCGGCCTGCGCGGCCGCCGCGCGCTGCAGGCGCTGCCGCCGGAGCGCCGCGCCAGGCTGCCGGCCGCGGCGCTCGAACCGGCGTCGTCTGAACTGCCGCTGTGAACCAGGGAACCTGACAATGGAAAACAAATCGCATGCCTTCTGGGCTGGGCTCTTCACGGTGGTGCTGCTGGTGGCAATTGCCGCGGCGGCCTTTTTGTTCAATGTCGACCGTTCGGTGCGTGTGCCGTACGATCTGATTGCCCGCACCAATGTCACTGGGCTCTATACCGACGCTGCGGTGCGTTATCGCGGTCTCGACGTGGGCAAGGTGCAGTCGATCAAGTTCGATCGCGAACACCCCGGGCAGATCCTGATCCGCATTCTGGTCGACACTCACGCGCCGATTACGCATTCCACGTTCGGCAGCCTCGGCTTTCAGGGCGTAACGGGCATTGCCTTCATCCAGCTCGACGATACGGGGCGCGATATGACGCCGCTGCCGTCGTCGCAGAAAGAGGTGGCGCAACTGCCGATGCATCCGGGCCTGCTCGATCAGTTGCAACAACGCGGCGATGTCCTGCTGCGCAAGCTGGAGCGGATCGCGGACGACGTGAACGACACGCTCTCGCCGCAAATGCGCGACCAGTTGCTGGACACCGCGGCGAGTCTGCAGCATGCCGCCGACGGCGTCACGACGTTGACGAAGCAGATGGCGCCGGCGGCCGGCAAGCTGCCGCAGACGCTGGACCAGCTCGATCGCACGCTGGCGTCGACCAACCAGTTGATCACCGGCCTGAACCGGCCGGATGGTCCGTTTGAGAGCAACCTGAACAAGGTCGGCACAGCCGCGCAGCAGGCAGGCGACGCGCTGACCTCGATGAACGCCTCGCTGCAGGATTTGTCGGCGCGAGTGGGCTACGACACGTTGCCGCGTGTCAATTCACTGGCCGACGACGTACGTTCCACCATGCGTTCGGTGGACCGCGCGGCTGACGTGTTCAGCACCAGTCCGCGCAGTGTGCTGTTCGGCGCCCCGCCGGCTTCGCCCGGTCCGGGCGAGCCTGGTTTTACGTGGCCCGCAGCCCACGCGGCAAAATGATCTGAAAGGACGATTGTCATGACTCGCTTGCTTCATCGCCCGCTTCAAAATCCGATGCACGCCCAGCTTCGCAGTTTGCGATCCACCGGCGCCGCATTGGCTGTCGCGCTTGCCTTCGGCGTGCTGGCCGGCTGTGCGGGCACGCCGGCGGCGCTCGCCGACATCCGCTACGACCTCGGCCCTGCGCCGCAGACGGCTACCTCCGGACCGATGCCGGCCGTCAAGTTGCTGGACGTGACCGCTCCCGAGACGCTCGCCTCCGACAAGCTGATCTACCGGCTCAGCTACGCCGACGCGCAGCAGACCGCCTCCTATGCGAACAGCCACTGGACCATGGCGCCGGCCGCGTTGTTGACCCAGCGCCTGCGCAACGCGCTGTCGCAGCGCGGCACGGTGCTGACCGGCGCCGACGGCGTGAGCGCGCCCGTACTGAAGGTGGATCTGAGCGAGTTCGAGCAGGTTTTCGACAGCCAGACGCAAAGTCACGGCGCGGTCACCGCGCGCGCCACGCTGACGCAAGGGGGCAAGGTGCTCGCGCAACGCACCTTCATTGCCCGCGCGCCGGCCAGTTCGTCCGACGCGGCGGGCGGGGCGCAAGCGCTTGCTGCTGCAAGCGACGATCTGGTCGCGCAGATTTCCGCGTGGCTCGGCGTGCAGGCGCTCGTCGCCGCGCAGTGAGCGGCGCAGTGAGGCGGGTGCGGCGGCGGGCAACCGGCGCGGCTGGTCCGGCATGTCTGAGCGCCCGTATGCCCCCATCGCTATAATCGTCGCACTACAGGCGCGCCGCGGTGCTTGAACCCGCTGGCGTCCATCCCGCTCCCCCTTTCAGTCTTGCTGCGGACACCATGGATTCTTTCTACAAGTACCACGTCTTCTTCTGTCTCAACCAGCGCGAGCCGGGTGCGGAGCGCCCGTGCTGCGCGAACTGCAACGCGCAGGCCATGCAGGAACATGCGAAAAAGCGCGTCAAGCAACTGGGCCTCGCGGGTCCGGGCCAGGTGCGCATCAACAAGGCCGGTTGTCTCGACCGCTGCGAGGAAGGTCCGGCCATCGTCATTTATCCGGAAGGCACGTGGTACACGTATGTCGACGAGAGCGACATCGACGAGATCGTCGAATCGCATCTTGCGAACGGCAAAGTGGTCGAGCGTCTGAAAATCGATCAGTAAGCGCCGCCATGAATGTTCATACAAAACAGTTCCTGATCGACGGACCAGTCGGCAAGATCGAGGTCGCCCTCGATCTGCCCGACGAGACGCGCGAAAACGGCGCCGCGCCGCGTGGCATTGCGCTGGTGGCGCATCCGCATCCGCTGTTCGGCGGCACGATGGACAACAAGGTCGCGGTGACCTTGGTCCGCACACTCGTGCAGTTGAATTACGTTACCTATCGTTCGAATTTCCGCGGCGTGGGGAAGACCGAGGGTGAACACGACGCAGGCATCGGCGAGCGCGACGACTTGCGCGCCGTGCTCGATTACATGCGGACGCAGCCGGGCCAGGCCGATCTGCCCCTGGTACTCGCGGGCTTCTCGTTCGGCACGTTCGTGCTCTCGCACGTGGCCGCGCGGCTGCTCGAAGAAGGGCAGGCGATCGAGCGAATGGTGTTCGTCGGCACCGCGGCGAGCCGCTGGGAAGTGGCGCCGGTGCCGGAAAACACGCTCGTTGTTCACGGCGAAACCGATGATACGGTGCCCATTCAGTCGGTTTACGACTGGGCCCGGCCGCAGGAATTGCCGGTCGTGGTGATCCCCGGCGCCGAGCATTTTCTGCATCGCAAACTGCACGTCCTCAAGCGCATCATCGTCGACGCCTGGCGGTAAGCGGCGGCTCGGCGCGCGTTTTCCGGGGTACAGGTACGCGTCAAATGAAAATTTATCGGCACGCTAACCGCAAAGTTGCCTCCGCAGCGCGCGTATAATGAGCGCTCTTTTTTGGGCGCAGCGCGGCCCATCCGGCTGACTGGCGCCTGGTTGAGCGCCGCTGCATGATCGCAGCGCCGGATGGCGGGCGCGCTGCGCGAACCGATCGTGTGGCCGGAAGTCCAACGGGCGCCGCGCTGCTTTTACGCGGCCAGCGCTCGCCGACCGGCTCTTCCAAACTGCGCCCCTTTAGGGCGCGATGCATATTTCTGCCCGAATCGATCCTATGCGTTTTTCCACCTCCGGTTTTTCGTCACTCCCGTCCTTCGTTCCCCATAGCATCAGCCGCGCGGTGACGCTCGGCGTGTTGCTGCCGGCCTCGCTGCTGGCGAGCACCGCTGCTTTCGCGCAGGTCCCGCCGCCGGCGGTGAACGCACGCTCGTGGGTGCTGGTCGACGCGACCAGCAATCAGGTGCTCGCTTCCGGCAATGCCGATGAGCGCGTCGAGCCGGCCTCGCTCACCAAGCTGATGACCGCCTATCTGGTCTTCGAAGCGCTGCAGACGAAGAAGATTACGATGGAGCAGATCGTCAACCCGAGCGAAGCGGTGCGCCGCGTCAAGACGGACGAATCGCGCATGTTCATCGAGGCGAACAAGCCGGTGTCCGTGCACGATCTCGTCTACGGCATGATCATCCAGTCGGGCAACGACGCCGCAATCGCGCTGGCTGAACTGGTCGGCGGCAGCGAGGCGCAGTTCGTCAACATGATGAATACCGAGGCGCAGCGTCTCGGCATGACTCACACGCATTTCGCCGACGTGAACGGCATGCCCGACCCGCAGCACTACACGAGCGCGGGCGACCTGGCGATCCTGTCGGCGCGCCTGATTCGCGACTACCCTGACTACTACAACATCTTTTCGGTCAAGGAATTCACCTACAACAAGATCAAGCAGCCGAACCGCAACCGCCTGCTGTGGATCGACCCGACGGTCGACGGCCTGAAGACCGGCCACACGCAAGCAGCCGGCTATTGCCTGATTGCGAGCACGAAGCGCCCGCTGCCGGGTTCGTCGGACGTCTCGCGCCGCCTCGTCTCGGTGATGATGGGTGAAGTCAAAGAGCACGACCGTGTCGAAGACAGCATGAAGATGCTGAACTACGGTTACAGCGCGTACGACACGGTGCGTCTGTACAAGGCCGGCCAGGTGATCGAGACGCCGCGTGTCTACAAGGGTGCGGCAGACTCGGTCAAGATCGGCGTGAAGGCCGATCAGTACGTCACGGTGCCGAAGGGTGTCGCCGACAAGGCCAAGCCGCAGGTCGAGCATATCGATCCGCTGATTGCGCCGATTGCCGAAGGCCAGCAGGTCGGCACGGTGAAGCTGGTGTCCGATGGCAAGGTGATCTCGCAGTTCCCGATCGTCGCGCTGCAGGCTGTACCGCAGGCCGGCGTGGTGGGCCGCGTGTGGGATTCGCTGATGCTGATGTTCAACAAGAAGAAGTAAGCGCAGGTGGCTGATGGCGGCTCCGGCAGAGATGCTGCGGGAGCCGTTGCCGAGGAGTGAAAGATGCAACCCGATAATGACTCGTTGTTTGAGTTTCCCTGCGATTTTCCGATCAAGGTGATGGGCAAGTCGCACCCCGACTTTGCCGAGACGATCGTGACGGTGGTCAAGCAGTTCGACGCGGATGTCGATGCTTCGCGCGTCGAAACCCGGCCGTCGAGCGGCGGCAATTACACGGGCCTGACGGTGACGGTGCGGGCCACCAGCCGCGCGCATCTCGACGATATCTATCGTGCCCTCACTGGGCATCCGATGGTGAAAGTCGTGCTGTGAACGATGGCGGGGCGCCTTGCGCCCCCCAGTCTGCTTTTAGTTTGCCTCTGCGACCGGATTACGGCGCGACGTGTAAAGCGTCCGCTGCGGTTTGCGGCCCGGCTGCACAAGCCAGGTCGAAGAGCTGCTTGAACTGTCCCACCTCCTCGAACACCCAATCCCGGAACGCCCGCACTCTTTCCGCCTGCATGCTTTGCGGCGGGCAGATGAAGTAGTACTGCCACGGGCTTGGACCATCCACGTCGAATAGCCGCACGAGGCGCCCCGCGGCGATCTCGTGCATGGCGAGCGAGCGGCGCGTGAGTGCGATGCCCTGGCCGTCGATCGCCGCCTGCAGCAGGTTCGACGAATCCTGATACAGCACGCCGCGTTTCGGCTCGGGCCAGTCGGCGAGGCCGGCGGCGTCGAACCACGGGCGCCACAGTTCGTCGTCGGAGCGAAGGAGCGGGACTTTGGCGAGGTCGGCCGGGACTTTCGGCAGCTTGCCGCCGTTGAAATTGGGCGAGCAGGCAGGGAAGAAGATCTCTTCGAGCAGCAGCTCGGCGTGCAGGCCCGGATATTTGCCGAAGCCGAAGCGAATCGCCGCGTCGACGTCGTCGCGAGCGAAGTCGGTCAACGAATTGGTGGACAGCAGCTCGAGATCCCATTGCGGATGGGCTTCGATAAAACTGCCGATGCGCGGCGTCACCCAGCGCGCCGCGAACGACGACAGCATCGACACCACCAGGCGGCGCTCGCGGTCGCCGGCGCGGATTTCACGGGTGGCTTCGGCGAGTGCTGTGAGCGCGCTGCGTACCTGCGTGGCGTAACGGCGGCCGGCTTCCGTCAGGCGCACCCGCTTGCCGTCGCGGGCGAAGAGCTTGGCCCCCAATTCTGCCTCGAGCCCCCGGATCTGGTGGCTGACCGCGCCGTGGGTCACGAACAGTTCGTCCGCCGCGCGCGAGAAGCTCTCGTGACGGGCGGCGGCTTCGAAGGCCTTGATCGCATTGAGGGCAGGGAGTTGTCGAAGGTCCATCGCAATTTTTCTCACATAGAGGTGAAAATTGATCGTTTTGCGTAAACCCTTGTTACGCCTACGATTGTAGCCAGGAAACGCTTTTTGGAGAGGTCATCATGCGAGAAATTTCCTCTAGTATTACGTTTGAAATCAAGGCGGGTGAAACGGTTCCGATGAAGATTGCGCGCAGCACGCGGCTGAAGGTGAGCTGCGGTGCGGTGTGGGTGACGCGCAGCGACGACACCGAGGACTATTGGCTGGAACCCGGCCACACGCTGCGGCTGCGGCGCGGCGAGAGGCTCTGGCTGAGCGTCGAAGGCGGTCCTCAGGCGCAGGTAGCGTTCGCTGTTCCGGCTCGCGCGGATGTCCGGGCGCTCGACTGGCTGGTGCGGCTCGGCGACCGCTTGGGCTTGCGCCTGCGGGACGGCTGGCGCACCGTCTGACGCGTTGTCTGGGCGGCTGCCGCCCGGAACGGGATGCCTGGCGTTGCAAGGGGGCCGGCGGGCATCTCAGTATTTCGGTAAACTGTGGGCATTATGTGTGCTACGCCGGCTTCCCCGCCTTCACTTTCCCCCCCGCTAGCGGTGCGCTGGCGCGGTCTCGAATCTTACGAAACCAGCTTCGAGGCGATGCGCGCCTTCACGGACGCCCGCAACGCCGATACCGCAGACGAAATCTGGCTGGTCGAACATCCTCCCGTCTTCACCCTTGGCCAGGCCGGCAATCCGGCGCATCTGCTGTCTGCCGAAAGCGGCATTCCGCTCGTCAAGGTGGACCGCGGCGGGCAGATCACCTATCACGGACCCGGACAGGTGGTCGCCTACCTGCTGCTCGACCTGCGCCGCCGCAAGCTGATGGTGCGCGAGCTGGTCACGCGGATCGAGCAGGCCGTGATCGACACGCTCGCGGCGTATAATCTCGCCGGAGAACGCAAGGCGGGCGCCCCCGGCATCTACGTGGCGCCCGGTCCGGATGTGGGGCTGCATGCCGGCGCCAAGATCGGCGCACTGGGCCTGAAAATCCGCAATGGCTGCAGCTATCACGGTGTCAGCCTGAACGTGAAGATGGATCTGCAGCCGTTTCTGGCCATCAACCCATGCGGGTACGCGGGGCTCGAAACCATCGATATGGCGACGCTCGGCGTCGCTGCCGGCTGGGACGAGGTCGCCCGGACCTTTGCCGCATGCCTCACCGCAAACATCGACGGCACGCCCGCGGCCGTCGCCCAACCACAGGCCGGTGTCGTGACCGCCTGACTGGATCGAACGAATGACTGACGTTACCGCGAATCTCACCGGCACTGCCGCCCCTGAAGCCGCAGCCGCGCCCGCCGCCTATGACGCTACGGCGAAACAGAAGGCGCAAGCCAAGACTGCGCGCATTCCGATCAAGATCGTCCCGATCGAAAAGCTGAAGAAGCCGGACTGGATTCGCGTGAAGGCGGCCACCGGCAATTCGCGCTTCTACGAGATCAAGCAGATTTTGCGCGAGCACAACCTGCATACGGTCTGCGAAGAAGCGAGCTGCCCGAACATCGGCGAGTGCTTCGGCAAGGGGACCGCCACCTTCATGATCATGGGCGACAAATGCACGCGCCGTTGCCCGTTCTGCGACGTCGGCCATGGCCGTCCCGATCCGCTGGATGTCGACGAACCGGGCAATCTGGCCCGCACGATCGCGGCGCTCAAGCTCAAGTACGTGGTGATCACCAGCGTGGACCGTGACGATCTGCGTGACGGCGGCGCCGCCCACTTCGTGGAATGCATCCGTCAGACGCGCGAGCTGTCGCCGGAAACGCGCATCGAAATCCTCACGCCGGATTTCCGCGGCCGTCTGGATCGCGCGCTCGGCATTCTGAATGCCGCTCCGCCCGATGTGATGAACCACAACCTCGAAACGGTGCCGCGTCTGTACAAGGAAGCGCGCCCCGGCTCGGACTATGCGCATTCGCTGAAGCTCCTGAAGGACTTCAAGGCGCTGCATCCGGACGTCGCCACCAAGTCGGGCCTGATGGTCGGTCTTGGCGAGACGGAAGAGGAAATTCTGCAGGTGATGCGCGATCTGCGCGAGCACGACGTCGACATGCTGACGATCGGCCAGTACCTGCAACCTTCCGAGCATCACCTGCCGGTTCGCTCGTACGTGCACCCGGATACGTTCAAGATGTACGAGGAAGAGGCCTACAAGATGGGCTTCACGCACGCGGCAGTGGGCGCGATGGTGCGTTCGAGCTATCACGCGGACCTGCAGGCACATGGAGCCGGCGTGGTTTGAGCCCCTTGTTGTCCGGTAGTTTGCTTCGATACAGAGAGCCCGCACTTGTTGCGGGCTTTTTTACGCCTGCGAGCTGGTGCGTTGCTTCCTGCGCTCGCTAGTTCCAGAAGAAGAGCCGGGCGGTCAGCCTCGCCCATCCTCCGCTACCAACCCCCTGGCGCCCGTTACCCCGGCACACGCATCCAACCCAGCGTAAAAAGCAATGCCCGAACAGCCTGATTAGCAATCGAGAATTCGTTAGAACCGGCCACGCCCAAACTCCCTATAGTCGAAAGCCTCCCAAACACCTTATTAAAACGGGGCTTCTCGATGAACCGATTCCTTCGCCCGCTCGCCGCGCTCGTGACGCTGCTTGCCGTGTCCGCTCCTTTTGCGAGCGCCGCTCATGCCGATACCAAGGAAGTCGTGATCGCATATCAGGACATGGTCGTGCCGTGGCGTTATGCGCAGGCCACCGGCGAAGTCGAGAAAGAGACTGGTTACAAGGTGGTCTACCGTCAACTCGGCAGCGGCGCGGAGGTGGTCCGCGCACTGGCATCGGGTTCGGTGCAGCTCGGCGAAGCCGGTTCGAGTCCGATCGCGGCGGGGCTGTCGCAGGGCGTCGATATTTCGCTGTTCTGGATTCTCGATAACATCAACAATGCCGAGGCGCTCGTTGCGCGCGATGGATCCGGTGTGACGAGCCTTGCCGGTTTGAAGGGCAAAACCATCGGCGTGCCGTTTGTCTCGACCTCGCATTTCCATACGCTGGTCGCGCTGCAAAACGCGGGCGTGAATCCGGCTGACGTGAAGATCGTCAATCTGCGGCCGCAAGAAGTCGCGGCCGCCTGGCAGCGCGGCGACATCGACGCCACCTACATCTGGGACCCGGTTCTCGCCAAGGTGAAGAAGAACGGCAAGGTGCTGATTACCTCGGGCCAGGTCGCGCAGGAGACGGGCAAGGCAACCTTCGACGGCTTCGTGGTCGACCGCAAGTTCGCCCAGCAAAACCCCGAGTTCGTCGCACGCTTCGTCAAGGTGCTGGCCGCAAGCGATGCGAACTATCGCGATCACACCGCCGCATGGAGCGCGAATTCGCCGCAAGTGGCGGCAGTCGCCAAGGAGTCCGGAGCAAATGCCGAGGACGTGCCGGCCAGTCTCGCGCTGTATGCGTTCCCGTCGGCGGCCCAGCAGGCTTCCAGTACGTGGCTCGGCGGCGGCGCGCAATCCGGGGCGGCGAAATCGCTGGCTGCGACGGCGGCCTTCCTGAAGACCCAAGGGACGATTCAAACCGTGCTGCCGGACTATTCGGCGGGTGTCGATCCGCGCTTCGTGCAGCAGGCGGCGCATGAGTGAGGCGGTGCATCGTATCTGGAATCAGCAGGACTTCACATGAGCGCTTTAGAGATCCGCGGGCTGCACGTCGCGTATGAAGGTGCGCGTGGCGCGGCCCCGCATGTGGCGCTGGCCGATGTCGAGCTGCGCATCGAGTCGGGCGAGTTCGTCGTGGCGCTCGGCGCATCGGGTTGCGGCAAGACGACCTTGCTCAATTGCATTGCCGGTTTCATTCAGCCGAGCGGCGGGGAGGTTCGTCTGAACGGCGAGCCGGTCAACGGCCCCGGCGCCGATCGTGGCGTGGTGTTTCAGAAGTACGCGCTGATGCCATGGCTCGATGTGCTCGACAACGTCGCGCTCGGCCTGCGCTTTCAGCGCGTGCCGAAAGCCGAGCGCGAGCGCATTGCGCTGCAAATGCTCGCGCTGGTGGGCTTGGAGCAGCATGCGTACGCGCGGGTCTACGCGTTGTCCGGCGGGATGCAGCAACGCGTCGGGATCGCACGCGCGCTGGCGAGCGACCCGCAGGTGCTGCTGATGGACGAGCCGATGGGCGCGCTCGATGCGATGACGCGCGAGTCGATGCAGGAGCTCGTGCTGGACGTCTGGGGCCGCACCCGCAAGACGGTGTTTTTCATTACCCACAGCGTCGAAGAAGCCTTGTTTCTGGCGACCCGCCTCGTCGTCATGACATCGGGACCAGGGCGTATCGCCGAGAGCTACGATTTGCCGTTCGCGCGGCGCTTTCTTGAGACGCGCGATGCGCGGGCGGTGAAGTCCTCGGCGGAGTTTATCGAGTGGCGTGAACGGCTGGTGCGGCGTCTGCATCAGCGTGCGCCGGAAGAGGTGCTGTCGTGACTGTTTCGCGTGATTCGCTTGGTGATTCCTTTAACCCGGCGCCGTTGACGCCGGCCGGGGCTAATTCGACGGAGGCCCCGCTTGCCTCATCGGAGGCGGCGCTGCGTAAAAAGCGGCCGAGGACCGTGCGCGCATGGCGTATGCCAGGCGAAGGACCGACCGCCGCGCTGAGCCTGGCTTCAGTGGGCGTGCTGGCTGCACTGTGGTGGGTCGCCACACATCTGCACTGGCTGCCGCCGCTTTTCCTGCCGACTCCGGAAGCCGTCTGGGCCGCCTTTATCGACGCGTGCCACGGACGCATCCAGGGTGGTTTGCCTTTATCGCAGCATCTCGCCTGGAGCGCGCTGCGCGTGTTCGGCGCCTTCGCGCTGGCCGCGGTGACGGCGGTGCCCGTCGGCCTCCTGATGGGGGTGAGCCGCGTGGCGCGCGGGCTGCTCGACCCGCCGCTGGAGTTCTACCGGCCATTGCCGCCGCTCGCGTATCTGCCGCTGGTCGTGATCTGGTTCGGTATCGACGAGACGGCGAAAATCGTCGTCATCTACCTCGCCTGTTTTGCGCCAATCGCGATGGCGGCGCGTGCCGGGGCACGCAGCGCGACTGTCGAGCAGATACACGCAGCGTATTCGCTGGGCGGCTCGTTCACGCAGATCGTGCGTCATGTCGTGCTGCCCGCGGCGTTGCCGGAGATTCTCACCGGACTGCGAATTGCAATCGGTTTCGGCTGGACCACGCTCGTCGCCGCTGAGATGGTCGCGGCCACGGCGGGCCTGGGTCAGATGGTGCTGAACGCGTCGAGCTTTCTGCGCACCGACGTGGTGGTGATGGGGATCGTACTGATTGGCCTGATCGCGTGGATCTTCGACTTGGGGATGCGGGCGCTGGAGCGGCGCCTGGTGCCGTGGAAGGGGCGGGTATAGACGAGACTGGCGCTGCCCTTGCCCTGAGCGGCATGCGCTGCACGCGCGCCCAGCCGCTCAAGGAAAGGGCAGGTACTCAGGCAAACAGTTCAATAACCGGCCAGTTCCGCTCGCGTGCAATCGCCCGCAACCGCTCATCCGGATTGGTCGCCACCGGATTCGTGACGCGCTCGAGCAAGGGTACGTCGTTGATCGAATCGCTATAGAAGTAGCTCTTCGGAAAGTCCTGCAACGCGTAACCCAACGACGCAAGCCAGCTTTCCGTACGCACGATCTTGCCTTCGCGGAAGGTCGGCACGCCGACTGCGGTGCCGGTGTAGCGGGCGAGGGGATCGCCCCCTTCGGTACCCAGTTCGATGCCGAGCAGATGCTCGAACCCCAGCGCCTTGCCGATCGGCGCCGTCACGAACACGTTCGTGGCGGTCACGATGCAGCACAGGTCGCCCGCATCGAGGTGCCGCTGGATCAGCTCGCGCGCGGCCGGGCGGATCGCCGGGACGATCACTTCCTGCATGAACGCGGCATGCCAGGCGTCGAGCTGCGCGCGCGAATGGCGTGCCAGCGGCGCGAGCGTGTAGTTCAGGTAATCGGTCATGTCGAGCGTGCCGGCCACGTATTGGCGGTAGTACGCATCGATTTCTTCGGCGTGGCGCTCGGCGCCTTCCACACCGAGCTTTGCTATGAAGTGCGCCCACGCCTGATCGCTGTCGAGGGGGATCAAGGTGTGGTCCAGATCGAACAGCGCGAGGTTACGACTCATCTATGGGTTCCTTGCATCTACTCTCCGAAACCGGCTCGCTGCCGGTAAGGCGCGCTTTTGCGCATGTTGGCCGATCGTATATTTAAATACACAGAAATACAATAAGGCAAAATTATGCAACATGGGCTGCCGTATCGATGCGCCCATCCGGCGACCGTTGGTGGCCATCGCGTGGCGTCGTCATGACTTCCGGCCTCGCCGGGTATGAGCGATTCGCGTCAGGTAATACGTATGGCAGGCATCCTGACCATGCAAACGGCATCGTCAAAGGTATTGCCAGGGAGATCGAAGCAAAGGGACCGCCCAGCAGCTCGCTCCCACGTGAGAGGCCGCTGGGCGCCGGAGGATTGGTCGGTCTACGCGAGGATGATGCGCGCCACTTTCTTTTTCAGCGGTGCAAACTCGGCGGACTCGGCCGCTTTCTTGTTGGTGATCAGCACGTCGACCTGATCGGCTAAGCAGTACGAGATCCGGCTGCGCTGGCCGATCTTGCTGTAGTCGGCAAGAATGACTACGCGCTGCGCATTGGCGACCATTGCGCGCGCCACCTCCGTCTCCTCGCGGTCGTAATTGGTGGCGCCATGCCGCTGGTCGATGCCGACCGGCGATAGCAAAGCCATGTCTGCCCGGTAGCGATGAATGTCGAGGATCGTCGTGCTGCCGCCCGTTGCCATGGCCCGATCGCTGATCGAGCCACCCAGCAGAATGACCTCGTTGCGCGCCTCCATCTGCTGGTCCGCCGCACCGCGCATCTTCAGCGCGACATCGATCGAGTTGGTCACCACGGTGAGATTGGCGAGCTTCGCCAGCTCTTCGGCCAGCGCCGAAGTGGTGGTGCCGGCATCGATAAACAGCGTCTGGCCGCTGGAGATCACGCCCATCGCGGCCTTGGCGATCGCCGTCTTGGCTTTGACCCGGGTATGGGCGCGCTCCGCGATGGGCGCTTCGTCGTCGGGTTTGATGGCGCCGCCGTGAACCCGCCGCAATTCACCAAGCGCCTCCAGATCGAGCAGATCGCGCCGCACCGTTTCGCGCGATACCCCGAGATCCGCCATGATCCGTTCGGTCGACACCCGTTGCAGTGTCGATAGCAGCGCGCGAATTCTTTGATGACGGTCTTCCTGCCACATGCGGTTTCCTTTTAAGGTGAGTCGGTCTGAACGGCTTTGGGCCCATTACACCACTGACACGAATTTGTGTCGCGCACATGTCATTGGCGCGACTTTAGCGGTTTCGTGTTGTATTTTTTTGGTCCCTTGCAAATTTGTGTATTTAAATTTAGCCTTCGCACATTGGGCGCTGGGTAACGAATCCGAACACGGAATGTTCGGAAAGGAATTCAAATGTCCAATTTCGAAAACTGGCTGTCGCATTTGGCACGTAGACTGCCTTACGCTGGCTCCATACTGGGCTCGGCCGGCTATTTTGCCGTCTGTTTCGATGCCGTGCCTGGAACATAACAATTGGCTGACAAAATAACACCGCTCGGTTCGTCATCCTGACGATGGCAGGCGAACGAAGAGCACACCGCCATTCGCCGCTGTATGGCTGGAAGAGGCGCTGCAGGACAAAACCATAACAATGACCGGACCATCGCCGAACAGCAACTCCATTTGAACTGGCCGACGCCGTGGGCGCCGGACGCGCCGATGCATTGATGCGAAGATATGCGCCGGCGCGAGGCGCCGCCAGCCGGACCAGTCATGCGGTTTGCGGGGGCGTAGGTGGGTGGGTTGGAGGCGTTGCCCCGGTCTATTTCGAAGGTACACAGACGTGGGAACTGGAATTGATCGTACTGTCGCTGACTGGCCGTATCCGCGGCTGGTTGCGCATCGCTGTGGCGGAACGCTCGCGCCGGAAAATACGCTCGCAGGATTCGACGCCTGCAAGCGCTATGGCTATCGCATGGTCGAATTCGACGCCAAGCTCTCGGCGGACGATCACCTCTTTTTGCTGCACGACGACACGCTCGATCGTACGACCAATGGCCATGGTCCCGCTGCCGAGCATACGTGGGAAAAACTGGCGCAACTCGATGCCGGCTCGTGGCGCGGCCCCGAGTTCGCCGGCGAGCGCCTGCCGACTCTCGCCGCCGCCGCTGCCCGCTGCGCGCAGGACGGCATTGCCGCCAACCTCGAAATCAAGCCTTGCCCCGGCCGCGATGTCATCACCGGCCGGCTCGTCGCCGCTGCCGCGCTCGAACTCTGGCAGGGGCAGACGCAACCGCTGCTGTCGTCGTTCTCATTCGAAGCGCTCGCAGCCGCTCGCGACGCGGCGCCTTCGCTGCCGCGCGGCATGCTGTTCGAAGCGGTACCGGACGACTGGCTGCGCATCGTGCGCGAACTCGATTGCGTCTCGCTGCATGCGAGCCATAAGCATCTCACCGCCGAACGCGTCGCCGAGATTCACGCCGCGGGTTTGCGCGTGCTCGTCTATACGGTGAACGACCCTGAACGCGCAACGTTGCTCGCCCAATGGGGCGTTGACATGATTTGTACCGATCGCATCGATATGCTTGCGCACGACATGCTGTCGACGCCTCGAGATCCGGCGTAACGCATGGCAGGCGCCCCGGGAGTGGGCACCGGACACAACCGTCAAATGCAGTTTTCCTAACGTAGCAACTTTGGGCAAAGGATGGGAACTACTATGAACCGCACGTGGCTAAGCCGTGTTATCTCGATGTCAGCGGTTGCGGGCGTCGCCGCAGCAGGCGCAGGCAGCGCGTCTGCGGCGCCGCTCGATGCGCTGGTCGCCGCAGCCAAACAGGAAGGACAACTGACCGTGATCGCCTTGCCGCACGACTGGTGCGGCTACGGCCCGATGATCGCGGCCTTCGAAAAGAAGTACGGCATCAAGGTCAACGAGCTGAATCCGGACGCCGGTTCGGGCGACGAAGTCGAAGCCATCAAGGCCAACAAGGGCAACAAGGGTCCGCAAGCGCCGGACGTGATCGACGTGGGTCTGTCGTTTGGCCCGACCGCCAAGGCCGATGGTCTGCTGCAGCCGTACAAGGTGTCGACCTGGAAGGAAATTCCGGATTCGGCCAAGGATGCTGACGGCTACTGGTACGGCGACTATTACGGCGTGCTGTCGTTCGAAGTGAACGCGGACATGATCGACAAGGCGCCGGCTGACTGGAGCGATCTGCTCAAGTCCGACTACAAGAACGCCGTGTCGCTGGCAGGCGATCCGCGCTCGGCCAACCAGGCCATCCAGGCGGTCTATGCAGCCGGTCTGTCGTCGAGCAAGAACGACACCGCCAAGTCGGCCGACGCCGGCCTGAAGTACTTTGCCGACCTGAACAAGAACGGCAACTTCGTGCCGGTGATCGGCAAGGCCGCTTCGCTCGCGCAAGGCACGACGCCGATCATCGTGCGTTGGGACTACAACGCGCTGGCTGACCGAGACACGCTCAAGGGCAACCCGAAGGTCCAGGTCGTGGTGCCGAAGACGGGCGTCGTCGCCGGTGTCTACGTGCAGGCAATCAGCGCCTACGCACCGCACCCGAACGCTGCGAAGCTGTGGATGGAATACCTGTATTCGGACGAAGGCCAGATCGGCTGGCTGGCCGGCTACTGCCACCCGATGCGCTACAGCCAACTGGTTGCCGCAAAGAAGGTGCCGCAGACGCTGCTCGACAAGCTGCCGCCGGCATCGGCCTACAAGAATGCGGTGTTCCCGACGCTGCAGCAGCAGGACGCGTATAAGGACACGATCACCAAGCACTGGGACGAAGTGGTCGGCGCAAACGTGAAGTAAGACTGGCGCTGGTTTAAAGAGGTGAAGCAAAAGTTGCAGTAAGTGGTTGTTCGAATCCGGATGGCGGCAAGGCGGCGTGCAGGTTGGCCGTGGCGCCCCATCTGGATATTTTTTTATTGCTCCCGCATGCTGTGTGCCGGAACCCGCGTGACCTCCCTGGAGTGTCGCCCCGCGCGGCCCCGGCGTTAGCCTGATTGCCCCAAGGGTGGCCTATGACCGCTTCATCGGATGTCGGGTCGGCACAACCGGACCTGCTGGTTCCGCCGGTGCCCACGCCGACGCCCCAAGTCAAGGGACCGCAGGCGTCGTCCCAGTTCCTGACCTGGCTCGGCGTCGCGCCGTTCTTCATCTTTGCCCTGCTGTTCCTGATCCTGCCGACCGGCTTTCTGATGGTGGGCGCGTTTCAGGATTCCCAAGGACACTTCACGCTCGCGAATTTCCGCGACCTGTTCCAGCCGGGCGTGCTGGACGCGTACTGGATCAGCTTCAAGGTCAGTGCGGCCTCGGCCACCGGCGGCGCCGTGATCGGCTCGCTGCTCGCCTGGGCCGCCGTGCAGGGGCGCCTGCCGGGCTGGATTCGCCCGACGCTGATGACCTTCTCCGGTGTCGCTTCGAATTTTGCAGGCGTGCCGCTCGCGTTCGCGTTCATCTGTACGCTTGGGCGCGTCGGTCTCGTCACGGTCCTGCTGAAGAAATACGTCGGCCTCAATCTGTACTCCACGGGCTTCAGCATCCTGAGCTTCACCGGTTTGACGGTGACGTATCTGTACTTCCAGATTCCGCTGATGGTCCTGATCGTCACGCCCGCGCTCGACGGTCTGAAACGCGAATGGCGCGAGGCTTGCGACTGCCTCGGCGGCACCTCGCTGCACTACTGGCGCTACGTCGCCTTGCCGGTGTTGTGGCCGAGCGCGCTCGGCGCGACCCTGCTGCTGTTCGCGAACTCGTTCGGCGCGGTGGCGACCGCCTATGCGCTGACCGGCAGCTCGCTGAACATCGTCACCATCCTGCTGTACGCGCAGATTCGTGGCGACGTGCTGCATAACCAGAATCTCGGCTACGCACTGGCGCTCGGCATGATCCTCGTCACCGGCCTGTCGAACGGCGGCTACATCTGGCTGCGCGCGCGTGCCGAAAGGGGGCGTCGATGAAAAGCCAGTCGCGTGTGGGCGCATGGACCGCGATGGTCGTGGGCTCGCTGTATTTCCTGATTCCGCTCGCCGCCACCTTCGAATTCAGCCTGCGTATGCGGCGCGATTCGTATAGCTTTGACGCCTACCGCGTCGTGCTCGGCGACCCGCGTTTTCAGGCCTCGTTCGGCTACTCGATGCTGATGGCAGTCCTGACGATCGTGGTGGGCGTGCTGCTGGTGGTGCCGACGGCCTACTGGGTCCGCCTGCGTCTGCCGAAGCTGCGACCGGCGGTGGAGTTCATCACGCTGCTGCCGCTGGTGATTCCGGCCATCGTGATCGTGTTCGGCTACCTGCGCATCTACAACAGCAGCTCGATCCTGCCGCTCACCGGCAACGAGCGCGCCACCGATTTGCTGCTGGTGTTCGGCTACGTGACGCTGTCGCTGCCGTACATGTACCGCTCGGTCGATGCGGGTCTCGCCTCGGTGGACGTGCGCTCCCTGACCGAAGCCGCGGAATGCCTTGGCGCAAGCTGGCCGACCATCCTGTTCAAGGTGATCTTTCCGAATATCCGCTCGGGGATTCTGTCCGGCGCTTTCCTCACCTTTGCGGTGGTGATCGGCGAGTTCACGCTGGCGAGCCTGCTCGACCGGCCGGCGTTCGGACCGTACCTGCAACTGATCGGCGCAAACCGCGCCTACGAACCGTCGGCGCTCGCGATCATCGCGTTCGTCATCACCTGGGCCTCGATGGGGCTGATCCAGGTATTCGGCTCGGCGCGCGGTGCATCGCGCGCGGCCGCCGGACAAAAACCCTGATGAACTGAGGCTTCGAATCATGGCATTCCTCGAGATCGAAAATCTGCACAAGTCCTTCGGGGCGAACACGGCGCTGCATCATTTCGACATGAAGATCGAGCGCGGCGAGTTCATCACCTTTCTGGGTCCGTCGGGCTGCGGCAAGACCACGGTGCTGCGCATGATCGCGGGCTTCGAGAGCCCGACGCGCGGTGTGATCCGCCTCGACGGCCGCGACGTGACGCATCTGCGTACGCGCCAGCGCAAGGTCGGGATGGTGTTTCAGTCGTATGCGCTGTTTCCGAACATGACGGTCGCCGACAACATCGGCTTCGGCCTGCGCGTGGCGCGTCGTCCGCAGGATGAGATTCGCAAGCGCGTCGACGAGATGCTGGAGCTGATCAAGCTGCCGCAGGTCGGCGAGCGTTACCCGTGGCAGCTTTCGGGCGGCCAGCAGCAGCGCGTGGCGCTGGCTCGCGCGCTGGCGGGCAAGCCGCAGGTCCTGCTGCTCGACGAGCCGCTCTCCGCACTCGATGCAAAGATCCGCATTTCGCTGCGCCAGGATATTCGCGCGCTGCAGCGCGAACTGGGCATCACGTCGATCTTCGTGACGCACGACCAGGAGGAGGCGCTGTCCATCTCCGACCGCATCGTGGTGATGAACGAAGGGCGCGTCGAACAGGTCGGCACTTCCTCGGAGATCTATAACTATCCGCGCACGCGCTTTGTGGCGTCGTTTGTCGGCACGCTGAATATCCTGTCCGGCCATGTGGTGGACCCGGCGAGCGGCAAGATGGCGGTCGATGGCCAAGAGCTCGTGACCACGCAGCAACTCGCGCCGGATGACGCCGGCAAGAAGCGTCTGCTGGCGTTGCGGCCGGAGGCGATCGTGCTGGAGGAGCCGGCGGCAGGACGCAACACGCTGGCGGCGACGGTCGAGGAAGTGAATTTTCTCGGCGCTGTGGTGCGGATCCGCGCGCGGGTCAAGGAGGCGGTGATTTCTCTCGATGTGTTCAACGATCCGAATCGCCGTTTGCCCGAGCGGGGCCAGCCGGTGGCTTTGGGCTTCTCGCACGAAAACCTGCTGGTGCTGGAAGAGGGCGCGGCGTAGGGGACCGGGCGGCCGAGGGGAAAGCGGCGGCCTAGCCGGGGATGTTTCGGTTTTTGCGAACCATTACTCCCGGATTAGCAGATTTATCCGATTCGGAACCTGACGCAAACTGGGGCTCATCATCACTGCGGACATCGTCCGCGAAAGGAGCCTGGTCATGCGAAGCTATCCCCGCAACAGTCCTCAAGCCGCCGCACGCATCGTCGCGCTGGTGCTGACCTCCGACGGGCACGTCTGCAGCTCCGAGGAGCGTGCACTCGACAAGCTCGATATTGCCGGTCAACTCGGTCTCGCGCCGGCGCAATTCGCGCAGATCGTGCAGGCGCTGTGCGAGGATCACTCCATCACCCACGCGCCGCTCGCGCCGACGGTCGGCCAGATGGACACGTCCATGCTTGCCACGCTGCTTGGCGAGATCGACGACCCGGCGTTGCGACGCAAGGTCATGCGCCTGTGTATCGCCGCCGCGATCGCCGACGGCTATCTCGCGGATGGCGAAATCGCCGTGCTAGCGGCCGTTTTTAATGCGTGGGGACCCGCTCCGGCACCGGTTGCCACCGTTCGCCACGGTATCCCGCGAGGCGTCTTGCGTGCTCACGAACGCGCGGCGTCGACCACCTGAGAGGCGAGCGCATGATGCTGGCCGCGCCGCGAACGGATCGCGTGGATCTCTTCGATCACGCCGTCCGCGCGGCCGAGCCGGCGCAGCCCTCGCAGTAAGGACAGGTCCGCGGCACCCAGTTCCGCGAGAGGAAACACGCCGAGGCCGCGCGCGCCGAACACCGCCATCAGCGCACTGTCTTCGAATTCGCCGACGATCCGCGGCCGGATTCCCGCTGTCTCGAACCACCGGTCCAGCCGTGCGCGTAGCGCGGCGTGCCCGGTGGGCAAGAGTACCGGCAAATCGGCGAGGCACTGCGGAAAGCCGGCGCGCGACGCCTTGTGGACGAGCGCCGCGGGGCCGTACCAGTCGACGGGCGAGCCGACGAGGCGCTGGCTCACGATGCGCAGGTCCGCGTTGTGCGGCGCCGGCTGGCATGCGAGCACCAGATCGAGCCGATGCAGCGCGAGTTCCGACAACAGTTGCGCATGCTCGCCTTCGTGGCATAGGAGCCTGAGCGACGGTGTATCGAGTACCGGCGCAAGCAGCGCGTGAGCGGCGAGCTTGGAAATACCGTCGGACAGACCCACGGCGAGCCGTGCAATACGTTGCTCTCCCGCCTCGCGTATCTCGTCGAGCAGCGCTTCGCCGATCTGGAAAATCTGCTCCGCGCGACTGAAGGCGGTCTCGCCGGCTTCAGTCATGGCGACGCCGCGCCCCGCGGATTTCAGCAACTGGCGCCCAATCGATTTTTCCAGCTCGCGCACCTGCGCACTGATGGTCTGGACGGCCATGTCGAGGCGCTCGGCCGCGCGCGCGAAGCCGCCCTCCTTGACGACGATCCAGAAATAATAGAGATGGCGATAGTTCAGCATTGGCGACATCACTTCGAAAAAAACGATATGTCGTTCAGCTTATCACTGGTTTACCCGAAGTCATGGGGCAACGACGATGTCGATACGCCGACCTTGCCCAGTTCACTTCGCAGGACGGTGTGCGATTTGACAATGCTTAACGGTAAGCGCGCCGGAACCGTCCTAATATTGAGATGTGAGCTTCGCAGCGGTACCCCTACCCGAAGCCCACGAACAATAAAGTCTCCGATATTCCATTTGAAGATGCCTTCCTGCCGAGAGGAAGGCATTTTTTTGTCCAGAATCCCCGACGCCCACCGTCCGGATTTCTGGAAAGCTGGACGGTGGGCGCGCCCGGCGCCAAAAAAATCCTTAAAAATCAAAGTGAAGGGCTGGCTATCTAGCTGGCATCGACCTTGCAAAGTAGAAGCGCGGCCGCAAAGGCCCGACAACTAAAGCATGGAGACAACGATGTCCGATTTCCCCTCCCGGTATTTCTGAATTCGTCGTCTTGTCGCGGCCCGATGCCGTGCACAGGCGACACGTCTATTCGTTCGCATGATGCGCAGCGTGGCAGGCCACTGGCTCATCCACATCGCAGGAACCATCGTGAAGAAACCCTTCTATAAAGTGCTCTATGTCCAGGTGATCGCCGCGATCATCGTCGGTATTGTCCTCGGTCATTACTCGCCGGCCCTCGCTATCGACATGAAGCCGTTCGGCGACGCCTTCATCAAGCTGATCAAGATGGTGATCGGGCCGATCATTTTCTGTACGGTCGTCACCGGCATCGCCGGCATGCAGGATATGAAGAAGGTCGGCCGGGTCGGCGGCAAGGCGCTGCTGTACTTCGAAGTGGTTTCGTCGTTCGCGCTGGTGCTCGGCCTGATCGCCACGCACCTGCTGAAGCCGGGCGCGGGTTTCAACGTCGATCCCGCGACGCTCGACGGCAAGGAAGTCGCCTCGTACGCGGCCAAGGCGCACGGGCAAAGCACGGTCGACTTCCTGATGCACATCATCCCGAACACGATCACGGATGCGTTCGCGCAAGGCGAAATCCTGCAGATTCTGCTGATCGCCTTGCTGTTCGGCAGCGTGCTGGCGACGCTCGGCGAGCGCGGCAAGGTCGTCACGGATCTGGTCGAAAGCCTCTCGAGCGTGCTGTTCGGCGTGGTGCGCATCATCACCAGGCTTGCGCCGATCGGCGCGTTCGGCGCGATGGCCTTCACTATCGGCAAGTACGGCATCGGCTCGCTGCTGCCCATGCTCAAGCTGATCGGCACGTTCTATCTGACTTCGATTGTGTTCGTCGTGGTGGTGCTCGGCGCCATCGCACGGATGGTCGGCTTCAGCGTGCTGCGCTTCGTGGCGTACATCAAGGAAGAAATGCTGATCGTGCTCGGCACGAGTTCGTCGGAAGCGGCGCTGCCGCAACTGATGCTGAAGCTCGAAAAGCTCGGCTGCTCGCGCTCGGTGGTGGGCCTCGTAGTGCCGACCGGTTACTCGTTCAACCTCGACGGCACCAACATCTATATGACGATGGCCGTGCTGTTCATCGCGCAGGCCACCAACACCGATCTCACGCTTACCCAGCAGCTCACGCTGCTCGCCGTCACGATGCTGACGTCGAAGGGCGCGAGCGGTGTGACGGGCGCCGGCTTCATCACGCTGGCGGCGACGCTGGCCGTGGTGCCGACCATTCCGCTGTCGGGCATGGTGCTGATTCTGGGCATCGACCGCTTCATGAGCGAGTGCCGTGCGCTGACGAACATCGTCGGCAATGGCGTGGCCACCGTGGTGGTGTCGGCGTGGGAGAAGGAACTCGATCGCAACAAGCTGCGTGCGGCACTGCGCGGCGAAGTGGTGACCGTGAAGGAAACGGCAGGCGCGTAAGTGTTGTAGGGCGGCGCTGTCCGCGGGGCCGCCGCTTCGCCTGCCAGGGTTGCTGGACGTGGAGCAGGCGCTGACGGCACGGGTGCCCACCACCCGGCCGTCACGCCGTCCGCCCCGACGCGTTATGCCACAATAAGTGCACCCCACTGACCGGAATCCATCAACGTGACGCGCCGCCTGCTGATCCTCTTCGCGCTCGTTGCCGGGTTCGTGGCAGCGTGCGGGCTCACGTGGAGCATCACGTGGCAGCGCGGCATCGACAGCTTGCGGCGCAACGCCGCGGTGCGCGTCGATCGTACGACCAATGCGCTCAAGAGCACGTTGGAGCGCTACGAATCGCTGCCGTACCTGCTTGCCGAGCATCCGTTCGTACAGGATGTGCTGGTCACACCTAGCGCGCCTAACGTCGAGCGCGCCAACCGCTATCTGGAAGACCTGAACGGCCACGCGCGGGCCACGGCCACCTACATCATTCAGGCCGGCGGACTCTGTGTCGCGGCGAGCAACTGGTACGAGCCGGAGAGTTTTGTCGGCGTCGAGTATCAGTTCCGGCCGTATTTCATGGATGCAGTGAAGGGCGGCGTGGGTCGCTTTTTCGGCATCGGCACCATCTCGCACGATCCCGGCTACTACATCTCGCAACCGGTGCGGCGCGAGGGCAAGATCGTCGGTGTGGCGGTCGTCAAACTCAATCTGGAATGGTTTCAGGGCGCGGATGCCTCTGAGCCGCTGATCGTCACCGACGATCACGGTGTGATTTTTCTGTCGTCGATGCCGGCGTGGAAATACCACACGGTGCGGCCGTTGTCGGGGGCGGTGGCCAACTCGATTTATCAGACGCGCCAGTATGCGCAGCAGGAGATTCCGCCGCTGCCGGTGACGATCGAGCGTACGCTCGAAGGCGATGCGCAGATCGTGCGCGTCGGCGGCGGGCGGTATGCGCCGCGCTATCTGGCGTCGCGGCGGGCAATCGGCGAGCCCGACTGGCAACTGATCACGATGGCGAGCGTCGAGCCGGTCGACGCCGACGCGCGCAACGCCGCTATCGTCACGGGCTTTGGCTACGTCACGCTGTGCCTGCTGGCGTTCTACTGGAGAACCCGGCGGGCGCGCGTGCGCGAGATGATGCGTAGCCGTGAGCTGCTGCAGCGCGCGTATGCGGAGTTGAATCAGCGAGTGGCGGAGCGGACTGCGGATCTGTCGCAGGCGAACGAGCAGCTCAAGAAGGAAGTGAGCGAACGCACGCGTGCCGAGCAGGAACTGCGCTCCGCGCACGACGAACTGATCCAGGCGAGCAAGCTGGCGGCGCTTGGCCAGATGGCGGCGGGCATCACGCATGAGCTGAACCAGCCGCTGGCCGCGCTGCGTGGGTTCTCGGATAACACACGGGTGTTGCTGGAGCGCGGCGATCAGGCGTCGGCGCGCGAAAACCTCGAAGCGATTGCGGCGCTGACCGAGCGCATGGGCAAGATCACCAATCAGCTAAAACTGTTCGTGGGGCGGGCGCGGCCACGCAGCGCGCGGGCGCCGCTCGCACGGGCGTTGCGCAATGTGCTGGCGCTGTTGCAAAAGCGCCTGCAGGGCGTGGAGGTGGTGTTGACGGTGGTCGATGCCGAGGCGGGCACGCGTTCGCGTTTCGATGCGTCTGACGAGCATCCGGAGCTGGTCGCGAACTGCGATGACTTGCGGCTTGAGCAGGTGCTGATCAATCTGCTGGGGAATGCGTTGGACGCTTCGGCTGGTGAAGCGGGGGCCGGCCATCCGGGAGCCGCCATTGCTGCTGCGGTCACCGCTGTGCCCAGGATCGAAATCGAAATCGAAGCGGCCCCAGCGACGCTATCCATCTCGGTCCACGACAACGGCCCCGGCATTCCGGACGACGTCTTGCCGCGCCTCTTCGAACCGTTCTTTACGACGAAGGAGATGGGCCAGGGACTGGGGCTCGGCCTCGCGATCTCGTCGTCGATTGCGCGCGACGCAGGCGGTTCGCTGGTGGCGCGCAACGCGCCGAACGGTGGCGCGCTGTTCGTGCTGACGCTGCGCCGGGTGCGCGTGCAGGCAACCGATCCGCTCGTTGCGGGGCCTTGAATTCAGGCGGCTTCAGATGCGCTCGGGCGCTTTAAGGTGGTAAGGACAATGGTCAACAATAGTTTGCCGGTGCTGTATATCGAGGATGACGAACTGGTGCGCCGCGCGAGCGTGCAAAGCCTGCAGCTCGCCGGGTTCGACGTCACCGGCTATGCGTCGGTGGAAGCGGCGACGCGCGCCATCAGCGCGGAGTTTCCGGGCGTGATCGTCAGCGATATCCGCTTGCCGGGCGCGAGCGGGCTCGATCTGCTCGCCCAATGCCACGAGCGCGCACCCGATGTCCCGGTGATTCTCGTCACCGGTCACGGCGACATTTCGATGGCGGTGCAGGCGATGCGCGACGGCGCGTACGACTTCATCGAAAAGCCGTTTGCGTCGGAGCGCCTGATCGAAACGGTGCGGCGCGCGCTGGAGCGCCGCACGCTGGTCCTCGAGAATCACGCGCTGCGCCGCGAGCTGGCGGGGCAGAACGCGGTGGCGCCGCGCATCATCGGCCGCAGTCCGGTGATCGAGCAGGTACGGCGGCTGATTGCGAATGTCGCGCCCACCGATGCGTCGGTGCTGATCAACGGCGATACCGGCGCGGGCAAGGAACTGATTGCGCGTAGCTTGCACGAACTGTCGCCACGACGTGACAAGCCGTTTATCGCGGTCAATTGTGGCGCGTTGCCGGAACCGATGTTCGAGTCGGAGATGTTCGGCTACGAGCCCGGCGCGTTTACGGGCGCGGCAAAGCGGCGCATCGGCAAGCTCGAGCACGCATCGGGCGGCACGCTGTTTCTCGATGAAATCGAGAGCATGCCGCTCGGGCTGCAGGTCAAGTTGCTGCGGGTACTGCAGGACGGCGTGCTGGAGCGCCTCGGCTCGAACCAGCCGATTCGCGTCAATTGCCGCATCGTGGCCGCCGCCAAGGGCGACATGACCGAGCATGTCGCGGCCGGCACGTTCCGGCGCGACTTGCTGTACCGGTTGAATGTGGTGACGATTGCGCTGCCGCCGCTTGCGGAGCGGCGCGAAGACATCGTGCCGCTGTTCGAGCATTTCCTGCTCGACGCTGCGGTGCGCTACGAGCGTCCCGCGCCTATCCTGACCGAGCGTCAGCGGGCAGGCCTGATGCAGCGCGACTGGCCGGGCAACGTGCGGGAACTGCGCAATGCCGCCGACCGCCTTGTGCTCGGCGTGGCGGAGGATCCGATGACAGCTTCGGTGGATGAGGCGGCGGACGCGCAGTCGCTCAAGGAGCGCGTCGAGCAGTTCGAGCGGGCCGTAATCGCCCAGGCGCTGGAACAGACGGGCGGTGCGGTGGCGGTGACGGCGGACCGCTTGCAATTGGGCAAGGCGACGCTTTACGAGAAGATCAAGCGCTACGGGATCGCGGTGAAGGGGGACGGCGAGCGTTGAGCGCCGCCGTGACCCGGGGCCGTGGACTTGGCCCGGACCCTTGGCCGGCAGGCCCCAAAAGCAACGCGCCGGTAGCGGACAAGCCCGCTACCGGCGCGTTTTTATTCGATGCTTCGCTACGTCAGGCGGCGTTCAGCGCCTTTTCCAGCAATTGGTCGAGCTCGGCGAACTGCGGCTCGCCCACGTAGCGCTTGAGAATCTTGCCGTCCTTGTCGACCACGAAGGTGGTCGGCGTCAGTTGCACATTGCCGAACTGCTTGGCCGCGGAGCCGTCATCCATGGCCACCTTGAACGGCAGACGGCGCGTCTCGCTGTAGTTGGTGACGTACATGGGCGCGTCGTAGTTCATCGCCACGGCGACGAATTCCAGACCTTTGCCCTTGAAGCGGTTATACGTGTCGACCATCTGCGGCATTTCCTTCATGCAGGTGTCGCAGTTGGTTGCCCAGAAGTTGACGAGGTAAACCTTGCCCTTCAGATCGCCGGTCGAGACTTTCTGGCCCGACAGCAGCGTGAAAGTGGCATCCGGCACGTGCTGCTGGCCGTTGAAGGCGAAATAGCCGGCAATCGCGATTGCACCGGCGACAACCGCCGCGGCAATGTAGCGGACCGGGCTCGTGCGCTTCGATACGGGGGTAGACGGGGTAGGGCTCATGAACGGGACCTCGAGATTTCGCGCAGCACGCGCGCAATGTTGCGTTCGTATTGTAGCCGCAATCCGGCGCGGTGGCAGGACGCGGCCGGTGCGCTGTCGGTGTCTGCATGATCGGCGGATAATGGGGTTTTATGTCTTGATCCCTCCCGGCTTCGTCCTCATGCTCCAACCCGTCTTTGCCGTTGTTCGTCTCTACTCCCCGCGTCGTCTCACCAATCTTGCCGTAGGCCTTGCCACCGCGAGCCTGCGCGGCTTGCCTTCGGGTCTGGCGAAGGCGCGCGCCGTGCTGGGCGTCGCCACCTGCGTACTGGCCGTGGGCGGTTTGCTGGCCGCCTGTTCGCCGACCTACGACTGGCGCACGATCATGAACAACGACAACGGCTACACCGTCGACCTGCCGGCCAAGCCGAGCAACGATGCGCGCCAGATCCAGATTGGCGGCACCTCGATGCAAATGGCGATGCAAACCGCCGAGGCCGGCAAGGCTGTATTCGCGGTCGGCACCTTGACGCTGCCGTCCGATGACCCGCTGACGCAGCGCACGGCGCTGGACTTCCTGCGCGACGGACTGGCCCGCAATGTCAGCGCGACGCCCGCTGCGCACACGGTGCAGATTCCGCTTGCGGCAGGCGGCCAGGTGTCCGGCCTGGAAATGACGCTGAACGGCAAGGCCGGCGAAGACAAGGAACCTCGGACGATCTACGCACGGCTCGTGGCCCATGGCCGGCACGTCTATCAGGCGGCGATCATCGCCAGCCAGCCGCTGCCGCAAGAGCAGGTGGACCAGTTTTTTCAGTCTTTTCAGCTTTATTGAGGTACCGCGACCTGGCGAGCGGGGCGACATGGATCCCTGCCCACAGTGAAAGTTCCTTCGCAGGATATGGCGCTAATAGCCGGATTTTATGGGGGTTTTCCCGTTACGCACAGCGCCTGTGGATAACTTTGTGGAGAACCTTGCCAGGAATGCCGCAAATGCCCGTCCCGTGGGCTTCCGGCCACTTTTCCCCGTCTCGGGGAAAATCAGAAAGATCAATAAAATCAAGGCTCTCCAGGAAGCCCCTTAAGACTACCTTTCAATTGCCTGTAAATTTGTGAGGAATGCTTTTGTGTGCATAAGTCAAGTCTTGACAGCTATTTTTTTGCTTTATTCGATCGCAAACGCGCGCCGGTACTGAACGGCTTCCGCGATCTGGGTGCCGCTCGGCACCTCCGCTCCAGCCAGGTCCGCGATCGTCCGGGCGACTTTCAGCACCCGATAATAGGCTCGCGCCGACCAGCCGAAGCGATCGCCTGCTTCGCGCAGCAGCGCCTCACCGGCGGCATCCGGCCGGCACACCTCATCGACCTCGCGCCCGCTCAGTTCGCGGTTGGTTTTGCTCTGCCGGGCCAGTTGCCGGGCTCGCGCCGCGCCGACCCTGGCGGCGATCGCGGCGCTCGGCTCGCCGGCGGCGCTGGAACGGGCGGCGAGCTCGGCAGAGGTCAGCGCAGGAATCTCGATCTGGATGTCGATTCGGTCCAGCAGTGGCCCGGACAGCTTGCGCAAGTAGCGCCCCGCGATCTCCGGCGTGCAGCGGCAGCGTCCGTTCGGATCGCCGCGCCAGCCGCACGGGCAGGGATTCATCGCGGCGATCAACTGGCAGGCCGCCGGGAAATCCGCCTGCAGGGCAGCGCGCGAAATCGTAATGCGTCCGGCTTCGAGCGGCTCACGCAGCGTCTCCAGCACATGGCGATCGAATTCAGGAATCTCGTCGAGAAACAGAACCCCCAGATGTGCCAGCGTGATCTCGCCAGGCTGCGGCGGGTTGCGGCCGCCCACCAGCGCCGCCGCGCTCGAGGAGTGATGCGGCGCGCGGAACGGCCGCTGCCGCCATTGCGCCGGCGAGAAGCCCGACATGCTGGCCGATAGCAGCGCCGCCGAGGTGAGCGCTTCGTCGTCGGTCATGGGCGGCAGCAAGCTGGGCAGGCGCGCGGCCAGCATCGACTTGCCGGCGCCCGGCGGCCCGACCATCAGCACGTGGTGACCGCCGGCGGCGGCGACTTCCAGCGCCCGCCGCGCGGCGCGCTGACCGATCACATCGGCCATGTCGGCGGGCGGCGTGGCTGGCGTGGCGGGGAGCTCAGGTGCGGCGACCGGCGTCAGCCGGCCATCCGGTTCGCCGGCCAGATGGGCGCAGAGCGAGGGCAGGTCGGATGCGCCGTAGACATCCACGCCGGGCACGAGCGCCGCCTCCGCCGCGCTCGCCGCCGGCAGATAGAGTTCTGAGGACCCCGAGACCTGCCGCTTATGCGTCAGATCCCCCGAGGGGGCCAAGGAAACTTGCTGCGAGCACTCGGCGTGTCCCTGCGCCACATGGCTTCGCGCCGTCCCGCACGCCATCGCAAACGCCCCGCGCATGGGCCGCAATGCCCCGGTCAGCGACAGCTCGCCGGCGAATTCGCGATGCGCTAAAGATTCGGCCGGAATCTGCCCGCTCGCAGCGAGAATTCCCAGTGCAATCGGCAGGTCGAAGCGGCCGGATTCCTTGGGCAGGTCGGCGGGGGCGAGATTGACGGTGATGCGGCGCACCGGAAAGTCGAAGCCGCAGTTCTGCAGCGCGGCGCGCACGCGTTCGCGGCTCTCGCGCACTTCGAGATCGGGGAGGCCGACGATCGAAAAAGAGGGTAATCCGTTGGCGAGGTGAACCTCGACCGTTACTTCAGGCGCGCGGCCAGCGGCCGGCGCGCGACTGCGCACCACGGCAAGCGACATGTGTTCTCCCGTCAGACGGCGCGCCGGCGGCGCGCACGACTCCCTAAAACGCTGATGACGTCACGGCTCGCTTGCCGGTGATGTGCAGCATTCAACCCGGCCTTAAGACGTGTGCGTCACGGGCAGCTTCTGTTCGAGCTCGGCGACGCGCCGCTCCAGTTCCTCGAGGCGCGCGCGCGTGCGCACCAGCACCTGGGTCTGCGTATCGAATTCCTCGCGCGTAACCAGATCGAGCTTCGAGAAGCCTTGCGACAGCATGGCCTTGACGTTGCGTTCGACATCCTTGGCCGGCGAGTTCTTGAGCAGATCGCTCATACGCGCCTGCAAATCGTTGAAGACGTCGTTCGGTTGTTTCATGGTGTTCCCCTTGGGTGCACAAAAATTGTGCATATGTCATTACGTCTGTGCTCCGGATCAGCGAATGATCGTTTCTGGTGCATGGCTGCGTTACCCGTCCCGCCGCATGAGCGCGTTTGGTGCGCGCCTTCGAATCCAGAGCCTGCGAACACTCTAGCAACGATCCAGGCGGCGCGCCACCGTCGCCCGCCCACGTTGGCCATCCGGCCAGGGGGCGCCCAAGGCTGCCGACGGCACCGGTTCCAGTCGCCCGAATTGTCACATGGCATGCGAGTTGCTGTTACTGCCCGGCGCGCACTGCCGGGAGCTTTTACCGGCACTGCACCGATACGGGTGGGAGCAGTAGCCGCGTGTCGACGCAACGGTTCAGGGGAAACAAGGTTACGCAAACGGGTTACGCAACTACAGCGAGGATTTCATGAAACTGATTACCGCAATCATCAAGCCGTTCAAGCTCGATGAGGCGCGCGAAGCCTTGTCGGCAATCGGCGTCTCCGGAATCACGGTGACAGAAGTGAAGGGCTTTGGGCGTCAGAAAGGCCACACCGAGCTGTACCGGGGCGCAGAGTACGTCGTCGATTTCCTGCCGAAGGTGAAGATCGAGGCCGCGGTCTCGGACGACATCGTCGACCAGGCGATCGAAGCACTCGAGCGGGCGGCACGGACCGGCAAGATCGGCGACGGCAAGATTTTCGTCACGCCGATCGAGCAAGTGATTCGGATCCGCACCGGGGAGACCGGGGCGGACGCCCTGTAATTAGAACGATAGCGACTAAGCGACAAGAGGAAAACGAAGATGCGCAAATTATTGATGTCCCTGCTGATGGCCGGATCGCTGCTTGCGGGCGGTATTGGCGCCGCCCTCGCGGACGACGCTTCCGCCCCTGCAGCCGCCTCGGCGCCTGCCGATACGACGGCCAGCGCGCCGGCGCCGGACGCTTCCGCTCCGGCTGCCGCTGCTTCGGCACCGGCAACTGCAACTGCGGCATCCGCACCTGATGCCTCGGCAGCCGCTGCTGCCGCAGCACCGGCTGCACCGACCGCGCCGTTCTCGGTCGACTCGTCGAAGATCAACTCCGGCGACACCGCCTGGATGCTGACCTCCACCGCGCTCGTGCTGTTCATGACGATCCCGGGTCTCGCGCTCTTCTACGGCGGCATGGTCCGCAAGAAGAACGTGCTCGCCACGCTGATGCAAAGCTATGCGATCACCTGCGTCGTGACGATCGTCTGGACGGTGATCGGCTATAGCCTCGCGTTCACGCCGGGCGGCTCGTTCATCGGCGGCTTCTCGCGTGTCCTGCTGGCCGGCATGAATTACATCCACGGCGACAAGGCGACCACGCTGACGGTCAGCCACCTGGCTCCGACGATCCCGGAAACGGTCTACTTCGTCTACCAGATGACCTTCGCGATCATCACGCCGGCGCTGATCACCGGTGCCTTTGCTGACCGCATGAAGTTCTCGGCCATGCTGGTGTTCATGACGCTGTGGTCGATCATCGTCTACTCGCCGATCGCTCACATGGTCTGGGAACCGACCGGCTGGCTGTCGGCCGCCGGCATCCTCGACTTCGCAGGCGGCACGGTGGTGCACATCAACGCCGGTATCGCCGGTCTGGTCTGCTGCCTCGTGCTCGGCAAGCGTGTCGGCTACGGCAAGGAAGTGATGGCTCCGCACAACCTCGTGCTGACGCTGGTCGGTGCGGCGATGCTGTGGGTGGGCTGGTTCGGTTTCAACGCAGGTTCCGCTGTGGCTGCTGACGGCCGTGCCGGTTTCGCCATGCTGGCGACGCAAGTGGCAACCGCTGCTGCCGCACTGGGCTGGATGTTTGCCGAATGGATCGCCAAGGGCAAGCCGTCGGCACTCGGTATCGCTTCGGGCGCTGTGGCCGGTCTGGTGGCCATCACGCCGGCTTCGGGCTACGTCGGTGTGGCCGGTTCGCTGGTGATCGGTATTGCGGCTGGCGTGATCTGCTTCTGGTCGGCTACGTGGCTCAAGGGCAAGTTCGGCTATGACGACTCGCTCGACTGCTTCGGCGTGCACGGCATCGGCGGTATCGTCGGCGCCCTGCTGACCGGCGTGTTCGCGGTGAAGGACATCGGCGGCGCGGACGGCAGCGTGATCCTGCAGGCCAAAGGCGTGCTGACGACGCTGATCTACAGCGGCGTTGTCAGCTTCGTCCTGCTGAAGGTGATCGACATGGTGATGGGCCTGCGCGTGACGGAAGAGGAAGAGCGCGAAGGTCTGGACGTGAGCCTGCACGGCGAACACGTCGAATAAGCTTTCAGAAAGGCTTATCCCGCTTCGAGGATTTCAGTTTTACGAATCACGAATCAAGCGCAGCGATTTTGGCCCGCCTTCCGGCGGGCTTTTTTCTTGGTGCGGTCTTTGCTGTTACGGGGATGAATCGGGGTAGACTGTTCTGCAGGAGCAGTCTCCTGCCGGCTATTGCGCCAATAGTGAGAATGCATCCGTCCCTCTGCTTGCGAATGGAGAAACCGTCCCCAAATGGACGAAGCATTTGCTCTACAATCTTTTTTCTCCAGTCTGCGAGTGATCAATGGTTCCGCACCTAGTTACGGCGTTAAACGGCCCGCTGCTCGATCTCGAGCGGAAGATCCTCGACGCTACGCCCGCCATCGAACGCTGGTTTCGTCTGGAATGGCAGGAACACACGCCGCCGTTCTACTGCTCGGTCGACCTGCGTAACGCGGGCTTCAAGCTCGCGCCGGTCGACACCAATCTGTTCCCCGGCGCGTTCAACAACCTGCCGCAGGAAGTGTTGCCGCTCGCCGTGCAGGCGGCGATGGCCTCGATCGAAAAGATCTGCCCGGACGCGAAGAACCTGCTGGTGATTCCGGAGCGCCACACGCGCAACGCGTTTTATCTGGAGAATGTCGCGCGGCTCGCCACCATCATGCGCCAGGCTGGCCTGAACGTACGCTTCGGCACGCTCGACGAAAGCATTGTCGGCCCGGTCACGATCGCGCTGTCGGACGGTCAGAAGATCGTCCTCGAGCCGCTCGAGCGTTCGGCGCGCCGGCTCGGCCTGAAGAATTTCGATCCGTGTTCGATTCTTCTGAACAACGATCTCTCGGCCGGCATTCCGCCCATCCTCGAAAACCTGCACGAGCAGTATGTGTTGCCGCCGCTGCACGCCGCGTGGGCGGTGCGCCGCAAGTCGACGCATTTCTCCTGCTACGACGACGTCGCCAAGAAGTTCGCCAAGATGGTCGAGATCGACCCGTGGATGATCAACCCGTACTTTGCTCACGTCGAAGGCGTCGATTTCCAGGCGCGCACCGGTGAAGAGGCGCTGGCCGAGGCGATCGACGGCGTGCTGAAGAAGATCGCGAGGAAGTACCGCGAGTACGGCATCTCGGAGAAGCCGTATGTGGTCATCAAGTCGGATGCGGGCACCTACGGCATGGGCGTGATGACCGTGCACGACGCCTCGGAAGTCGCCGCGCTCACCAAGCGCGAACGCGCGAAGATGGCGGCCACCAAGGACGGCCTCGAGGTTCACGACGTGCTCGTCCAGGAGGGCGTCTACACGTTCGAGCGGATTGGCGAGGAAGTCGCCGAGCCGGTCGTGTACATGATCGACCGCTACGTGGTGGGCGGCTTCTACCGCGTCCACGGCAGCCGCGAGCGCGATCAGAACCTGAATGCCCCGGGCATGCACTTCGTGCCGCTCGGCTTCGAGCACACGGCGTTGCCCGATGCGCATGCGAAGCCCGGTGCGGCGCCGCCGAACCGTTTCTATATGTACGGCGTGGTGGCGCGCCTCGGCTTGCTGGCCGCCTCGGTGGAGCTGGAAAAGACCGATCCGGAAGCCATCCAGGTCTGAGCGGCGTCCGCAACGCCGCCCAGATGATCCCGGCGCCGTGGACGCATTCCGCTGAGCCGGGCCGGCGGGCGGCACGGTTCACGCCGCCGCCTCTTGTTTAACGCATAATGCCAAGCCCATCAGGGCGCACCAGGACCTCCATGGACATTCTCTTTATCGCCGACCCGCTGGATCACTTCAAGATCTACAAGGATTCGACCTACGCGATGATGGCCGAGGCGGCCCGGCGCGGCCACACGCTCTACACCTGCGAGCCGCGGCACCTGGCATGGACCGGGGCGGACGTCGAAGCGAACGTGCGGCGTTTTGCGATTGTCGGCGACGAAGCCGACGGCCATCGCGACCCGTGGTACGCGGCCGACGCCGCGGCGCCGCGCTCGCTGAAGAGCTTCGGCGCGGTGCTGATGCGCAAGGACCCGCCGTTCGACATGGAGTACGTGACGTCGACGTGGCTGCTGGAGCTTGCAGAACGCGGCGGCGCCCGCATCTTCAATAAGCCGCAGGCGATTCGGGACCACTCGGAAAAGCTCGCGATCGGCGAATTTGCGCAGTTCGTGGCGCCGACGCTGGTGACGCGCGACGCCGCAAGGCTGCGCGCATTTCACGCCGAGCACGGCGACGTGATCCTCAAACCGCTCGACGGCATGGGCGGCATGGGCGTGTTTCGCGTGAAGGCCGACGGCATGAACCTCGGTTCGATCATCGAGATGCTGAGCCACGATGGCGCGCGTTCGGTGATGGCGCAGAAATTCATCCCCGAGATCAAGGACGGCGATAAGCGCATCTTGCTGATCGGCGGCCAGCCGGTGCCGTTTGCGCTCGCGCGCATCCCGCAGGGCAACGAGGTGCGCGGCAATCTCGCCGCGGGCGGCCTCGGTGTTGCGCAGCCGCTGACCGCGCACGACCGCAAGATCGCCGAAACGCTGGCGCCGGTGCTGGCCGCGCGCGGCCTGCTGCTGGTGGGGCTCGACGCGATCGGCGATTGGCTGACCGAAGTGAACGTGACGAGCCCGACGTGCTTCCGCGAAATCATGGATCAAACCGGTTTCGACGTCGCCGCGATGTTCATCGATGCGCTGGAGCGTGCGGTCGGGTAAAGGGTGCGAAGGGCTGCCGCGGCGGCGCCGGGCGAACAAGTGGCGGAAGCGCGAAAATGAGCCTGTTACAATGCCCGCGTTTCTGCGGCGACCCGTATCGGTTAGCATCGCCGGCAGGCGTGCAGCATGGGGCCGCGCCCAGCAGGCAGGCATCAGCGGGCAACTGAGCGTTGCTCAGGCGTTCGCCGCCGGGCTGGACAGGCCCGGCGAGCGGGCGTCGTGAAGCGCCAATCTGACCCTCTTGACCATCGGCCGGTCGAGGGTGTGACGACCGGGTTAAAACCCGGGCCACAGTTCAGGGCCGTTTTTTTGCAGCAAGGCTGACATGGCAGGCATTCTGATCATTGCACACGCCCCCCTCGCAACGGCGCTCAGAGACTGTATCGCGCACGTCTACGGGGGCTTACCGGCCCGTATCGGCGTCATCGACGTGTCGCCGGATTGCGATCCCGCGCAGGTGGTCGCCTTCGCATACTCCGAGATCGAACGGCTCAAGGAAGAGAACGGCGCGCTGGTGCTGACCGACATGTTCGGCGCGACGCCTTCCAACATTGCCGCGCGCCTCGCCTCGTTGCCGCAGGTGCGCGTGCTGGCCGGCGTGAATCTGCCGATGCTGCTGCGTGCGGTCTGCTATCGCGCCACGCCGCTCGACACGCTGGCCGAGAAGGCGCTGTTAGGGGCGACCAAAGGCGTGCAGGCGATCGTTCCCGGCACGCCCGCAGCGGTAACGTCGCCATCGGCCGCGGCAGACTGCTGCGCAGCACCGGCGCCGGCCACACCGCCGGAGACCGATCTCAAGCAAAAGCAAGGCTCGACGAGCCTATAACGGTTTCAGTTTCATCTTTCATAACATCATTACCCGCGCTTCGGACCATTACATGCTGCAACAGGAAACGACTATCGTGAACAAGCTGGGGCTGCACGCGCGCGCGTCGGCCAAACTGACGCAACTCGCGGGTAACTTCCAGGCGGAAATCTGGATGAGCCGCAACGGGCGGCGCATCAACGCAAAAAGCATCATGGGTGTGATGATGCTGGCCGCGGGTATCGGCAGCACGGTGCTGATCGAAACCGAAGGCCCCGACGAAAAAGAAGCCATGGACGCACTACTGAAACTGATCGCTGATAAATTCGGCGAAGGTCAGTAACGCGCCGCGCACAGATTCGTTTGTGTCATGACGCCGCGGCTTCCCGCGGCGTTTTTTTTAGCGCGTCACAATCGGTATCGCGATGTGGCCTGCTTCGTACTGCGCCGCCGCGGTATCGCAAGCTTCGGGCAGGCGCGATGTCAGCGAGGCGTGCCATAGTTGCACGCAATCTGGCGCAGGCTCGTGCTGCGTTGCACAGCGTCGAAGCGCGCGCTGGGTCGCTGCGGAATTTATAATGACGTGCAAGGTCTGAGAGCATTGCAGCGGTCTGCCGCGGCATCACACAACTAGAGGAGGTGCGCGTGTCGTTCACGCTGCATGGAATTCCCGTGTCACGCGGTATTGCCATCGGGCGGGCCTATCTGATCGCCCCGGCGGCACTCGACGTCGACCACTACTTAGTCGAACCCGCCCAGATCGAGGGCGAGGTCGAGCGTTTCCGCTCGGCCCAGGAACTCGTTCATCAGGAGCTGGATGCATTGCGCAACGATCTCGCGGCGGACGCGCCGAGCGAGATGGGTGCGTTCATCAACGTTCATTCAATGATCCTGAACGATGCGATGCTCGTTCAGGAAACCATCGATCTGATCCGCACGCGCCGCTATAACGTCGAGTGGGCGCTAACCGAGCAACTCGAGCGCATTTCGCGCCATTTCGACGACATCGAAGACGAGTATCTGCGCGAGCGCAAAGCCGACATCCAGCAGGTGGTCGAACGCGTGCTGAAGGCGCTGGCCGGCGCAACGGCCGCGAGTCTGGTGGAAAGCGTGCACGGCGCGTGCGACGAAATGATCGTGGTCGCGCACGACATCGCCCCGGCCGACATGATGCAGTTCAAGACGCAGACGTTTCAGGGCTTCGTCACGGATCTGGGTGGCCGCACCTCGCACACGGCGATCGTCGCGCGCAGCCTCGGCATTCCGGCTGCGGTCGGCGTGCAGCATGCGAGCGCGCTGATCCGCCAGGACGATCTGATCATCGTCGACGGCGATCACGGCATTGTGATCGTCGACCCGGCGCCGATCGTGCTCGAAGAGTATTCGTACCGGCAAAGCGAGAAGGCGCTGGAACAGCGCAAGCTGCAGCGCCTGAAGTTCTCGCCTACGCAGACGCTGTGCGGCACGCGCATCGAGCTGTGCGCGAATATCGAACTGCCGGACGACGCGAAGGCGGCGGTGGATGCGGGGGCAACCGGCATCGGCCTGTTCCGCACCGAATTCCTGTTCATGAATCACAAGGACAAGCTGCCGGCCGAAGAGGAGCAGTTCGAGGCCTACAAGCGGGCGGTGGAACTGATGAACGGGCTGCCGGTGACGATCCGCACGATCGACGTGGGCGCCGACAAGCCGCTCGATTCGATGAGCGGCGGCGACGGTTACGAGACTGCCGCGAACCCGGCGCTGGGGCTGCGCGCGATCCGCTGGAGCCTGTCCGAGCCGCAGATGTTCCTCACGCAGTTGCGCGCCATCCTGCGTGCGTCGGCGTTCGGTACCGTGAAGATCCTGATTCCGATGCTCGCGCATGCGCTGGAGATCGACCAGACGCTCGACCTGATTCGGGAGGCCAAGCGTCAGCTCGACGACGCGGGGCTTGCCTACGATCCGAACGTGCGGGTCGGCGCGATGATCGAGATTCCGGCGGCGGCGATTGCCTTGCCGTTGTTCCTGAAGCGGCTCGATTTCCTGTCGATCGGCACCAACGATCTGATCCAGTACACGCTGGCGATCGACCGCGCGGACAATGCGGTCGCACATCTGTACGACCCGCTGCATCCGGCGGTGCTGCATCTGATCGCTTTCACGCTGCGCGAGGCGAAGCGCGCGGGTGTGCCGGTCTCGGTGTGCGGTGAAATGGCGGGCGACCCGGCCCTGACGCGTCTGTTGCTCGGCATGGGTCTCACCGAGTTTTCGATGCACCCCAGCCAGTTGCTGGTCGTGAAGCAGGAGATCCTGCGCTCGCACGTGAAGACGCTGGAGAAGCCGGTGGCGGATGTGCTGGCTTCGTTCGAGCCGGAAGAGGTGCAGGCCGCGCTCAAGCTGGTTGCGCTGGCGTGAGTGCCTGACGACGATGCGCGTCGCCGCACACCGGGCAATCCGGCTGGCGGGCGATGCGCATCGTGTTCCATTCCATCCGCAGCGAATCGAGCATCATCAGGCGGCCCACCAGCGGCGTGCCGATGCCGGCAATCACGCGCAGTGCCTCGGCTGCCTGCATCGCGCCGATGATCCCTACAGTCGGTGCAAACACGCCCATCGTCGAGCAGGCCACTTCCTCGAACGGCTGATCTTCCGGAAAGACGCACGCGTAGCAGGGCGACGCCGCGTCGCGGAAATCGAACGTGCTGATCTGCCCGTCGAAGCGCAGCGCGGCTCCCGAGACGAGCGGCACGCCATGCGCGCAGCACACGCGGTTGATGGCGTGGCGGGTGGCAAAGTTATCGGTGCAATCGAGCACGACCGTGGCGTGCGGCACGGCCGCTTCGAGCCACGCATCGTCGACGCGTTGCGCGACCGCATCCACCACCACCTCGGGATTGAGTTGAGCGATCGTATCGCGCCCGGATTCGACCTTGCTGCGGCCAACCGAGGCCGTCACATGCAGGATCTGGCGTTGCAGGTTGGTGAGATCGACCGTATCGGCATCCACGAGGGTCAACTTGCCCACGCCGGCCGCGGCCAGATACATTGCCGCAGGCGAGCCCAGCCCACCCGCGCCGACGACGATTGCATGGGCATCGAGAAAACGCTGCTGAGCTTCGATACCGAGTTCGTCGACAAGGATATGGCGTGAGTAGCGGAGAAGTTGATCGTCGTTCATGGCGGGGCGCAGGGTGAGTCGCGCGGTGACGGCCGGCAGGCCGTTTATAAGATCAGGTGCGGCGCTGCTGCGCGAGTGTTCGTTCTGGTTATTTTAAGCGCGCTTAAGAAAACGGGTCTTCGCGGCGCATGCCGCGAAGACCCGTGGGTGAAGCTTGCTACTTAGTTGCTTTGCGAGGCCGGAGCCGGAGCGGAAGCCGGCGTGCTCGCCGATGCGCCCATGCCCGGCACCGGGGTGGTCGGCTTGACCGCGACCGGCGCCGAAGCGGATTGCTCCGGCTTGTTTTGCGCCAGACGCCGTTCGGTGAGCGACTTCGACTCTTGCACCGGCTTGCCTTCCAGCTTGTTCAGGCCTTGCTGCAGCATGAAGTCGTCTGCCGAGCCGAACTCGACCGGCTTGCGGTCGCGGTCTTTCTGGCGCTGTTCCGGCGTCTTCTTGTCGTTCTGCTCTTCAAGCGCCCGCAACTGGTCCATGCGCTCCTGTTCGCGCTGTTCCTGTTCCTTCTTCTCGTTCGGATCCTGCGTGTTGGCGAGGTGGTTCGAATAATCCACTTCGCGCGTCACGAGTGCGTCGTCCGGATCGCCGTCCGCATACTGGTCCACTGCGATATCCGGACGGATACCCTTGTTCTGGATCGAGCGGCCGCTCGGCGTGTAGTAGTACGCCGTGGTCAGGCGCAGTGCGGTGTCGGCCGTCATCGGACGCACCGTTTGCACCGAACCCTTGCCGAAGGTCGTTTTGCCGACGATCAGCGCACGATGCTGATCCTGCAGCGCACCCGCGACGATTTCCGAGGCCGACGCCGAGTAGGCATTGGTCAGCACGATCATCGGCACGGTCTTGAAGATCGGCGCTTCGTCCTTCAGCGGATCGCTGTCAAACGACGGCAGACGATAGTTGTCGTAGGTGTCGCGATAGACCTGCTTCGAATCCGGGATCTGGCCGTTGGTCGAGACCACCACCGAATCCGGCGGCAGGAACGCGCCGGCTACGCCGACCGCGCTTTGCAGCAGACCGCCGCCGTTGTTGCGCAGGTCGAGGATCAGGCCCTTCAGGTTCGGCTGCTGGCGCGCGATTTCCTGAAGCTTTTCAGCCAGATCCGGCGTGGTGCGTTCCTGGAAGCTGGTGATGCGGATGTACGCATAACCCGGCGCCACAATCTTCATCTTCACGCTCTGCACCTTGATGATGGCGCGCGTGACGGTGAGCGGGAAGGTGCGGTCGTCGGTCTTGCGGAAGATGGTCAGCGTGACCTTGGTGCCCGGGTCGCCGCGCATCTGCTTGACCGCCTGGTCGAGCGTCATGCCGCGCACCGGCTTGTCGTTGATGCGCGTGATCAGGTCGCCCGGACGGATGCCGGCGCGGAACGCGGGCGTGTCTTCGATCGGCGAAATCACCTTGATCAGGCCGTCTTCCGACGAAATTTCAATACCGAGGCCGGCGAAGCGGCCCTTGGTTTGTTCCTGCAGTTCTTCGTAATCGGTCTTGTCCAGATACGACGAGTGCGGGTCGAGGCTCGAGACCATGCCCTTGATGGCGGCCGTGAGGAGCTTCTTGTCGTCGACCGGTTCGACATATTCGTGCTTGATCTGTCCGAAAACTTCGGCAAACAGGCGCAGCTGGTCGAGCGGCAGCGGGGCGACCGCGCTGCTGGCAGGCTGCTGGGCCGAGGCGGAAAGTTGCAGCGTGGCAAAAACGCCGGTAGCAAGGCCCGCGGCAATCAGGCCGATATTTTTCAGGTTCTTTCGCATAGAGTCTGTTGCGGTCGGAAGCGCGTGGCAGCGTCAAAGAGATGGGGACGGACAAGTATAACTGCACACCCGCTCAGGCAGTGCACAGCGATGGTAATCGCAGTTCGACAGCGTGTGGTGTACCAGGTTCTGAGGATTTGCGCTGCGGTATGGAAGAAAGGCGCGGTAACCGGAAAGACGGATCTCGCGGTGCGCGCGCGGGTGGTGTTGCGCTGCGCGCCTGGCGGGTTTCTACCAGGGCGCACAGCGTGTTTTCTGCAGTTTTGTATTGCGTCTTATGCAGCGAATGAGCATGGCGCTCAGGACCCCAAATGAGCGGCGTATACGCGCCGCCCATTGGGTTCGCTGCGGCCTCGTTGCGGGGCTCAGCCGGCTTTGCCTTGCTTTGCGACCGCGGCCTGGGCCTTGGCGATGGCTTCCTGGTCGCCCAGATAGTAGTGCGTAATAGGCTTCAGGTTTTCGTCCAGTTCATACACGAGCGGCACGCCGTTCGGGATGTTCAAGCCGACGATCTCGTCGTCCGAGATGTTATCGAGGTATTTCACCAGCGCGCGGATCGAGTTGCCGTGTGCGGCGATCAGCACCTTGCGGTTCGACTTGATGGCCGGTGCGATCGACTCGTTCCAGATCGGCAGCACGCGCGCCACCGTATCCTTCAGGCACTCGGTGAGCGGCAGTTGCTCGCGCGGCACCTTGGCGTAGCGCGGGTCGTTGTAGGCGGTGCGTTCGTCGGACGGATCGAGTGCGGGCGGCGGCGTGTCATAGCTGCGGCGCCAGACCAGCACCTGTTCGTCGCCGAACTTGGCTGCGGTTTCCGCCTTGTTCAGGCCCGACAACGCGCCGTAGTGGCGCTCGTTCAGACGCCACGAGTGGACCACCGGCAGGTACATCAGGTCCATCTGGTCCTGTACGTGCCAAAGGGTGCGGATCGCGCGCTTCAGAACCGACGTGTAGGCGATGTCGAACGTGTAGCCCGATTCCTTCAGCAGCACGCCAGCCTGCTGCGCTTCACGATTGCCTTGCTCGGTCAGGTCGACATCGACCCAGCCGGTGAAGCGGTTTTCCTTGTTCCACGTCGATTCGCCGTGGCGGATGAGAACGAGTTTGTACATAAGATGGCCGGTCAGTAGTAAGGAAGCGGTAAAGCGCGGCGCACGCGGCCAAATGGGCCGTCGCCATCGCGTCAGGCGGTTATTTTATAATGGTCGGATTGCCTCATTCCGATTTCTCTCTTTTTCGGCGGATTTTCCGTGAAGTTCTTCACCGATTACACAAACCTTGTACTGATCGCGATCGTCCTCATCTCCGGTGGGTTGCTCCTGTGGCCGTCGATCAGCCGCCGGGGCCGCGGCGGGCTGTCCGCTGCCGCCGCCACCCAGCTGATCAACCGCCGCAACGCCGTGGTCATCGATTTGCGTCCGTCGGCGGAGTTCGCCAACGGTCATCTGCCCTCGGCACGGCATCTCGAATTTGCCGAGTTGCAGGCGAAGGTCGGCCAGCTCGTGAAGAACAAGAGCAACCCGGTGCTGCTGGTATGCCAGACCGGCCAGCAGTCGAACAAGGCGGTGCGCGTCGTGCAGGACGCGGGCTACGCCGAAGTCCATGTGCTGGAAGGCGGCCTGAACGCCTGGCAGCAAGCCGGCATGCCGGTTGTGAAACAAGGAGCAGCGAAGTGAACAAGGTAATCATGTACAGCACCCAGGTGTGCCCGTATTGCCAGATGGCCGAACGTCTTTTAAAGTCGCGCGGCGTTGCGAACGTCGAAAAGGTGCTGATCGACAAAGATCCGGCCCGGCGTGAAGAAATGATGAGCCGCACGGGGCGCCGTACGGTTCCTCAGGTGTTCATCGGCGAGACGCATGTGGGCGGCTATGATGACCTTTCCGCGCTCGATCGCGCGGGCGGCCTGATGCCGCTGCTCGAAGCCGCCTAAGCGCGCCGCAGCTTGCCGGGCGCGGCTGCGGGCAGGCAAGGCAGTACCAGAACAAGCCGGTGTGCCGACGCCCGCGGTGGGCGCGGCGCATCGCATCGATCCGGCGTGCCATGGCAGCATGGCGCGCCACAATGACCATATCAGGGAACCTCCAATCATGTCCGACGAGAATAACCAGCCGTTCTTCAACATCCAGCGCATCTACCTGAAGGACATGTCGCTCGAGCAGCCGAATTCGCCGGCCATTTTCCTCGAACAGGAAATGCCGTCGGTCGAAGTCGAAGTCGACGTGAAGGCCGAGCGCCTCGCCGACACGGTGTTCGAAATCCTCGTCACGGGCACCGTGACCGCCAAGGTGTCGGACAAGGTCGCGTTCCTGATCGAAGCCAAGCAAGCCGGTATTTTCGATATCCGCAACATTCCGGCTGAGCAGATCGATCCGCTGGTCGGCATCGCCTGCCCGACGATCCTGTTTCCGTACCTGCGCTCGAACATCGCCGACGCGATTACCCGCGCAGGCTTCCCGCCGATCCACCTCGCCGAAATCAACTTCCAGGCCCTTTACGAGCAACGTCTCGCACAGCTCGGCTCGCAAGACGGCGCGGCGCAGAACGGCGTCACGCACTAAGCGTTGCGCGCAGTGCCGGGTATGAAAGTCGCCGTTCTCGGCGCTGGTGCATGGGGCACCGCTCTCGCGGGCCATCTGGCTGTGCGGCACGATACGGTGCTGTGGGCGCGTGAGCCGGCGCTGGTCGCCGAGCTCGCCGCCGCGCATGAAAACGCCCGCTATCTGGCGGGCGTTGCTTTGCCGGCTGGGCTTCGCTACGAAGCCGATCTCGATGCGGCGTTGAGCCACGCGCTCGCCGACGATGCGCTTTGCGTCGTCGCGACGCCGGTGGCCGGCTTGCGCGGGCTGTTCCAGGCCATGCGTGCCGCCGGCAAGGTGCCGGCTCACGTGGTGTGGCTGTGCAAAGGCTTCGAGGCGGATACGCAGTTGTTGCCGCATCAGGTCGTGGCTGCCGAGCTGTCCGGTCACGGCAGCAATGGCGTGTTGTCCGGCCCCAGTTTTGCACGTGAAGTGGGGCAGGGCCTGCCGGTCGCGCTGACTATCGCGAGCGGTTCGGCAGCTTGCCGCGAGCGTACCGTGGCGGCGTTTCACCATGGCGCCATGCGCATCTATACCGGCGACGACGTCGTCGGCGTGGAAGTGGGCGGCGCGGTGAAGAATGTGCTGGCAATCGCAACGGGTATCGCGGACGGCCTGGGTCTTGGCCTCAATGCGCGGGCCGCGCTGATCACGCGCGGTCTGGCCGAAATGTCGCGCCTCGGCGTGACGCTCGGCGGCCGGGCTGAGACGTTTACCGGTCTCACTGGTCTTGGCGATCTGATTCTGACCGCCACCGGCGATCTGTCGCGCAACCGCACGGTGGGCCTGCAACTGGCCGCCGGGCGTACGCTCGACGACATCCTCGGCGGTCTGGGTCATGTGGCCGAAGGGGTACGTTGCGCGCAAGCGGTGCTGGCAATCGCTCGCTCTCACTCGATCGACATGCCGATCACCGAGGCCGTTTGCGCTGTGCTGTTCGATGGCGTCGCTCCGCGCGACGCAGTCAACGCGCTGCTGCGCCGGGATGCCAAAGCCGAGTAGCCGTTCCGTTTTGCGCTGAACCGTTGCCCTCTCCTCGCTGTCCACGTCTTATCGACGTTTCGGATGGCGAGGTTCTCCATGCTCACATCAGGTCATTGCTCGCTCGAGGCGCGCGTCGTCGATATCACGACGCTGGTGCTCGACGCGATCGTCAACGCGGCCAACACCTCGCTGCTGGGCGGGGGCGGGGTGGACGGCGCGATTCATCGCGCCGCAGGGCGCGCGCTGTTACGCGAATGCGAAACGCTCGGCGGTTGCGCGACCGGCGACGCGAAAATCACTGCGGGATACCAGTTGCCGGCGAAGCACGTGATTCACGCGGTGGGGCCGGTCTGGCAAGGCGGAGGCCGCGGCGAGGCTGAGCTGCTGGCGTCGTGCTACCGGCGCTCGCTTGAACTCGCCGGGCAGGCGGGCTGCAAGAGCATCGCGTTTCCCGCAATCAGTTGCGGCATCTACCGCTTTCCGGCGGAACAGGCGGTTGGCATTGCGATTAGCACCGTCCTCGCAACGCTACCGCAGGCGCCCACCATCGAGCATGTTGTGTTCGCCTGCTTCGACGAGGCCATGTTCGCGCGTTATCAGGCTGGATTGGCTGACTTCGCCGCGCGGGCTTCGCGCCGTCAGGCGCCGCCTTCGAAGCCGGCTTGACGCCAGGCCTCGAACACCACCACCGCAACGGTATTCGACAGATTCAGGCTGCGGTTACCCGGACGCATCGGCAAGCGTACCCGCTGTTCGGCGGCGAACTGTTCGAGCACGCCATCCGGCAGCCCGCGCGTCTCTGCGCCGAACACGAACCAGTCACCGGGCAAGAACGAATGCGCATGAAAAGCGCCGGAGCCGCGCGTCGTGAACGCGAACATGCGCGCCGGGTCCGGTGTTTCCCTGGCCAGGAACGCGGCCCAGTCGGCATGCACGTGCATCTGGGCGTACTCGTGATAGTCGAGGCCTGCGCGCTTCATCTTGGCGTCGTCGAGCGGGAAGCCGAGCGGTTCGATCAGATGCAGGCGCGCGCCGGTATTGGCGCATAGGCGGATGACATTGCCGGTGTTCGGCGGGATTTCGGGTTCGACGAGTACGACGTTAAACATGATGTGAGCCAATGGAGACTAGTTTTTCGGCGTGCGCAGTGCGACGAAGTTGGTGACGCGCCGCGCGCCCGCGGCCTTTAGCGTGCGCGCGAGGGCTTCGAGCGTGGCGCCGGTGGTCATGACATCGTCGACTACCGCCACGTGCAGGCCGCGCACCTGACCGGTGATCCTGAAGGCCCGGCCGACGTTTTGCCGGCGCGCGTCCAGGTCGAGGCGCGACTGCGGCGCGGTGTCGATCACGCGCGCGAGCAGCGTGGCGTCGCTCCTTATATGGAGCGCGCGGGCTAGCGGCCCGGCAATCTGCCACGCCTGGTTATAGCCGCGTTCGACAAGCCGCTTCGCCGCGAGCGGCACTGGCGCCATCACATCGGGCCATTCGGATGCGTCGAGCATATCGTCCGCAAGGCGCGCGAGCCGGTGGGCGAATTCGTCGGCCAGCCTTAGCCGGGCGCGAAACTTCAAACCGACTGCCAGCGTGTCGAGCGGCGCCCGGTAGTCGGCCAGTGCAAGGGTGGCATCGAACGGCGGCGGCGTGGCGACACAGTCCGCGCACCGGTAACCAGTGCGCTTGCCGCGCCGCGACGCGGACAGTGGCACCGCGCAGACCGCGCAACGCAAGCGTGCTTCATTCGCATAAGCCTCGTCACAGCCCCGGCAGAGCGTGTTCTGCGACAAATTGCCGCATAGTGCGCAAAGATTCGGCAGGGCGGCGTGCAAAAGGCGTGGCCATGACGAACCCAGCCGGGTTGCAAATTCTGCAAGCCGGCCGCAAGGTGAAGAAACTGACGCCTGAAATCGCATCGATGGGCCGCCCGCGAAAGGCCTCCTGCGCTGAATGGAGGGGAGCGAGCGAGTATACTTCGTGCTCTTCGTCCGTGTGACTCCCATGCCCCCATCTGCCGCTAAATCTGGCCGTCCGGCCTATGATTCCCGGCGCCTGCAGCGGATTTTCGACCGCCGCGCGGCGACCTTCGACGATGTAGCGTTCCTGCCGCGCGAGATTGCGCAGCGCATGGGCGAGCGCCTCGCCTATATCAAGGTCAGTCCGGCCGCCGTGCTCGACGCGGGCTGCGGCGCGGGCGACGACCTGCCCGGACTGCGCGAGCGTTTTCCCGAGGCGCCGGTGTTCGGCACCGACCTCTCGCACGTCATGCTCACCCGGGCGCTGCGCCACGACGCCGGCGAGACTAGCTGGCGGCGTTTCCTGCCCGCCTCGATTGGCAAGGCGCTCGGCGCGCGCGGTCCGCGCTTCGCCCAGGCCGACTTCTCGGCCCTGCCTTTTGCGCCGGGCGCCTTCGAATTCATCTGGTCAAACCTCGCCTTGCACTGGCACTCGCGGCCCGATCTCGTGTTTCCCGAATGGCAGCGCGTGCTGAAGGTGGGCGGCCTCCTGATGTTCAGCACGCTCGGCCCCGATACGCTCAAGGAATTGCGTGGCGCCTACGCTGAAGTAGAGGCGGCGCACGGCGTGCCGTCGCGCAAGCACGTGATCGATTTCGTGGACATGCACGACTTGGGCGATATGCTGGTTGAGAGCGGCTTCGAGATTCCGGTGATGGACCAGGAGACGCTCACTATCACCTATCAGTCGCCGCAATCGCTGCTTGCCGACGTGCGCCGCTGGGGGGCTTACCCGTTCGAGCGCGAGGCTGGTCTGCCCGTGGGCGGCGCTGCGGGGCCGGTCTCGCGGCGTCTCTACAAGGCGTTGCTGGCCGCGCTGGAGGCACGCCGGCGGGACGACGGAACGCTCGCCCTGACCTTCGAGGTGATCTACGGACATGCCTGGAAAGCGGTGCCGCGCATGACCGCCGAAGGTCATGGAATCGTGCGTCTGGAGGACATTGGACGAGGTCCGTCAAAGAATCGTTGAAGCGGTAAAGAGGGCATCTGTTATGTCTGAAATTAGCGGGGTAAAAGTGCTTCTCAAGATGCGTCAAAACGGCGCAGAGGCTTGTCGGGCTTGGCTTGCAAGCCGATAGGGCGTTGCTTGTGGATGCCATTGAACGCGCCTATAATGCGTCAGTTTGTCGCTCGAAGCTCCCACCTTCGGGGCGGCAGGCCCGAGGCGCCGGGCAGCAGCAAAAGGCGGCGCGAAGCGGCACCAGGCAGCGGTAACAGGCAGGATTAAGAGGCAACTCGCAGGAGACAGCGATGGCGTCATCTGATCTGCTGGCGGAGTCGGAACCGGTCCTGAAGGACTGGACGATGAAACGCAACTGCTCGGTGTCGCCGAAGCAGTTCGTATGGTTCTATGTGTCGCTTGCAGCGGTTTCGCTGCTCATTGCTTTCATGCTGGATCTGATCGGCGCCTGGCTGGTGCTGCCGTTCACCGGCATCGAGTTGGTAGCGGTCGGTATCGCTTTTGCAATTTACGCGCGTCATGCTGTGGATTACGAACGCATCAGGCTGTTTCCGAACCGGCTCGTCATCGAGCGGGTGAGCGCGGAGCAAGTCACGCTGTTCGAATTCAATCCGCGCTGGGTGCGGATCGAGCCGGGCGCAACGCCGCGTGACCACATCAAACTGGTCTCGCGTGGCCAGACGATCATGATCGGGCAACACCTTGCGCAGTATCGGCGCGCGCAATTTGCAGGCGAATTGCGCATGTGGCTCAGGCGTTGCTAGACGCACCGAGGCTCGCGCCGTTCAGGGGAGCGCGAGGCAGCCTTCCAGCGGGGTCGAGGGTTTGAATGGAAAATTTGGGTAAGGAATCTATGAAAACAATCAAGCGAGCCCTCATGGGCGGGCTGGCGCTTACCGGGCTGCTCTTTGCAGGTGCCGCGCTGGCAGTGGGCGACAGTCCGGGTGGCCCCGCCGTCAACGAGATCAACCTCCAGCCGTCTGCAACCGCTATCGCTGAGGAGCTCTATCACCTCCACACGTTCATGTTGATCCTCTGTACCGTGATCTTCGTGGGTGTGTTCGGCGTGATGTTCTATTCGGTCTTTGCTCACCGCAAGTCGAAAGGCCACAAGGCCGCCCATTTCCACGAAAGCACCACCGTCGAAATCATCTGGACGATTGTCCCGTTCGTCATCGTCGTGCTGATGGCGCTGCCCGCCACCAAGACGGTCGTGGCGATGAAGGACACCACCAACTCCGATCTGACCATCAAGGTCACCGGTTATCAGTGGAAGTGGGGTTACGACTACGTGAAGGGTCCGGGCGAGGGCATCAGCTTCCTGTCCACGCTCAGCACGCCGCGTGCCGAGGTCGACGGTACGATGCCGAAGAGCGACACCTATCTGCAGGAAGTCGACAACCCGCTCGTGGTGCCGGTCGACAAGAAAATCCGCATCATCACCACCGCCAACGACGTGGTCCACTCCTGGTACGTGCCGGCTTTCGGCGTGAAACAGGATGCGATTCCGGGCTTCGTGCGCGACACCTGGTTCAAGGCTGACAGGACGGGCACGTTCCGCGGCTTCTGTACCGAACTGTGCGGCAAGGAGCACGCGTTCATGCCGGTCGTGGTCGAGGTTCTGTCGGCTGACGATTACGCAAAGTGGGTCGACGAGCAGAAGAAGAAAATGGCCGCCGGCGCTGACGACCCCAACAAGACCTACACGATGGCCGAGCTGATGGAACGCGGCGGCAAGGTCTACGCATCGAACTGCGCGGTCTGCCACCAGCCGACCGGCAAGGGCGCGGGCGCGTTCCCGGCGCTCGACGGCAGCAAGATCGCCAACGGCCCGATCGCTCAACACGTGAGCCTCGTGCTGAAGGGCAAGAATGCAATGCCGTCGTGGGCGCCTACGCTGAACGACGTCGAAATCGCTTCGGTGATCACGTTCGAGCGCAACTCGTGGGGCAACCACACGGGTGACATTCTCCAGCCGAAGCAGGTGGCTGACGCCCGCAACGGCAAGCTGCCGGAAGGCGGCGACCACCTGGCTGACGCCGCCGCAGGCGCGAGCGGCGCAGCCGCAGCCAGCGACGCAGGTGCCGCAAGCGCTGCGGCGCCGGCGGCTGCCGCTTCCTCGGACAGCGCAGCAGCGTTGCCGGCCAACGTCTACTTCGAGACCGGCAAGAGCACGCTGCCGGACGACGCGAAGGCCGCGGTCGCCGCGGCCGCCGACTACGCCAAGGCGCATCCGGACGCGAAGTTCGCAGTGTCGGGCTTTACGGATGCAACCGGTTCGGCCGAGGTCAACGCGAAGCTCGCGAAGAGCCGCGCGGAAGCCGTGCGCGACGCGCTGAAGGCCGCCGGTATTGCCGAAGACCATATTATTTTAAAGAAGCCGGAAACGGTCACGGGCGGCAGCGACGCCAAAGAAGCACGCCGTGTTCAGATCAGCCCGGCAGCCTGACGTGTTGATGGTCAGCATCGCAGTATTCGCTTTAGGAGATAGTCATGTCTAGCGTTGGACACGATGTAGTTGCGGGCCACGAGCACGTACACGGCGACCATGCTCACGGCACGCCGCATGGCTGGCGCCGCTGGCTGTACGCCACCAACCACAAGGATATCGGTACGCTGTACCTGATCTTCTCGTTCACCATGTTCCTCTCCGGGGGCGTGATGGCGCTGATGATCCGTGCCGAGCTGTTCGAACCAGGCCTGCAGATCATGCGCCCTGAGTTCTTCAACCAGTTGACCACCATGCACGGGCTGATCATGGTGTTCGGCGCGATCATGCCGGCCTTCGTCGGTTTTGCGAACTGGATGGTGCCACTGCAGATCGGCGCCTCGGACATGGCGTTCGCGCGGATGAACAACTTCAGCTTCTGGCTGCTGCCGGTCGCGGCGGTCCTGCTGGTCGGTTCGTTCTTCTCGCCCGGTGGCGCCACGGCGGCCGGCTGGACGCTGTATGCGCCGCTCTCCACGCAGATGGGCCCGGGCATGGATTTCGCGATTTTCGCGGTCCACCTGATGGGCGCCTCGTCGATCATGGGCGGCATCAACATCGTCGTGACGATCCTGAACATGCGCGCGCCGGGCCTGACGCTGATGAAGATGCCGATGTTCGTCTGGACGTGGCTCATCACCGCTTACCTGCTGATCGCCGTGATGCCGGTTCTGGCCGGTGCGATCACGATGCTGCTGTTCGACCGCCACTTCGGCACGTCGTTCTTCAACGCGGCAGGCGGCGGCGATCCGGTGATGTACCAGCATATCTTCTGGTTCTTCGGGCATCCCGAGGTATACATCATGATCTTGCCGGCGTTCGGGATCGTCTCGCAGGTGATCCCGGCCTTCGCGCGCAAGCCGCTGTTCGGCTATAGCTCGATGGTGTATGCGACGTCGTCGATCGCCATCCTGTCGTTCATGGTCTGGGCGCACCACATGTTCGCCACCGGCATGCCGGTGACCGGCCAGTTGTTCTTCATGTACGCCACGATGCTGATCGCCGTGCCGACGGGCGTGAAGGTGTTCAACTGGGTTGCCACGATGTGGCGCGGTTCGCTGACGTTCGAAACCCCGATGCTGTTTGCGGTGGGCTTCCTGTTCGTGTTCACCTTCGGCGGTCTGACGGGCCTGATGCTCGCCATGGCGCCGCTCGACATCCAGTATCACGGGACCTACTTCGTGGTGGCGCACTTCCACTACGTGCTGGTGGCCGGTTCGCTGTTCGGCCTGTTCTCCGGCTGGTACTACTGGTCGCCGAAATGGACCGGCTGGATGTACAACGAGACGCGCGGCAAGATCCACTTCTGGGCCTCGATGATCTTCTTTAACCTCGCCTTCCTGCCGATGCACTTCGTGGGTCTCGCAGGCATGCCGCGTCGTTACGCCGACTACCCGGCGCAGTTCACCGACTGGAACCAGGTCATCACGATCGGCGCGTTCGGCTTCGGCCTCGCCCAGGTGTACTTTCTGTTTGCAGTGGCGCTGCCGGCTTACCGCGGCGGCGGCGAGCTCGAAAAGGCCGGCGACAAGCCGTGGGACGGTGCGACGGGCCTCGAATGGACCGTGCCGAGCCCGGCTCCGTTCCATACGTTCGAAAACCCGCCGACGGTCGAGTAAGCGATCGTTCGAAGCGGCATTGCAGGTGCTGGCCCGGTCCTGGCGCAAGCCGGGCCGGATGCGGCAAAGCCGCAGAGTCGTAGCGTGGCGGCGGTTCTTATCAGTGAAGGTTCGAGAAGCTCCAGCATGACCCGGAATCCACAACAACGACGTACGCCCGAGGAAATCCGCGCGGGCAACCTGCGGCTCGGTCTGATCATGCTGGCCATCGCCGCCGCTTTTTTCGTGGGTATCTTTGTCAAACGGAGCTTTTTCTCCTGAGCGTGACTGTGCGACAGGGATTTGCCCGAGCTGGATTACCGGGCTGCTTCGATGGCTTGTTGAGGAAGTTCGATGTCGATGCAACCGCCGGCGGAGACCGACCGCTCGTTTAACCGGTCGATGCTGATCAAGCTGGTCGTGGTCGCGTTCCTGATGTTCGGTTTCGGGTTTGCGCTGGTGCCGATGTATCGCGCGATCTGCCAGATTACCGGTATCAACAATCTCGTGCAGCGCGACGCGACGGTACGGGAAGCGAAGAATACGCAGGTCGACATGAGCCGCACGATTTCGGTCGAATTCGATGCGAACGCGCGCGGCCCGCTGGGTTTCAAGCCGGAGCAGCACAGCCTCGACGTGCATCCCGGCGAAGTCATGACGGTGATGTACACGGTGAGCAACGAACAGGCGCGCACGATTCACGCGCAAGCTATTCCGAGCTACGCGCCGAAACAGGCCACCGAGTACTTCAAGAAGATCGAATGCTTTTGTTTTACGCAGCAGACGCTGGCTGCGAACGAGGTCAAGCGGTTGCCGGTGGTGTTCGTCGTCGACCCGAAATTACCGAAGGATGTGAAGACGATCACCTTGTCGTACACGTTCTTCGAACTCAATACGCCCGCCCCGGTGACGAGCGGGACAGCGGGGCCGGCCAAGGCTGCGGGGCCGGTCAAGGCTGCGGCGCCCGATGCCTGACGCGTCATGCGCGAGGCGAAGGAAGAAGAAGGTAATGAGCCACAACGATGGTAGCGACGAGGGGCGTAGCGGTCGAAAGAGCAGCTTCGGCCAGTCGATGAAAGCCGTGTTCTGGGCGTTTTTCGGCGTGCGCAAGCGGCGCGACCTGGAATCGGACGCCACCCAGCTCAACCCGCTGCACGTGCTGGTGGCGGCGTTGGTCGGTGCGGCCATCTTTATCGGCCTGCTGATTCTGGTCGTGCATGCGGTGGTGGGCTAAGGCGGCAGCGCTGGGCAGCATGGGGCCAAAGGCGCGGCCCGAGATTAGAGTGAAGTGGTGCGGTATCGACGCGCCGCCGAAGAGACAGCCGGACTAAACCGGGTCAAGCGGAACAACTGGACTGAAGTGGAGAATCAAGAATGAGCGGTCAAAACGAGAGCCCGTACTATTTCGTACCGCATCCGTCGCGGCATCCGATCAGCGCGGCCATCGGGCTGCTGGTCATGCTGTCATCGCTTGCGGCCTGGATCAACGGCGAAAGCTGGGCGCCCATCACGGTGCTCGCTGGCTTGCTGTGGCTGCTCTTCACGTTGTGGCACTGGTTCGGCGATGCAATCTCCGAATCGGAAGGCGGCATGTACGGCAAGAAGGTCGACAAGTCGTACCGCTGGAGCATGAGCTGGTTCATCTTCTCCGAAGTCATGTTCTTCGGCGCGTTTTTCGGTGCGCTGTTCTATGCCCGCGAAATCGCCATGCACCAGTTGGGCAGCCTCGATTACAAGCTGATCTGGCCGGATTTCACCGCGGTGTGGCCGAACACCGGTCCGGCAACGCTGGTATCGCACTTCAAGTCGATGCAGCCGTGGCCGGTCCCGACCATCAATACGGCGCTGCTGCTGTCCTCGGGCGCGACGCTGACGGTCGCTCACCATGCGCTGCGCGAGGACCATCGCAACAAGACGATTGCATGGCTGGCCGCCACCGTCTTGCTGGGCCTGTGCTTCCTGTTCCTGCAAGGCTTCGAGTATTACCACGCCTATAACGAGCTGAACCTGACGCTGGCTTCGGGCGTGTACGGCTCGACCTTCTTCCTGCTGACCGGTTTCCACGGGTTCCACGTGTTCCTCGGCGGCACGATGCTGACCGTGGTGCTGGTGCGCCTGATTCGCGGCCACTTCACACCGGAACACCACTTCGCGTTTGAGGGGGCGGCCTGGTACTGGCACTTTGTGGACGTGGTGTGGCTCGGGCTGTACGTTGTTGTGTACTGGCTGTAAGGCTTGCGGGTCTGCGCGCAGTATCTGTTCCTGCGGTTTTTGTGACGGGTTACGCGCAGCGCTTTGAATTGCCGGTTTCGCTGCAGGTCGCGAAGCCAACGAGTAGTATGCAGGACTGACGCAGCGCCGCCCTCGACCCTGTCAGGGCGGCGTTTTGCTTATGAGTGCCCCCAGCCTACCGCTGACGCGCCGGGCCCCCCCCGAGGGGACTTCCTGCCGGGGCGGGACTGAAGCGGAATTGATGCGGAAATTGCGCGCCGCGATCTAGCGGCCGTAAGGGATGCCGGTCGACTGGATCCAGCCCATCCAGTGCGCAAACAGGATGAAGAGGAACAGCGAGATCGACAGGCCCACACGGGTAGCCAGCGACCAGACCATACGTTTCGTCTTACCCTTGTCGTGCATCATGAAGTACAGCGCCGAGGCCATGCTGGCAATGATCAGGGCAAAGGCGATGGGAACGAGAATGTGCATGAAATCGGCTGAAATTCAGGAGCGCGAAGGCAATATGGTTATTATCGCACCGTGCGTCGCGCGCTGTGTGCCGTCGGGGCAAGCGCGATGAATATCCGCTGGCTGCCTGCGTTGCTGATTCTGATTGTCGTTGCGGTAACGGTGCGGCTGGGGTTCTGGCAGCGCGATCGCGCGCATCAGAAAGAGGCGCTGCAGGCCCATATCACGCAGTTCGGGAACGCGCCGGCCGAGCCGGTCGGCAGCGCGCCGATAGCGCTGAAAGACATCGAGTTTCACCGGGTGCGCGCGCGCGGCAGTTTTGTCGCCGACAAGGTGGTCTATCTCGACAATCGCCCGTATAACGATCAAGCGGGTTTTTACGTCGTGATGCCCTTTAAACTCGCCGAAGGCGGGTACGTGCTGGTCAATCGCGGCTGGTTGCCGCGCAACATCAACGACCGCACCGTGATTGCGCCGTACGTCACGCCGCCGGGGCAGATCGAGATCGAAGGGATTGCGCGTGCCGATGCCACTCGCGCGTTCGAACTGGGGCAGGGCGGTTCGGCTCCGCATCAGTCGATCCGCCAGAATCTGGACGTGGGCGCCTACGCCGCCGAGACCGGCCTGCCGCTGCAGCCGTTCGTGATCCAGCAGTTGAGCGACGACGGCGACAAGCTCGTGCGCGACTGGCCGGCGCCGGACACCGACGTCGAACGCAATTACGGCTACATGCTCCAATGGTGGGGCATGGCCATTGCGGCGCTCGCTTTCGGCCTGTACGCCGCGCGGCGCGCCGCGAAGAAAGAGCACGTGCCGAGCGCTTGATGCACACGGCGCAATCATTGAAAGAGGTTCTGTAGTGTCGACGCAATCTCCCCGCACGCCGCAAGCCGGCCAATCCGCCAGCCCTGTGGCCAGGTCCGGCCAGCCCCGCAGCAAAGGGTCGTGGCGACGCGGCCGCTGGATGATGCTGCTGATCGCGCTGGTATGCGCGGCTCCCGTGGTCGGCTCGTATTTCACCTATTACGTGATCAAGCCGGCCGGCGGCACGACCAGTTACGGCACGCTCGTCGAGCCGCAGCGGCCGATTCCCGACGCGCTCGTGGTGACCGGTGAAGACGGCAAGCCGCTGAAGCTCGCGTCGCTGCGCGGGAAATGGCTGATGGTTTCGGTAGACAGCAGCGCTTGCGACAAGGCTTGCGTAACCAAGCTGTATTTCATGCGCCAGGTGCGGGCGACGCAGGGCCCGGAGCGCGAGCGGGTCGTCGAGGTCTGGCTGCGCACCGACGCCGGGAACGTGGCCGACGTGATCCAGAACGCCTATCCGGACACGCGCAAGCTGATCGCCGATCCGGCCGCTTTGGCGGCGTGGCTGCCCGTCGATGCGGGTACGACGCTCACCGATCACATCTTCGTGGTCGATCCGAACGGCAACCTGATGATGCGTTTTCCGAAAGATCCGAACCCGAGCAAGATCAAGGGCGACTTAACCAAGCTGCTGAAGTGGTCGAGCATCGGCTGATGCGGCGTTTTATCGCACGCCAGGGTGTACCGCGGACTGAACCGTCTGTAGCACTATTGGCCGCTGCGTTTAATTTGAGCGCCCCCAGACCTGCCGCTTACGCGCCAGGCCCCCCGAGGGGGGCAATCCCCCTCGGGGACTTCCTTCGGGGCGGAAAACTTGGGGCGGCCCGGCGTTTCCTTGAGAGAAGGTAGAGAGATGTTCGTATTGCAACTGGGCCTGATCGGCTTGTGCATTGCGTTGCTGCCGCTGTCCTACGTATGGGTCAGGGCCGACGACAATAAATTCCGCAAGCTGGTCTGGGTCACCACTTTCATGACGCTGGACCTGGTGATGTTCGGCGGCTTCACGCGCCTGACCGACTCCGGGCTCGGTTGTCCTGACTGGCCCGGTTGCTATGGCACGGCCTCGCCGTTTATCGCCCACGCGGCGATTGCCGCGGCTCACCAGGCGCTGCCCACCGGTCCCGTCAGCATGACCAAGGCGTGGATCGAAATGATCCACCGCTACTTCGCCATGGCGATCGGCGTGCTGATCGTCGCGCAGACGGTGATTGCGTGGGTCGCGCGCATCAAGCGGCGTCCGCTGCACGTCTCGCCGTGGTGGCCGACTTCGCTGCTGCTGTTGATTCTCGTGCAAGGCGCATTCGGCGCGTGGACCGTCACGCTCAAGCTGCAACCGGTGATCGTCACGACGCATCTGCTGCTGGGCCTCGCGCTGCTCGGCACGCTCGGCTGGCTGGCGGCGCGCCAGACACCGCTGCCCGCGTACGAACCCGAGGCCGCCCACTGGCGCACGGCGGCGCTCGCGGGTCTCGCGCTGCTGGTCGTGCAGATCGCGCTGGGCGGCTGGGTCAGCACCAATTACGCGGTACTCGCCTGCACGGACTTCCCGACCTGCAACGGCCAATGGATTCCGCCGATGGACTTCGCGCACGGTTTCCACCTGTGGCGTGCGCTCGGCATGACCGGCGACGGCGAGATGATTACCCAGGATGCGCTCGTGGCGATCCACTGGACCCATCGGACCTTCGCGATTGTCGTGATTGCCTATCTGCTCTGGTTTGCGCTGAAGGTGCGCCGCTTCGAATCGCTGCGGCGGCCGGCTGACGGCGTGTTGCTGGTGGTGCTGATCCAGTTCGTCACCGGTTTGTCCAACATTGTCCTGCAATGGCCGTTGCCCATTGCAGTCGCCCATAACGGCGGCGCCGCAATCCTGCTGCTGCTGCTCGTTATGCTAAACTTTCGAATCGCTTATAGCCGTCCCGGCCGCGCCGCCTTACCTGCGCGCGACGCCGCGCCAGCGTGACCCTCATGGACAGCACAACTCTTTCCCAAACCCCCGGTAGCCGGATCTCCCAGTACATCGCGCTGACCAAGCCGCGCGTCACGCAGCTTGCCGTGTTCTGCGCAGTGATCGGTATGTTTCTCTCCACGCCCGGCATGGTGCCGTGGACCGTGCTGATCGGCGGCACCATCGGTATCTGGCTGCTGGCCGGTGCGGCGTTCGCCATCAACTGCCTCGTCGAACAGAAGATCGACGCGAAGATGCGCCGCACCTCGTGGCGGCCGTCCGCCCGCGGCGAGATCACGACCGCGCAGATCCTGCTGTTCTCCGCCGTGCTCGGCGGTCTCGGCATGTGGACGCTCTACACGTTCGCCAACCCGCTGACCATGTGGCTCACGCTCGCCACCTTCGTCGGCTACGCGGTCATCTACACGCTGCTGCTCAAGCCGGCTACGCCGCAGAACATCGTGATCGGCGGCGCCTCGGGGGCCATGCCGCCGGCGCTCGGCTGGGCTGCGGTCACCGGCCACGTGCCGGGCGACGCGTGGATTCTGGTGCTGATCATCTTCGTGTGGACGCCGCCGCATTTCTGGGCGCTCGCACTGTACCGCCGTAAGGACTACGAAAACGCCGGCCTGCCGATGCTGCCGAACACCCACGGCGAGCAGTACACGCGGCTGCATATTTTCCTGTACTCGGTGATCCTGTTCGCGGTCGCACTGATGCCCTTCATCTCGGGCATGAGCGGCATCGTTTATCTGGTGGCGGCGGTGCTGCTCGGTGCCGTGTTCCTCGCCTATGCGTGGAAGATTTATCGGGAGTACTCCGATACGCTCGCGCGTCAGTTGTTCCGTTACTCGATCATTTACCTGTCGCTGCTGTTCGCCGCGCTGCTGATCGATCACTATGCACGTGTTCTGATTGGCGCGTAACTCCATGCTCACACACCGGCTAGCGCGCGTGGCGCGCGCCGCCTTGATGGCCTGTGCGCTCGGCGGCGCGGTATTGGCCTCAGGCTGCGGCAAACCTGCTCCCTCGTTCCAGAACGTCGACATCACCGGCAATACGCAGTTCGGCTCGGACTTCTCGTTGCCGGACGCCAGCGGCAAGATCCGCACGCTCGCGGACTACAAGGGCAAGGTGGTGGTGCTGTTCTTTGGCTACACGCATTGCCCCGACGTCTGTCCGACCACGATGGCCGAACTGTCGCAAGCACTCGAACAATTGGGTCCGACAGATGCCAGGCGGGTTCAGGTGCTGTTCGTCACGGTCGACCCGGAGCGCGACACGGCAGCGCTGCTGGCGCAGTACGTGCCGGCCTTCAATCCTTCGTTTGTCGGCTTGCGCCCGGCCGATCAGGCGCAGCTCACCAAGGTGACGAAGGACTTCCGCGTGTACTACGCCAAGGTGCCGGGCAAGACGCCCGATAGCTACACGATGGACCACACGGCGGCCAGCTTTGTCTTCGATCCCGACGGCAAGCTGCGACTCTTCGCTCGCGATGGCCAGGGCGCCGCGCCTTGGGTGCACGATATCAAGCTGCTGCTTGGTTAAGTTTCGCTCACGCGCTTGCTGGGCAGGCGCGTGATGTCCCGCTGTCCTTCCGCTTAAGCAATTTCCCCCGCTTTCCCGTTTTCCGCTCGCCGACGAAGACTCACGCCGGAACCGGCAGGTTCAGTCCCGGCGCGAGCCGCGTCGCCTTGAATTCCGTCACCTCGTAACGCGCCACTTTCTGTTGTGCGAACGGATCGGTGGCGAGCAGCGCGTCGAGCTGCTCGCGCTCGAGGTTGACCGCGAGAATGACTCCGCCATCGCGTGGCACTTTCGGGCCCGCGGCCACAAACACGCCGGCTGCGAATTGTTCATTGAGGAACGCACGATGCGCTTCGAGCGCTTCGTCGACTTGCTCAAGCGGCACGATATAGGTGAGATTGATGACGTACATGGGGAGCCTCGTTTAGAAAGAGCGACGCGCTTCGTGAGCGGCCACGGCCCGGCCATTATCGTTCGATGCTTGAACCCTTGCACGAACGGGGCATTTGTGCGGACTCACCGGGCCCAGCAGGTCTCATCACGGACCCTACGCGGTGTAGCGCGTGTCCATTGCCGGGCCGCCCTTCGCACCGCGCCGGGGCATACCTATATGAGATCCCGATATTTCACATTGCGCGGGGCGTATGAGACCATTTGCGGTCCAGTTGGCGACGCGCACAACGCTTCGCCAGCTCTACACCCGAATCTGACATCGATCAGAAATAGCGAGAATTACATGCAGCGCAGAAACATCCTGAAAGCCCTCTCCGCCGTGGTTGCCACCGCCGCGTTCGCCACCAGCTTCGGCGCCCATGCCGACGACAAGGTCATCAAGGTCGGCACGATCAGTGGTCCCGACGCGCAAATCTGGGCCGTGGCCCAGAAAGTGGCGCAGCGTGAAGGCCTGAACGTGAAGGTCATCGAATTCAACGATTACGTCCAGCCGAACGCCGCACTCGACGCCGGCGATCTGGACGCCAACAGCTTCCAGCACCAGCCGTACCTCGATAGCCAGATCAAGCAGCGTGGCTACAAGATCGTGAGCGCCGGCCTCACCTACATTTCGCCGCTCGGCGTCTACTCGAAGAAGTTCAAGTCGCTGAAGGATCTGCCGCAAGGCGCAAAGGTCGCTGTGCCGAACGATCCGTCCAATGAGAACCGCGCGCTGCTGTTGCTGCAGGCGCAAGGCGTTATCAAGCTGAAGGCCGGCGCCGGCGTGAACGGCAACAGCGCGACGCCGCTCGACATCGCGGACAATCCGAAGAAGCTGAAGCTGCTCGAACTGGATGCCGCGCAACTGCCGCGCTCGTTGTCCGACGTCGACGCTGCTGCGATCAACACCAACTTCGCGCTAGCCGGTGGTCTGCAGCCGACGAAGGACGCGATCGCGCTCGAGGATATTCACAGCCCGTACGCGAACCTGATCGCCGTGCGTATCCAGGACAAGGACAAGCCGTGGGTGAAGAAGCTGGTTGCCGCATACGAGTCGGATGACGTGCGCCAGTTCATCAAGACGCAGTTCAAGGGTTCGGTGGTGCCGTCGTTCTAAGCGAGCCGGCCGCCCGGATGACGGGTTGAACCGCAAAAGCGCTATGGGAAACCATAGCGCTTTTTTTCGTGCGAGGTGCGAGGTGCGAGATGCGGCGGGCGGCGAGCGCAGCGACAAACCCGGGTTCAACACAGCAGCCTTGTGTCCAACCACCGCCGACGATACAACGGGCCGCCTCACGCTTTACAGATTGCGCTCCCAGCGCTCCACCGTCAGCTCGTGACCGAAGCGCACCTCCGTCGCCACGCTCGCGCAGACAAAGCCGGCGCGTTCGCAAAGCCGCCGCGACTCGCCGAGCATTGTCGCGGTAGTCAGTGTGATCTTGGTGTAGCCGGCACGCCTGGCAAAGCGGATGCACTCGTCGACCAGTTGCGTGCCGATGCCAAGCCGGCGCATGTCAGGCTCGATATACAGCAGCCTGATGCGCGCGACCGTGGCCGACACGCCCGCCACCAGCGCCGACCCGACGATAGCGTTGTCCTGTTCAGCGATCCAGCAGGTCTCGCGCACCGGATCGTGATGCTCGGTGAAGTCGGCGACGGTCCTCGCGAGCAGGCCTTCGAAGGTGTGATCCCAGCCGTGTTCGCTCGCAAACAGCAGCGCCTGCCGGTGCACCAGCCAGCCGTACTCGCCCGCGCGCGGCGCGCGCAGCGTGATGATGCCGCGGCGCGACTGATCGTCGAGCAGCCGTTCGACGAGCTTCATTGCGCCTATCAAGGTGTCCTGCGAATTCACCGCGAGCCGGCTCAGCATCGACAGCACTTCGTCGATGGCGGCGGTGTCGAGCGGCTCGTAGGCGGCGTGACCCTGATCGGTGAGGGCGATCAGCGACTGCCGCGCATCGCTCTCCGACGGCCGGCGGGTGATCAGGTTGCGGCGCTCGAAGCTCGTGAGCAGACGGCTCAGATAGCCGCTGTCGAGCCCCAGGTTGCGCGCGAGGACAGTGGCGGTCTGCGTGCGTCCGCGTGCCAGTTCGTGCAGCACGCGCACTTCCGTCAGCGAGAACGGGCTCTTTTGCAGACGCTCGTGCAGCGCACCGATGTGTTTCGTGTAAAAGCGGTTGAAGTGGCGGACGGCCTCAGCGCGCCGCAGCGCTGCGGAATCGGTCAACGTACGGCTCCCCGGAGGTTCTTGCGGGTATCACACAGCACCCTATCGGATGCCATCCTATATAAAAACGGCAAAAGCTGCGCAGGATCCGTGCTTACAGATATTGGTATTACAAAAGTAGTCCCGTAGGGTGGTCGCCTCCGTGCGGTAGCGAACCAGTGGTTCGCTGCAGGGCTCGAAATTCTCTCGAATACGGGTAAATACCGATCACCTCAAACGCACCAAAAGTGCTGCCTGGAATGCTGGATTTCCTTTTCCATCAATGACTTGTGGCCAATCGACAGGGCATGGAACAACTCGATTGACTGGTATTATGGTGGTTATATAATGGGCTCTCACTTCGCAGCCCATGCTCTTCCTCCCGACCCACCTGAGCCCATGGAAACACGCTGGTCCGCATTGATGCCTGACGCTCGCAACGTCACGCCGCTCTACCTGCAACTCGCGCGCAACCTGGCCACGGCGATCCACTGCGGCGTGTGGTCGGCGGGCGAAGCGCTGCCGTCGGAGCGCACGCTGTCGGATGCGATCGGCGTGTCGCGTATCACCGCGCGCAAGGCGATCGAGTTGCTGGTTGAGCAAGGTCTGATCCGGCGCTCGCGAGGCGCGGGCAGTTTCATCACGCCGCGCGTCGAAGATCCGCTGTCGCGGCTCACCGGCTTCACCAAGAAGATGCAGCAGCGGGGCTTTCGTCCCGACTCGGTGTGGCTCGAGCGCGGCATCCGCGCCGCCAATCGCGACGAGCTGGTGCACCTGGGTCTGTCGCCGGGTGCGGCGGTGACGAGCCTGCGGCGCTTGCGGCGCGCCGACGGCATCGTGATGGCGGTCGAGCATTCGGCGCTGCCGGCCGCGATCGTGCCCGACCCGCAGGCAATCGGCGTGTCGCTCTACAGCTATCTGGAGCAGCGCGGCATGGCCGTGGTGCGCGCGCTGCAGCACTTTCGGGCCGTCAACGCGACGAGCGAGATTGCCTCGCTGATGGACGTCGAGCCGCGCTCGGCGCTGCTGGTGATTACGCGTATCGGCTATAGCGCCGACCAGCGGGCGATTGAATTGACGGACACCTACTGCCGGGACGATTACTACGACTTTGTCGCCGAACTGCGCCAATAACGCGACAAACACCGTGACATACAGCTTGAGAAGCGCGGCGCAATAACGGCGCGACCCGCGTGCCACGTTGAAGGGCACGAATCAGTAACGTATCGCACTACGTATTATCAGAGAGACTCATGCTGACCGGAAACATACTCACCACCGATGGGTGGATTTACGGCACGCTCGAATACGAAAACGGCCGCATCACGTCGCTCACAGGTGAGCGCGTCGACCCGTCCACCAACGACGCGCCCTACATCCTGCCGGGCTTCATCGATCTGCACGTGCACGGCGGCGGCGGCGCCGACGTGATGGAAGCGGGCGACGCGATCGAGACGATCACGCGCACGCATGCCCGCTTCGGCACTACGAGCCTGCTCGCCACCACCATGACCGCGCCGCGCGAAGAGCTGATGAGCGTGGTCGCGAATCTCGGCGACGTGGCCCGGGTGCGCACGCCGGGCTGCTCGCGCGTGCTCGGTGTTCACCTCGAAGGCCCGTATATCAACCCGGGCAAGCTCGGCGCGCAGCCGGACGCCGCGGTGTCCGCCGTGCTCGACGAGGTGCTCAAGTATCTGTCCATCGCGCCGATTCGCGTCGTGACGATTGCGCCGGAAATCTCCGGCCATATGGACATCATCTCCGAAATCGCGGCACGCGGCGTACGCGTGCAACTCGGCCATTCGCTCGGCACCTACGACGACGCGGTCGCGGCGCTCAAGCACGGTGCATGCGGCTTCACGCATCTGTTCAACGCGATGTCGCCGCTGCATCACCGCAATCCCGGCATGGTCGGCGCGGCGCTCGCGCACGCCGAGTTCGCCGAGATCATCCCCGACCTGCTGCACGTGCACCCAGGCGCGATTCGCGCCGCGATGCGGGCGATTCCGCGCGTCTACGTGGTGACCGACAGCACTTCGGCTACCGGCATGCCCGATGGCGAATACCGCCTCGGCAGCCAGCATGTCACCAAGTGTCTGGGCGGTGTGCGTCTCGCAGACGGCACGCTCGCCGGCAGTACCCTGACGATGGATCAGGCGCTGCGCAACCTGGTATCGCTCGGCCTGCCTATGGCCGATGTTTCAAATCGTCTGTCGCGCTACGCCGCCGACTATCTCGGCATCGAAGACCGCGGCCGCATCGCGCGCGGTGCCTGGGCCGATATCGTCGTGTTCGATCGTGAACTGGCGCTGAGCGCGACTTACGTCGAAGGAGAATCAATTGTCGAATATGCTTAACGAAGCGCTGGCGTCCGCCGAAACGGTCGCCGCGCAGCTTGCCGATACCGCGCGCGTTCAGGTGTTGGCGGCCAAACTCGCGGAACAGCCGCGGCACGTCGCCCTGACGGTGGCGCGCGGAAGTTCGGATCATGCCGCGAGTTATTTCGCAAGCCTTACCATGAGCCGCATCGGCGTGCCGGTCGCTTCGTTGCCGATGTCCGTGGCGACACTGCAGCAGGCGCCGCTGAAGGTGCGCGATCAGTTGGCTCTCGCTTTCTCGCAGTCCGGCAAGAGTCCGGATTTGGTCGGCACGATGGTTGCGTTGCGCGAAGCCGGCGCGCTGACCGTGGCGGCCGTGAACGCGCCGCAATCGCCGCTGGCCGACGCCTGCGAATGGCATCTGCCGCTCGTCGCCGGTCCTGAATTGAGCGTGGCGGCCACCAAGAGCTATATCGCGATGCTGTCGATTTCCGCGCAACTGGTGGCTCACTGGCAGCAAGACGACGCGCTGCTCGGCGCGCTGCGCAGCTTGCCCGATGCCCTGCAAAGCGCGGGCAAGCTCGACTGGAGCAAAGCGGTCGAAGAACTGCGCGGCGTCGAGCGCATGATCGTGATCGGCCGGGGCCTGGGTCTCGCCATTGCGCAGGAAGCGGCGCTCAAGCTCAAGGAAACCTCGGGCATCCAGGCCGAAGCGTTTTCGAGCGCCGAAGTGCGTCACGGTCCAATGGAACTGATCGATCGCGACTACCCGCTGCTCGTGTTCGCCCCGCGCGGCCCGGAGCAGGCCGGCCTGATCCAGCTTGCCCGCGACATGCAGGCGCGCGGCGCACGCGTGCTGCTCGCCGCGCCGCAAGACGTGCCTGAAGCCACCTTGCCGCTCGTCACGACGGCACATGCGGCGCTCGATCCGATCGCCGCGATTCTTTCCTTTTACGTGATGGCTGCGGGTCTTGCCGCCGCACGCGGACGCAACCCCGATGCGCCGCGCCATCTGAATAAAGTCACCGAAACTCACTGATCGAGAAATCAGATGCGACGTGTCGAGGAGTCCCGCTTGATGAGCCCTTCCCAAGGCCATATTGTTTTGCTCGCGCCCATGACCGGCCCGGTCGTGCCCCTCGCGAACGTGCCCGACCCTGTGTTTTCGGGCGGCATGTTCGGTGATGGAATTGGCGTGGACCCGCTGGTGGGCCAACTCGTCGCGCCGTGCGACGGGGTGGTCACGCACCTCGCGCGCACCGGTCATGCGGTGACGCTTGCGACAGCCGAAGGTGTGGAGATCCTGCTGCATATCGGCATCGATACGGTCGAGCTGAACGGCCGCGGTTTTTCGCCGAAGGTCGCGCAGGGTGCTCACGTGCATGCGGGCGATCTGCTGATCGAGTTCGATCAGGACCTGGTGGGCTGCAATGCGCCGAGCCTCGTTTCGGTGATCGCGATTGCCAACTCGGATGCGTTCGAGATTGTCGAGCGCGCCGAGAGTGGCATGTTGAAGGCCGGCGAAACCCCGCTGCTTTTGCTGCGGCCGCGCGCCGGGGCGGCGGCGGAAGCATCGCGCCACGCCACCAACGTGACGGCGGAAGCGCGTCAGCTCGTGACGCTGGCCCATGCCGGCGGCTTGCATGCGCGCCCGGCAGCACGCGCTCGCGAAGCGGCACGCGGTCTCGATGCACGCGTCGAAGTGCGCTACGAAGGACGCAAGGCGCCGATCGAAAGCGTCGTCGGTTTGCTCGGCCTCGGTGCGGGCGAAGGCGCGACGGTGGAAATTCTCGGCGTCGGTCCGCAAGCTGCGGCGGCGGTCGAAGCGGTCGCGCATGAATTGCAGCGCGAAGCGCACGGCGAAGTCGAAGAAAAGCCGGCCCGCCAAAGCTCGCCGGCGCCGCAAACGGCGGCGTCAGCCAGTGGTGCGCCGCTGGCGCCGAACACGCTCGCCGGCGTGTGCGCGGCGCCTGGCGTCGCGGTCGGCAAGCTGGTGCGCTGGGACGACGCGGATCTCGATCCGCCCGAAACCGCGAGCGGCACCTCGGCTGCGGAAAGCCGCCTGCTCGACAAGGCGCTCGCCGCGGTCGACGCGGAACTGAATACGACAGTGCGCGACGCTTCGCAACGCGGCGCGCATGGCGAGGCGGGGATTTTCGCGGTGCACCGTGTTTTGCTCGAAGATCCGACGCTGCTCGACGCCGCACGCGACCTGATCAGCCTCGGCAAGAGCGCTGGCTTCGCCTGGCGCGAAGCGATCCGCGCACAGATTGCAGTCCTGACGAAAATCGACGACGCGCTGCTCGCCGAGCGGGCCGCGGATCTGCGCGACCTCGAAAAACGCGTGCTGCGTGCGCTCGGCTATTCGAACAACGCGGCGCGAACGCTGCCGGATGAAGCGGTGCTGGTCGCGGAAGAGTTCACGCCGTCCGATCTGTCGTCGCTCGACCGCGCACGCGTCACCGCACTGGTGATGGCACGCGGCGGCGCCACCTCGCACGCTGCGATTCTCGCGCGGCAAAGCGGTATTCCCGCGCTGGTGGCCGTGGGAGATGCGCTGCATGCGATTCCCGAAGGCACCCAGGTCGTGGTCGATGCGACAGCGGGGCGAATCGAGTTCGCACCGACTGCGCTCGATGTCGAACGCGCCCGTACCGAACGGACGCGTCTTGCCGGCGTGCGCGAAGCGAACCGCCGCACTTCGCAACAGGCGGCCGCGACCGCGGACGGCCGTGCCATCGAAGTGGCCGCCAACATCGCCACGCTTGACGATGCAAAGACGGCGGTCGAGAACGGCGCTGATGCGGTCGGGCTGTTGCGTACCGAACTGCTGTTTATCCACCGCGCGGCAGCGCCGACCACCGACGAGCATCGGCAAAGCTATCAGTCGATCGTCGACGCGCTCGCCGGCCGCACCGCAATCATCCGCACGCTCGATGTCGGCGCGGACAAGGAAGTCGACTATCTGACCTTGCCGCCTGAACCGAACCCGGCGCTCGGCCTGCGCGGCATCCGTCTTGCGCAAGTGCGCCCGGACCTGCTCGACGACCAGTTGCGTGGCCTGCTGGCGGTGCAACCGCTCGGCGCCGTGCGCATCCTGTTGCCGATGGTGACGGACGCCGGCGAACTGATCCGCCTACGCAAGCGCATCGACGAATTTGCGCGCGAGCAGGGCCGCACCGACCCGATCGAAGTGGGCGTGATGATCGAAGTGCCGTCGGCCGCGCTGCTGGCCGATCAACTGTCGCAACACGCGGACTTCCTGTCGATCGGCACCAACGACCTGACTCAATACACGCTGGCGATGGACCGCTGCCAGGCCGACCTCGCTGCCCAGGCCGACGGCCTGCATCCGGCGGTGCTGCGGCTGATCGCGGCCACCGTGGAGGGCGCCGGCAAGCATGGCAAATGGGTCGGCGTGTGCGGCGCACTGGCAGGCGATCCGCTCGCCGTGCCGCTGCTCGTCGGCCTCGGCGTGACCGAGCTGTCGGTGGACCCGGTGTCGGTGCCGGGCATCAAGGCGCGAGTGCGCAACCTCGATTATCAACTGTGCCGGCAACGCGCCCAGGATGTCCTGGCGCTCGAATCGGCGCAGGCGGTAAGAGCAGTGAGCCGCGAAACCTGGCCGCTGGACTGAACCCCACATGGTCCACGGCGGAATTTCGCTCAACAACCACGTAAAGCAACGACTCGACGACGAGACGAAGGATTGGAGGTGTAAATGGATGGGAATCCGTTTCTGAAGGTGCAGCGACTCGGCCGCGCGCTGATGCTGCCGATTGCGGTGCTACCGGTCGCAGGGCTTTTGCTGCGGCTCGGCCAGCCTGATGTGTTCAACATCAAGATGATCGCCGATGCCGGTGGCGCGATTTTCGACAACCTGCCGCTGCTGTTTGCAATCGGCGTGGCGGTCGGCTTCGCGAAGGACAACAACGGCGTGGCGGCGCTCGCGGGCGCGATCGGTTATCTGATCGAAATCGCGGTGATGAAAGACATCAACGACAAGCTCAACATGGGCGTGTTGTCGGGGATCGTGGCCGGTATTGTGGCGGGCCTGCTGTACAACAGGTACAAGGACATCAAGCTGCCCGAGTACCTCGCCTTCTTCGGAGGGAAGCGCTTCGTGCCGATTGTCACGGGGGTGACCTGTCTGGTGATAGGCATTGTGCTTGGCTACGTGTGGCAACCGGTGCAAGCCGCGATCGATCTGGCCGGCCACTGGCTGACCACCGCGGGCGCGATCGGCGCATTCGTGTTCGGCGTACTGAACCGCTTGCTGCTGGTGACGGGGCTGCACCACATCCTGAACTCGCTGACGTGGTTCGTGTTCGGCAACTTCACGCCGCCGGGCGGTGGCGCTGCGGTGACGGGCGACCTGCATCGCTTCTTTGCGGGCGACCCGACCGCAGGCACTTTCATGACGGGTTTCTTCCCGATCATGATGTTCGGCCTGCCGGCAGCCTGCCTTGCGATGCTCCACGAGGCGCCGAAGGAGCGCCGTGCGATGGTCGGCGGCCTGCTGTTCTCGATGGCGCTCACCTCGTTCCTGACGGGCGTGACCGAGCCGATCGAATTCAGCTTCATGTTCCTCGCCCCGGTGCTGTACGTGATCCACGCGCTGCTGACCGGGCTGTCGCTCGCGATCTGTTCGGCGCTCGGGATTCACCTCGGCTTTACCTTCTCGGCGGGCGCGATCGACTATGTGCTGAACTACGGCCTGTCGACCAAGGGCTGGTGGGCGCTGCCGATCGGCGCGATCTATGCGGTGGTGTACTACGGCCTGTTCCGCTTCTTCATCCGCAAGTTCAACATGGCGACGCCGGGCCGCGAACCCGCTGCCGCTGAAGAGCAGGTGGAGTCGTTCGAGAAGGGCGGCTTCGTGGCGCCGGCTGCAGCCGCAGCCGTGCCGCGTGCCGAGCGCTACATCGCGGCACTGGGCGGTGCGGCCAATCTGTCTATCGTGGATGCCTGCACGACGCGTCTGCGTTTGTCGGTGGTGGATCCCAGCAAGGTCTCGGAAACGGACCTCAAGACGATCGGCGCGCGTGGCGTGTTGAAGCGCGGCGCGAGCAGCGTGCAGGTGATCATCGGACCGGAAGCGGACATCATCGCCGATGAAATCCGTACGGTGATAGCGCAAGGCGGTGGCGACGCAACCAAACCGGCAGTGGCGGCGGCAGCGCCCGTGGCTGCTGCGTCTGGTTCGGCGGCCGTCGCGGCGCAGGGTGGTCCGCTCGATCCCGATCCGGCACGCTGGCTGGCGGTGTTCGGTGGAGCGACCAATATCGTTGCGCTGGATGCGATTGCATCGACGCGTCTGCGCGTGGTGGTGAGCGATCCGGCTGCGGTGGACCGTCAGCGCCTCGCTTCACTCGACGTCGCGTGGATCTCGCCGGATACGTTCCATATTGTCGTCGGGGATGCGGCTGTGCGTTATGCACAGGCGCTGTCGGCGCGTCTGCCGGCGGCGGACGCAACGGGTGGAACTGCGCCTCAACCGGCCTGATGCAGGTGACACGGGAGCGGCTTTGGCCGTTTCCGTGTCGCTGTGAGTGAAGCTGGAGAAGAAGGAACGGCGCCCATTTTGGGCGCCGTTCTTCGTTTACCGTTCGATGCGGACGCGGCCCATGTGGCCGTAATCACACCGGGTTACTCTGCCTTGCTGCGCTTCACCGCAGCTTCCGCAGGGCGGCGCGATTCAAGCCACATCACGTTGACAATGCCGAACGCGAGCGCCACGCCAACACCGAGAATCCAGCTGAAATACCACATCATGTGCTCCTATGAATTCAGTTCCAGTGACTGCCGCGCTGCGATGCGCGGGACGCCTCAATACATCGTGTGCTGGTTCTCTTCGAGCGCGGCGGCCGTTACCTTGCCGCGCATCACGCGATACACCCAGCTCGTATAGATGAGGATGAGCGGCAGGAAGATGATGACCGCGACCAGCATGATCTGCAGCGTCATCTGGCTCGAGGTCGCGTCCCACACCGTGAGGCTGCTGCGTCCGTCAAGCGAGGAAGGCATGATGAACGGGAACATCGAAAAGCCCGCCGTCAGGATCACACCGACGATCATCAGCCCCGTACAGATGAATGCGCTTTTCTCGAAGCGCGAGTTCGCGATCAGCAACGCCAGCACGCCGCCCGCGAGGCCAATCAGCGGCGCGGCGACCATCCACGGATACGTGGAGTAGTTGGTGAGCCACAAGCCAGGCGCGCCGATCACGCTCTTCAGCAGCGGGTTGGCGACCGAATCGAGCGGCGCCGCGTCGACGATCTGATAGCCGCCGATCATGGTGGCGATCAGCACTCCGGCAATCACGAACAGCGCCACACAACTCAGCGACGCGATGCGCAGCGCCAGCGACGCGCGCCGTGCAATCACTCCGTCCGTCTTCATCTTCACGAAAGCGGCGCCGTGCGCGGCCAGCATCGAGACGCTGACGAGCCCGCACAACACCGCAAACGGGTTGAGCAGTGCGAAGAAACTGCCGTGATAGGTGACGCGCAGATCGGTGTCGAACGAGAACGGCACGCCTTGCAGCAGGTTGCCGAAGGCGACGCCGATCACCAGCGCCGGCACGAAGCCGCCGATAAACAGCGCCCAGTCCCACGCGCTGCGCCAGCGCGGATCTTCGCGCTTGCTGCGGTAGTCGAAGCCCACCGGCCGGAAGAACAGCGAGAACAGCACCAGCAGCATCGCGAAGTAGAAGCCTGAGAACGAGGCCGCGTAGACGAGCGGCCAGGCCGCGAACATGGCGCCGCCGGCGGTGATGAACCAGACCTGGTTGCCTTCCCACGTCGCGCCGACGGTGTTCACGACGATGCGCCTCTCCGCATCGGTTTTGGCGATGAATGGCAGCAGAATGGCCGTGCCCATGTCGAAGCCGTCGGTGAGGGCGAAGCCGATCAGCAGCACGCCGATCAGGACCCACCAGATCACTTTGAGGGTTGCGTAATCCATGATGATTTTTCCCTTAATGCAGCTTGCGCAGTCCGATGGCGAATCATGCGGTCGTGGTGGTCAGCGGCGTGGCAGGTTGACCCGGCGGCGATTCGTGGTGATACCGCCCTGTATGCAGTGACGACGGGCCGAGCCGCGCGTACTTGAACATCAACGTAATTTCGATCACGAAGAGCACCGTGTAGAACACCACGAAGCCGCCGATACTCAGATACAGGTCCGTTGCCGTCAGGCTCGAGGCGGACAGCGCCGTGGGCAGGATGCCGGCAATGGTCCAAGGTTGACGCCCCAGCTCGGCGACGATCCAGCCGAATTCGGCCGCAATCCACGGCAACGGTATCGCCCACACCGCCCAGCGCAGGAACCAGCGGCGCTTGTCGAGCAGCAGCGAACGCTGCGCGCAGAACCAGAACGCGAGCACGAAGGTCGCAAGGAACAGGATGCCGAGCCCCACCATCATGCGGAACGAGAAGAACACCGGCAACACGGGCGGAATGGTCTTCTTGGCCGCCTGGGCGATCTGGTCAGGCGTGGCGTCGGTGACGTTGGCGGTGAACTGCTTGAGCATCAGGGCGTAGCCGAGATTGTCCTTATGGAGTGCGAAGGCCACCTTGGCGTCGTCGGTGGCATTGCCCTGCTTGAGCTGCTGCAGCGCGCCGTACGCGATCATGCCGTCCTTGATGCGCAATTGGTTCTGCGCAATCAGATCCTTCAGACCCAGCACCGGCTCATCAAGCGAACGCGTCGCGATGATGCCGAGCGCGTATGGAATCCGGATCGCGTAGTCGGTGCGTTCTTCTTTCTGGTTCGGAATGCCGAAGATCGTGAACGGGGCGGGCGCCGGCGCCGTTTCCCATTCCGATTCGATCGCGGCGAGCTTGACCTGCTGAACTTCACCGGTGCGGTAGCCGGATTCGTCGCCCAGCACGATCACGCAGATCGTCGATGCGAGGCCAAAGCCCGCGGCAATCGCAAACGAGCGCAGCGCGAATTCCGTGTCGCGGCGCTTGAGCAGATACCACGACGAGATGCCGAGTACGAACATCGATGCCGTCACATAGCCGGCCGACACCGTGTGCACGAACTTCACCTGTGCAACCGGGTTGAACAGCACCGCGAAGATACTCGACAGTTCCATCCGCATGGTTTCGTAGTTGAATTCGGCACCGACCGGATTGTTCATCCAGCCGTTGGCCACCAGAATCCACAACGCTGACAGGTTCGAGCCCAGTGCCACGAGGAAGGTGACGATCAGATGTTGCACCCGTGACAGGCGGTTCCAGCCGAAGAAGAACAGGCCGACGAAGGTCGATTCGAGGAAGAACGCCATCAGCCCTTCGACGGCGAGCGGCACGCCGAAGATATCGCCGACGTAATGCGAGTAGTACGACCAGTTGGTGCCGAACTGGAACTCCAGCGTGAGGCCGGTCGTGACGCCCATGGCGAAGTTGATGCCGAACAGCTTGCCCCAGAACTGCGTCATGTCCTTATAGATCTGCTTGCCGGTCATCACATAGACGGATTCCATGATGACGAGCAGCCAGGACAGGCCGAGCGTAAGCGGGACGAACAGAAAGTGATAAAGCGCCGTCACGGCAAACTGGAGGCGCGAGAGGTCGACGACTTCGCTAACGGGCATGTTGATCACCTTGAGACGGATGCGAGGCAGGCGCCGAGAGCAGTGCCTGTGCGACGAGTGCGGGCGGCATGGACATGTCCTGCGCCGCCGGATGATTGAAGAATGCGTACTTGAGCACCATCAGGAGTGCAAATTTGATGGCAAGCACGATGGCGATATCCCGCCCGAAAGTGGGGCCGCGTACCCAGCCGGCGAGTCGCGCACGCAGGGCGGGGCGAGGCGGATTCCTGTCGTGTAACGTTATGGTCATGATCGGTCGATAGACGACTTCACACCGGTTTATCCGGTCGGATTCAAGCCGCGCAGGCGGCTTGGCGAGTGCATAACGATATTAAGATAGGGGGCTGGCAGCGAGGAAGTTCGCGACTGTGGCATTGGGTCGCGTAAGCATGCCGTCGATCTAACTAATACAAGCAAGCTTGCGATACGTCAAGGAAATGGGGTGGGGTTTGCGGGGCGGAAATGAAAAAGCCCTGCCGTCTTACGAGGGCAGGGCTGATGCCTGACAGGGGCGCAACGGGCCTCTGAGGGCCGGTGTGTTACGAGTAATCGTTCAATGCGCTACGCATTTTTTTCATGGCACTCGCTTCGATCTGGCGGATGCGCTCGGCCGAGACGCCGAATTCGTCTGCTAGGTCGTGCAGCGTCGAACCGCCCGAGCCGTCATCTTCCACCTGCAACCAGCGGGCTTCGATAATCCGGCGGCTGCGTGCGTCGAGCGCTTCGAGGGCGCTGGCAATGCCGTCGCTGTGCAGCTTGTCGCGCTGGCGTGCGGCCAGCACGGCGGTCGGTTCGCTATGCGAATCGGCCAGATAGGCGATCGGCGCGTACGATTCCTCGCCGTCTTCCACTTGCCCTTCCAGCGCGATATCGCCGCCGGACAGACGCGTTTCCATCTCGGACACTTCCTCGCGCTTGACGTTCAGCTCCTTGGCGAGACCGTCGATCTCTTCCGGAGTGAATGCCTGCAAGCCTTGCTTGTGACTGCGCAGGTTGAAGAACAGCTTGCGCTGCGCCTTGGTGGTGGCGACCTTCACCATGCGCCAGTTGCACAGGATGTACTCGTGAATTTCGGCCTTGATCCAGTGCATGGCGTACGACACCAGACGCACGTTTTGCTCCGGATCGAAGCGCTTCACGGCCTTCATCAGGCCGATATTGCCTTCCTGTATCAGGTCGGCATGGGGCAGGCCATAGCCCAGATAGTTGCGCGCGATCGACACTACCAGCCGCAGGTGCGACAGCACGAGGCGGCGCGCCGACTCCAGATTGGCATGCTCGCGAAATTCGGTGGCGAACTGGCGTTCTTCCGCCGGCGTCAGCATCGGAATCCGGTTTACGGCCTGGATGTAGGCGTCGATATTGCCCAGTTGACCGGGCAGCAGCGAAGAATGCGAGAGCGCCAGTGCACCTGCCGAAGCGGCCTTAGCCGACGGCTGGCTCAGAGTACTCGGAAGGGTCATTGCGTTGCTCACGTATAAAACTCCTTTGGAATGAGCCCAAAAGCTCAGTCAGATTTCGACTCCAGCGTGGATGTTAGCACTCTGAATTACCGAGTGCTAATACTTAGAGCGCGTGGGGGTATCCTGGTTCCCGTCTGGCTATCAAAATTTGCTTTTCAATAGCATCATACGCCAGATGCAGCATCAGTGGGATGGGCGTAGGATCTGCTATAAATGTGCGATTGATTGCGAGGAATCGCCGATTTTCTACCATTCGGCATAATAATCTGACGAATTCCGGCTTTCTTCTTATGATTCATTGCTCTTGCGGCCCCCAATAACGGGGCGCATTGCCGGCGCGTCGCCCACGTTCAACCTGGTCAAACGGGTGTTCGATGAACAAGAAAAACAATGCTTGGCGCCGCCGGGCGCTGCACGTCACGCTGGGTTGCGTGCTTGCCGCAATGCTGCTTGGCCCCGGCGCTGCGGTCCGCGCCGACGAATTCGGTGTGCAACTCGCGCTCGGTGTAGGCGACCATCATGTGAAGAAAACCGATCTAGGCCTCGTCTGGGACCCGGATCTGACCTGGTGGCATATCGGTGACTGGCATTTCGCACTGATCGGCGAGGCCCACGCCGCCTGGTGGCATACGGACGAGGGCAACGTTCATGAAAACATCGGCGAATTCGGCGTGACCCCGGTGATTCGGTTCATCAAAGACTCGGGCGCAATCCGTCCGTTTGTGGAGGTCGGTGGTGGTGTCCGGTTGCTGACCAACCCGCGCATATCTTCGACCTTTACACTTGCCACCACGTTTCAGTTCGCCGAAATGGCCGGCGTCGGCGTGGCGTTCGGCAGCCGTCAACAGTATCTGGCCGGCTACCGGTTTCAGCATGTATCCAACGGCGGTATCAAAGAGCCGAATCCTGGTATAAATTTCAGCCAGCTATATTTGCAATATAACTTCTGACGACCGTGGCCGCTGTCGGCCCGTCGAGCTAAAGGGACTGAGCAATGGCCGCAAAAGTGATCGAAGCGATTCGTGGACTGGAGCGCGACCGCTTTCGCGCGATGGTCGACGGTAATGGGCCGTTGCTCGATTCGCTGCTCTCCGACAACGTGAGCTATGTCCATACGAATGGCAAACGCGAAACGAAGCAGCAGTTCATCGACGGGATCACCGCGGGGCGTCGGCGCTATCGGCAGATCGAGATCCAGTCGCAGGAGGTGTTGCCGGTGGGGCGCGAGACCTGCGTCGTGACCGGCCGCGCGCTGATCGAGATGGAGGCGAACAACGGCGCATTGCTGTTCCCGATTGCCTACACCGCGATTCATGCGCAGGAGGATGGCCAGTGGCGGCTGGTGGCGTGGCAGGCGACGCGTTGCGCGATCGAGTGAGGCCGGTGAGCCTCGTTCGCCGGGCGGCTGTGTAAAGCGGCCCGTGCGCGGGGGCGGCAGATCGTGCCGCGCCCGCTTATGCTGCCTGCTCCTGCTCCTGCTCCTGCTCCTGCTCCTGCTCCTGCTCCTGCTGCCTGCTCCTGCTCCTGCTCCTGCTTTTGCTTTTGCTGCTTCATCCCGTTCGCCGCCTGGTTCCTGTCAGGCCGCCACCCGTTGGTCCGGGTGCTTCCACGCGCAGCGGTTGACCGCGCTGATGACGGCGTCCACGACTGCCGCCGCGCCTTCTTCGCTCACTCCGACGCCGTACCGCACCACCTGTTCCCCAACCCGGCAGCCCACGAACACCGCAGTGCGGCCGTCCGACGTACGTGCGCTTTCAACCGAGGTGACTTCAACCGGTTGCCCGGCAGCAGCCCCCAGTACAGCGGCGACGCGCTCGGCGTGCTGCTCGTGCGCTTCTTGCGGCACTTCCTGCTGCGCCTGAGACTGGTCACGCGCGGGTTTCGGCGCCGCGATGCTGAACTCACGATTCACCCACCGCACTGTCGACGCATTGACGCGCCGCGCCGGTCCGACGCGCTCGAAGTATTCACGGGCAAACAAGGCGCAGATCGCCTCGCCGCTCATCTCCGTGCCGCTGCTGTCAGCGGCGGCCTGCACCGCGTGGCTGAACTCGATCTGCACGCGGCGCGGCGGCGTAAAGCCCATGCCGCGCTCGAGCAGGTAGGTCGAGCCGCCTTTGCCGGACTGGCTGTTCACGCGGATCACGGCGTCGTAGCTGCGACCCACATCGGCCGGATCGAGCGGCAGATACGGCACTTCCCACACGGCGTCCGGCCGCTGCTGCGCGAAGCCCTTGCGGATCGCGTCCTGATGCGAGCCGGAGAACGCCGTGTAGACCAGATCGCCGGCATACGGATGACGCGGATGCACTGGAAGCTGGTTGCAGCGCTCCACCACGCGGCGGACCGCGTCGATATCCGAGAAATCGAGACCTGGGTCGATGCCCTGGGTGTAGAGGTTCATTGCCAGCGTGACGAGGTCGACGTTGCCGGTGCGCTCGCCATTGCCGAACAGGCAACCCTCAATGCGATCCGCCCCCGCCAGCAAGGCGAGTTCGGCGGCGGCGACCGCGGTGCCGCGGTCGTTATGCGGATGCACCGACAGCACGATGCTGTCCCGATAGCCGAGATTGCGGTCCATCCACTCGATCTGATCGGCGAACACATTTGGCGTGGCGGCCTCGACGGTAGCGGGCAGGTTGACGATCATCTTGTGATCGCGCGTGGGCCGCCACGTCTGGGCCACGGCGTCGCATACCTCGCGAGCGAAGGGCAGCTCGGTCATGCTGAAGGTTTCCGGCGAGTACTGATAGGTCCAGTGCGTCTGTGGCCGCGCTTGCGCGTACTGCTTGATCAGCCGCGTACCCTCGACCGCGAGCGCCTTCACTTCGTCTTTTGACTGGTTGAAGACGATCTTGCGGAACGACGGCGCAATCGCGTTGTACAGGTGGACGATCGCGCGCGGCACGCCTTCGAGCGCCTCGAAGGTGCGCGCGATCAGCTCTTCGCGCGATTGCACGAGCACTTCGATCGTCACGTCATCGGGAATGCGGTTTTCGTCGATCAGCTTGCGCACGAAATCGAAGTCGGTCTGCGAGGCCGACGGAAAGCCGACTTCGATTTCCTTGAAGCCGATCGCGACCAGCGTCTCGAAGAACTCGAGCTTCTGCGCAATGCTCATGGGCTCGATCAGCGACTGGTTGCCGTCGCGCAGATCGGTGCTCATCCAGATCGGGGCTTGCTGGATCGTGCGGCTGGGCCATTTTCGGCCGGTCAGGCGGACGGCGGGGAAGGGACGGTATTTTTCAGCAGGGTTGCGCAACATGGTGAGCCTCGTTCGTTGGGTCGTATGCAAAGGGATGTGGCGTCGAGCGGCTGGCGGGCTGCCACAGATGCACGGTCCGCCAGCCGGGCGCTAGCGGGAGTAACGAACGGGCGCGCACAAAGTGCGTCATGGCGATGATGACGCCGGTCGCGACCTTGAGTGATGCCCATGAAGCGTGCATTTGACCCTCGCGATTCGTCCGAACGGTAAACGGACGAATGCAGACGACTAACAGGTTGTAGGAGGAACGACGGTTGGGGTACGACAGGAACTGCGGGAACTGCTTTGAGGACCGCGCTTGAGCCGCTGAGGCGGCCAACGCGCGGCGCTACGCCTGGCTTACGCTAGACGTAGCGATAGCGGCCGCGCTAGGCGGCCGGAGGTAATTCGGAGGGTGTTCGGAAGGGAACGCATGGGGTCCAATGTATGCGAGCGGACGGCGGCGTGTCAACCGCCGCGCTGCACAACGCGCTGTTACGCGACCCGGCGCGTGGCCGCGCAGCGCTGCGCGGGGCCCGTCACGCGGGAGTTCGGGCGATCTCCACGATCACTTCGATTTGCCGCTCGATGGCGCTCGGCACCGGCGCCTCGCCGCGCAGCACAGCATCGATCCACGCGGCTGTGGTGGCGGCGTCGCGCGCTTCGGGCAGTTCGACCTCGGGCGCATCGGCCGAGGAACGCTCGGCTGCCACCCGCGTTTCGCAGATGCCGTCATGCAGCCAGTCGATCTGCACCTGACGGCGCGTATCGGCCACGGCTTCGCCCTCGGTGCCGCGCGCGAGCAGCGCGCCGCCCGCCGCCGCGTCCGGATGCGTGTTGAACAACTGCGTGAGGCTCTCCCGGTACGGCGGGTGCGTGTAGTTCACGAGCCGCAGGCCCGGCAGGGCGAACGGCTGCAGGATCTTGACGAGCGTGTGGGTGGAATTGCGCACGCCCATGCGCCGGCGCAACGCAAGTAGGCGCGCCAGCTTCGGCGCGAGTGCGGCGATCGGTGCAAAGGCGAGACGACGCGACGCGAGGCTGTCTTCGATTTCCGCATGGTTCTGTGCATGAGGAATCTGCAGATGGGTGAAGATTTCCGCGCTGGTCACGCGGCCGGGATCTTCGGTGACGCCGTGCACCAGCACCGGCACGCCTTCGCGCGCCAGCAATAGCGCGAGCAGCGGCACCAGATTCGGCTGCTTGCGCGCGCCGTTGTAGCTCGGGATCGAAACCGGCCGGTAGGCGCCATGCGGGATCTGGACAGGCTCGAACGACGCGTGGGCGGCGGCCAGCATCGCGGCGAGTTCGTCGGCGGTTTCGCCCTTCACCCGGTACGCCAGTAACACTGCGCCTAGTTCGAGATCGGCGACGCGCCCGTCCAGCATGGCGCTGTAAAGCGCGTGGGTGTCTTCAGGCGTCAGCGCGCGGGCGCCGTTCGGGCCACGCCCAATCTCCTTGATCAAGCGGGCGCAGGGGAACACGGGGGCGGCGGTATCGGCTGATTCGGTCATCGGGTTCGGTGGGCTGGGTGGAGGCACGTCGAGCGCGTGCCTCCACGGTTTTCAAAGGTAAATGGGTTTGCCTGCGGCGGTGCCGGCATTGCGATCCGCAACGATCGCCGACGGTGGTGCCTCTAGTGAGTATCGCATCTGCGCGGTTTGTGCAAGGTCGCGCCCGTCCTTTACACCCCCGCGTTACACTCGATGTTTTATTGCCGCGTGCGGCGCTTACTAAAGATTGGAGAACGGGATGAGTTACGTGTTTGCTCCCGCACCGGTGGTCGCGGTGCCGGTCGTCGGGTCCAGCGATCAATTCGCGGTGCGCCGCATCTACTGTGTGGGCCGCAATTACGAGGCGCACGCCCGTGAGATGGGTCACGACCCGGACCGTGAACCGCCGTTCTTTTTCAGCAAACCCGCCGACGCGGTCGTGTATGTCGCGCCCGGCGAGACCGGCTCGTTCCCGTATCCCGCGCAATCGAAGAACGTCCACTTCGAAATGGAACTGGTCGCGGCGATCGGCAAGCCCGGCAAGGATATTCCGGTCGAGACGGCGCTCGAACACGTGTACGGCTACGCGCTCGGTCTCGACATGACGCGGCGCGACCTGCAGGCCGAAGCCAAGAAGCTCGGCCGCCCCTGGGACACGGCGAAGGGCTTCGATCACTCGGCGCCGCTCGGTCCGATCCATCCGGTGTCGAAGGTGGGGCAGGTCGACAAGGGCGCGATCTGGTTGACGGTCAACGGCGAAGAAAAGCAGCGCTCGGACGTCTCGCAACTGATCTGGTCGGTGGCGGAGACGGTGGCGTACCTGTCGACGCTGTTCGAACTGCAGCCCGGCGATCTGATCTTCACGGGCACGCCCGAAGGTGTCGGCGCGGTCGTGAAGGGCGACACGATGAAGGGCGGTGTGGACGGACTGGGCGATTTCAGCGTGCGCGTGGTCTGAGAGGGGAAGCTGGGAGGAGACATCAACAATGAAGCTTTACAGCTATTTTCGTAGCTCGGCGTCGTATCGCGTGCGCATTGCGCTCAACCTGAAGAATCTGCCGTATGACTACGCGCCGATTCACATGCTGCGCGACGGCGGCGAGCAGCTCAAGCCGGAATATCGCAAGCTGAATCCGGATGCGGTGGTGCCCACCTTCGTCGACGGCGACAACGTGTTGCAGCAGTCGCTGGCGATCATCGAGTATCTGGAAGAAACGCATCCGCAGCCGCCGCTTTTGCCGAAGGCGCCGGCCGATCGGGCATATGTGCGTTCGGTGGCGCTGCAGATTGCGTGCGAGATCCATCCGTTGAACAACCTGCGCGTGCTGAGGTATCTGAAGCACACGGTAGGCGCCGACGACGAGACCAAGGACGCGTGGTACCGGCATTGGATCGAGGCGGGCTTTGCGACGCTCGAGGAACATCTCGCGGGCGATCCGCGCACCGGCAAGCTGTGTTTCGGCGATACGCCGACGCTGGCCGATGCGTGTCTGGTGCCGCAGGTCTTCAACGCGCAGCGCTTCAAGGTCGACGTGACGCGGTTTCCGACCATTCAGCGGATTCACGATTACGCGTCGCAGCTCGACGCGTTTGCGCGCGCGGCGCCCGGCGTGCAGCCGGACGCGGAGTGAGGTGGCGTGAGACGGAGGCGGGCTGAGCGGTTTAGCTGCCGAGAAGCGCGTCGGAAAACTCTTCCGCGCTGAACGGCTGCAAATCTTCGACCTTCTCGCCGACGCCAATGAAGTACACCGGGATCGGCCGTTGCCGCGCAATCGCCGCGAGAATCCCGCCCTTGGCCGTGCCGTCGAGCTTGGTGACGATCAGACCAGTGAGGCCGAGCGCGTCGTCGAACGACTTCACCTGCGTGAGGGCGTTCTGACCGGTGTTCGCGTCGATCACGAGCAGCACTTCGTGCGGGGCGCTGTCCATGGCCTTGCCGATCACGCGCTTGACCTTGCGCAACTCTTCCATCAGATGCAACTGGGTCGGCAGACGGCCAGCCGTGTCGGCCATCAACACGTCGATCTTGCGGGCGCGCGCGGCGCCCACCGCGTCGAAGATTACCGCGGCCGGGTCGCCGCTTTCCTGCGAGACGACCGTCACGTTGTTGCGTTCGCCCCAGATCGCGAGCTGTTCGCGCGCCGCGGCGCGGAACGTGTCGCCCGCGGCGAGCAGCACGGACTGATCGAAGCTCTGCAGATGCTTGGCGAGCTTGCCGATACTGGTGGTCTTGCCCGCGCCGTTCACGCCCGCGATCATCATCACGAGCGGCTGGGCGCGCCCGAGCATCAGCGATTTTTCGAGCGGCTTGAGCAGGTCGATCAACAGCGTACGCAGCGCAGCCTTGACCTGTTGCGGATCGGTCAGGCGCTCGGCGCGCACTTTTTCACGCAGCGCTTCGAGCAGAAACTCGGTGGCGTCGACGCCCGCGTCGGACATCAACAGGGCGGTTTCGAGCTCTTCGTACAGGTCTTCGTCGATCTTTGTGCCGATGAAGATGCCCGTCAGGTTCGAGCTGGTCTTCGACAGGCCGCTTTTCAGGCGTGTGAGCCAGGACTTCTTCGCGGCGGCTTCGGGCACGGGCGGCGGCACGATCTCGACCGTTTCGAGCGCGGGTTCGTCTTCAGGCTCCGCCTGCAGCGGCGTAAGCGGCTCGTTGCGTGCGGCCGTGGCTTGTGCGCCATGGTTGACGACCGGCTGCGGCGCGGCTGGGCGTGCAGGGACGGCTTCAGCACGCGGCGCCGCGCTACGCGAGGCCTCGACAGGCGCACGCGGCGCGACGGATTCCGGCGCCGTCTGCGATTCTTCGGGCGTTGCGTCGGGCTCTTTCGAACCCGTGAATCGTTTGAAAAAGCTGAACATGATCTGGCGTGGTGAGAGCGAGCGCCGGTGCGCGCAGCCGGTAGGGCCGGGTGGCAGCGGCAGGCAGCGTGACAATGCGGGATGCAAGGCGCTGGAAGCCGCTCATTTTATCAGGCGAGCGTGTCAGTGCCCTTCGAACCTGTCGCTTCGCGCCCGGCCCCCTGAGGGGACTTCTTTCGGGGCGGGAGACTTTCTGCTGGGCGGAAAGCTTGCTGCGGCCCGGCGCTTTGCCGTGATCAAGCCGCATTAGCCATCCGGCCAGGGTGAGATGCCTGTCACCCTGTGGTAACGTTGGCTTTCCAACCCCGGCGCAAGCAAGCGCCTGCGGGCGAACCGCCTAACTGTTTGTTCAACTGCTCGAATCTGCATGCCCCGTCCTTCTGCCTCCCGTGCGCAAAGCGCTCCGTCCCACCGCGGCAAGCCGCACGCCATCCGCATTATCGGCGGCGACTGGAAACGCACCCCGCTGCCGGTGCTCGACCTCGACGGTCTGCGTCCCACGCCGGACCGCGTGCGCGAAACGCTCTTTAACTGGCTCGGCCAGCGTCTCGACGGCCAGCGCTGTCTCGATCTGTTTGCCGGTAGCGGCGCGCTCGGCTTCGAGGCGGCTTCGCGCGGCGCTGCGCGGGTCCTCATGGTCGAGCGGCAGGCGAAGGCGGCCGGGCAACTGCGCGCCAACCAGGCTCGTCTCGCACCCAATACGATTGAAATTGCCGAAGCCGACGCGTTGCGCCTCGCCGCAAGCCTTGCGCCCGGCTCGTTCGACGTGGTGTTCCTCGACCCGCCGTTCGACTCGAACCTGCTCGGCCGCGCGCTGGAACTGGCGGCGCCGCTCGTCAGTGCCGAGGGTTTCCTCTATGTGGAAGCCGGAGATGCGCTCGACATCGCACAGACGCCCGCGCTGGCGGGCTGGACCATCGTTCGGCAAGGCAAAGCCGGGGCGGTCTACTATCATTTGCTGCAGCGCGAAAATGAGGAATAATGCGCGTTCTAAAACAAGCGCCCGGACGGTTTGCCGTTACGCGCGCGACTGGCGGCAAACACGTCCTGTGGGCGTGCTTGACGTGCCCATTTGTCTGAAGAGAGGAGAAGTCTCATGGTAGTCGCCGTGTACCCGGGAACGTTCGACCCGCTGACGCGCGGTCACGAAGACCTCGTTCGGCGCGCGTCGAGCATTTTCGACACGCTGGTGGTAGGCGTTGCCGACAGCCGCAACAAGAAGCCGTTCTTCACCCTCGAAGAGCGCCTCGATATTGCTCACGAAGTGCTCGGTCATTACCCCAATGTGCAGGTGATGAGTTTCAAGGGGCTATTGAAGGATTTCGTCCGAAGCAACAACGCGCGGGTGATCGTGCGCGGCTTGCGCGCCGTGTCGGACTTCGAATACGAGTTCCAGATGGCCGGCATGAACCGCTATCTGCTGCCCGACGTCGAAACCATGTTCATGACGCCGTCGGATCAGTACCAGTTCATCTCCGGGACCATCGTGCGTGAGATCGCCCAGTTGGGCGGCGACGTCAGCAAGTTCGTGTTTCCGTCCGTCGAAAAGTGGCTGAAGGACAAGGTCGCCTTGCTGGGGCAGGAAGAGGGTCGGGCGGGGCAGCCCTAACCGGCGTAAACTACCGGTTTGACGGAATGACAGCCGGCCTCGCGCCGGCGTGAAGTGAGAGAAGTATGGCCTTGATGATTACCGACGAGTGCATCAATTGCGACGTCTGCGAGCCTGAGTGCCCGAACGACGCAATTTCGATGGGCCCGGAAATCTACGTGATCGACCCGAAGAAATGCACCGAATGCGTCGGTCATTTCGACGAGCCGCAGTGCATCCAGGTGTGTCCGGTGGAGTGCATTCCGCGTGACCCGCAGCACCTGGAGACGCCTGAGGGCCTGTTGGCCAAGTATCACGCGTTGCAGGCCGCCAAGGCCTGAGGAAGACTGAGGGTGCTGTGGCGAGGCGTGTGTGCTTCGCCATCAGCCTCATTGTCCCCTTACCCCACGTACGCGCGGAACACATCCTCCAGCGCTGCCAGCAAGGTGTTGCATTCCGCGTCGGTGCCGATCGAGATCCGCAAGTGCTGATCGATGCGCGGCGCCTTGAAGTGGCGCACGAAAATCCCCTTATCCTTTAGCCGTGCGGTGAGCGTCGCCGCGTCATAGCCCTCGTGGCGGGCAAATACGAAGTTCGCTCCCGAGGGCACAACCTTGAAGCCAAGGGCAGTCAGGCCAGCAGAGAGCCGCTCGCGGCTCGCGATGATTTTCGCGCAACTGTCGCGGAACCACTTGTCGTCCTGATAGGCGGCAATCGCTGCGACCTGAGCAAGCCGGTCGAGCGGATACGAGTTGAAGCTGTCCTTCACGCGGTTCAGCGCGTCGATCAGATCCGGATGCCCGAACGCGAAGCCCACCCGCATGCCCGCCAGCGAGCGCGACTTCGAGACCGTTTGCACCACCAGCAGATTCGGGTAGCGGTCGATCAGCCCAAGCGCCGACTGCGCGCCGAAATCCACATACGCTTCGTCGATCACCACGACCGACTCGCCATGCCGCGCCACGAGTCGCTCGATCTCGCTTAGCGGCAAAGGGTGGCCGGTCGGCGCGTTCGGATTGGGTAACAGCACGCCGCCGTTGGGCAGGGCGTAGTCGTCGACGCGAATCGCGAAGGCATCTTCCACCGGAATGGTCCGGTATTCGACTTCGAAGAGCCGTGCGTAGGTCGGATAGAAGCTGTACGTGATGTCCGGGAACAGGATCGGCCTGTCGTGCTTGAGCAGCGCCTGGAAGGCAAGCGCGAGGACTTCGTCGGAACCGTTGCCGGCGAACACCTGGTCGGCGCGGAGGCCGTGATGCGCGGCGACGGTTTCGCGCAGCTTGCGCGCGGTCGGATCGGGATAGCGGCGCAGCGTCTGCGCAGTTTCGCCGAGCTCCTGGCGGATTGCCTCCAGCACGCGCGGCGACGGCGGATATGGGTTCTCGTTGGTGTTCAACTTGACCGGATGAGCAAGCGCGGGCTGTTCGCCCGGCACATACGGCGTCAGACGATGGACGATGTCACTCCAATAGCGGCTCAAGCTTGGCTCCTATGTCGATCGGAGTTAGCGCTTCAGCGCTTACTCCGATCCCATGCAGTTTGACTGCGGTCGATCGAGGTTAGCGCTTCAGCGCGCTACTCCGGTCCTATACAAGATGGTTGCATGGATGGCTGCGGGTCGATCCCGGTTCGATCTTGATCGATAGCCCCGGCAGGGCCGCAAAATCCGTGGCGGCCGCGCGAGACGCACCTACACGTTGCGATGCAGTTGCATCACCGCGCGCTCGAGTTCGCCTTTCACCACCAGCGGCATTTGCACGAGCGCACGTTCGATCGACGCGTCGATCACTTCCTGCTCTTCGCGGCGCGGCGGCTTCAGCACGAAGTTGGCGACGTCGGGCTTCGCACCGGCGCGTGCGCCTTCGGGAATCAGATCGCGCGGATGGCCGATACCGATACGCAGCCGCCAATACTGCTGCGTGGTCAGATGCGCTGAAATGTCTTTCAGGCCGTTATGGCCGCCGCTGCCGCCGCCGAGCTTGAGCTTGACGGTGCCGGGAGGCAGATCGAGTTCGTCGTGCGCCACGAGAATTTCGTCGGGCAGGATCTTGAAGAATTGCGCCACCGCGACGACCGATTGACCCGAGCGGTTCATGTACGTTTGCGGCTCGAGCAGATGCACCTCTTCGCCGTGCAGGCGGCCTTTCGCATAGAAGCCGTGAAAGCGCCGCTCGTCACGCAGGGTCGTGCCGGCTTCGCGCGCCAGTTGATCGACCAGCCAGAAACCGGCGTTGTGACGCGTCGCAGTGTATTCGGCGCCCGGATTGCCGAGCCCCACGATCAGTTTGATCATGATTGGATAAGGGCCGGCGGCATGCCACGCGACCTGGAAAAAACCGAAAAAAAACCCGCCGAGGTTCTCCCCGGCGGGTCACATCGTCCGTTCCATTGAAACGGATCGAGAGGATTGCTCGCTGTATGCAGCTTACGCAGCCGGCGTTTCGCCTTCGCCTGCAGCAGCAGCGTCGCCTTCAGCGACTGCACCAGCCGGGATCGTCGCGGATGCAACCACCGGGTTTTCAGCTTCAACGTGTGCAACCAGCGCGACGCCAGCCGGCAGGACGATGTCCTTGGCGTGCATCGTTTGACCGGCTTCGATCTTCGCGAGGTCGACTTCGAGGAATTCCGGCAGTGCGGACGGCAGGCACTCGATTTCGATTTCGTTCAGAACGTGCGAGATCACCGCGCTCGACAGCTTGACTGCCGGGTTCGATTCCTGGTTCATGAAGTGCAGCGGCACCTTGGTGTGCAGCTTCTTCGATGCATCGACGCGCTGGAAGTCCACGTGCAGCACGAGCTGACGGAACGGATGGTATTGCACGTCGCGCAGCAGAACCTGTTGCGACTTACCGCCGACTTCCAGATCGAGAATCGACGAGTGGAAAACTTCTTTCTTCAGGGCGTGCCACAACGCGTTGTGATCGAGTTCGATCATTTGTGGTTCAGCACCAGCGCCATAAACGATTGCCGGCGTCTTGCCGGAAATACGCAGGCGGCGGCTCGCACCCGTACCTTGCAGGGAACGCTCGAAAGCGACTACTTTCATGTTGAATCTCCAATGCACTGCCCGCGACCAGGCAGTAAAAACGGGGCCTTCACGCCAATTTGGCTGAGGCCCCAGACTCGACGGCACGAACCTTCGTTCGCTCATGCCGATTGTGCAAAAGCGCAACGTGAATCACGTTGCGCCTTCGCAAATACTTAACTTTCTGCAAACAGCGACATCACCGAATCGCCGCGGCGGATCCGCGAGAACGTTTCGGCCAGCAGACCTGCGCTGGTCAGCGAGCGGATCTTCGCGCACGAGCGGGCTTCTTCGCCGAGCGGGATCGTATCCGTCACGACCAGTTCGTCGAGCGCGGAAGCAGCGATACGCTCGCCGGCGCCGCCCGACAGAACCGGGTGAGTTGCATACGCAAACACCTTGGTTGCACCGCGTTCCTTCAGCACCTGGGCCGCCTTGCAGAGCGTGCCGGCGGTGTCGACCATGTCGTCCATGATCACGCAGGTACGGCCTTCGACTTCGCCGATGATGTTCATCACTTCAGCGACATTCGCCTTGGGACGACGCTTGTCGATGATCGCGAGATCGCAGTTCAGTTGCTTGGCCAGTGCACGCGCGCGCACCACGCCGCCGACGTCCGGCGACACGACCAGCAGGTTCTCGTGATTCTGCTTGCGCAGGTCGCCGAGCAGCACGGGCGTTGCGTAGATGTTGTCAACGGGGATGTCGAAGAAACCTTGAATCTGGTCAGCGTGCAGATCCATCGTGATGATCCGCTCGACGCCGGCGATTTCCAGCATGTTCGCCACGACCTTGGCCGAGATTGCCACGCGCGCCGAACGCGGGCGGCGATCTTGACGGGCATAGCCGAAGTAGGGGATAGCAGCAGTGATCCGGCCAGCGGATGCGCGCTTGAGCGCATCGACCATGATCATCAGTTCCATCAGATTGTCGTTCGCCGGTGCGCAGGTGGATTGCAGGACGAAGACATCCTTGCCACGCACGTTTTCCTGAATCTCGACCTGGATCTCACCGTCAGAAAAACGGCTGACCATTGCTTTGCCGAGGGGAATACCGAGGATTTTTACGACTTCGTGTGCAAGCGCGGGATTCGCGTTGCCAGTAAAAACCATCAGGCCGTCATGGCTGCTCATCATGCACCTGCTTCTGGCTGGGGGGCGAGGAAATGCGAGAATTTTTTGGCAGGGGAGGAAGGACTCGAACCCTCGAATGCCGGAATCAAAATCCGGTGCCTTAACCAACTTGGCGACTCCCCTACACTAACTTTGAGCTTCACCGAGCGTGTAGGACCGCTCGACGATGCAAAACCTATGACGCGAAAGCGAAGAGTGGATGTGTATCCAGGCTTGCTGTTACCGCGCTGTTCCAGCCGCTCGGCAGTTTGGCTTGCGCCGCTTCTGCTTCATCGCGACTACGGAACGCTGCAAAAACACTTGCACCTGATCCAGTCATTCGCGCCGGCGCGATGTTTTCAAACCATCCAAGCACCTGCGCAACTTCCGCGTATTTTCCCACGACAACCTGCTGCATGTCATTGCGGCCGAAACTGTCTGGCCATTCTGCGCTGCAACTATGCTGTGCAAGAAAGTCCGTAATTGTGAGGGGTTTTGAATCTCTTGTCAACGATTTCTCGGAAAAAATCGCTGCAGTTGGAACATGAACCCGAGGCGTCACAACAAGGAAATTACGAGCGGGCAATTGTACAGCCTCCAACGCTTCTCCGACACCCTCTGCGAACGCATTTTTCCCAAACACAAAGAAAGGCACGTCGGCGCCGAGCTTCAGGGCCAGCGCCTGCAGTTCTTCGCGTGGCAAATCGAGCTTCCAGAGACGGTTCAATGCGAGCAGCGTGGTGGCCGCGTCCGAGCTGCCGCCGCCGAGGCCGGCGCCCATCGGCAGGTGCTTGTCGATCTCGATGTCGACGCCTTGCTGCGTGCCCGTATGGTTTTTCAGCAGCAGTGCGGCGCGCACGGTCAGGTCTTGCTCGGCCGGCACGCCGGATACGTCGCTGCTGCGCGTGACGAGGCCGTCGTCGCGACGCGTGAAATGCAGCGTGTCGCCCCACTCGAGCAACTGGAACACGGTCTGCAGCGCGTGATAACCATCCGGCCGGCGGCCGGTGATGTGCAGGAAGAGATTCAGTTTCGCTGGCGCGAGGCAATCGCGCAGCGAATCGTTCGTTTCAATCATGAGTCAGGACAAATGGCGGGGCTAACACGAGGCCAACGCGGCGCTGACCGATCTATTGGTCGAGCACGAGCTTGATGTCGAGCGGTGGCTCCTCGCGGCTCAGGTTGACTCGCTTGAGGCCGGTGGCCGGTGCGTCAGCATACGCGAGATAGTCGATCGTCCAGCCGTCCTGGACGATTTCCTTCAGATGCGACGGATCTTGCGGATCCTTTTCGGTTCTCGCTCGCGAGGTGGGCGCAGCCGATGGCTGCAGCCAGTAGCGCAAGCCTTCGACCGGCAGCGCAAAGCCGAGCGCATTCTGCATCAGCGTGGACACGTTGTCGGCGGTGAGCGGCTGGCGGTTCGGCAGCTCGAGCGAGGCCGCGGCCGGCGACGACGTCACGATCGCGAGCGTCTGGCCGAGCGGATTGCGCAACTGCAGCGTGACCGTATCGCCGGCTTCCTGCCAGTCGAAGTTGCCGTAGGCGTTGCGTTGCTGGCCGTTCTGGTCGACGTACTGAACCGCGAAGCGGCCGTGATAGGCGCGGCTCGTCTGTGCGGTGACGGAGGTCGTGGCGTTCGACAGCGACGGCTGTTGTGGCCTGACCGAGGCGCAGCCAGTCAAGCCGGCCAGCGAGACGGCCGCCGCCGCTGCCAGCCCAAGCGCCGCGCGACGCGGCGCCTGGAGATAACCGAACAAGCGAAGAGAGCGGGTAGGGCGGTTCGAAAGCAGCATCAGAGATCGTTCACCTGAAAACGTTTGAGCGTTTTGAGGAGCGTATCGTTGTCAGGTTCCAGCTTGCGCGCTTCGCGCCAGGCGTCGCGTGCCTGATCCTGCGCGCCGGTCTTCCACAGCACTTCGCCCAGGTGCGCGCCGATTTCCGCGTTCGGCTGCAGATCGTAGGCCTTGCGCAGCAGCTTGAGCGCATCCGAAATGTCACCGAGGCGGTACTTGACCCAGCCGACGCTATCCATGATGAAGGCGTCGTCCGGCGCCAGCGACGAAGCCTTCTGGATCAGCTTGTCGGCTTCCTGCAGCCGCACGCCGCGGTCCGCCAGCGAATAGCCGAGCGCATTGTAGGCCTGCGGGTTGTCCGGCTGCGTTTCGATCAGCTTGCGCAACTGCGCTTCCATCGTGTCGTAATGGCTGTTCTTCTCGGCCGCCATCGCGTAATCGTAGGTCAGATCGGGGTCGTCCGGGAAGTCGGCGGTGGCTTGCGCGAGCCGCGCTTCGGCTTCCGGATAACGCTTCGCGTCGAACAGGATGGCGGCGTCCGTACGGGCGATCAAGGCCTGATCGCGCGGGTCCGGGGTCTGCAGGCCGGCGAGCAGCTTGCGGGCATCGTCAGGCTTGTTCTGCTTTTCGAGCAACTGGGCGCGCGTGATCTGCGCCGGAATGTATTGCTGGCTCGACGGCGAAATCTTGTTGAGCCAGTCGCCCGCTGCCGCGTCGTTCTTCTGTTCGAGCGAAAGCTGCGCGAGATAGATATACGCCTGGCCTGCATCGGCGCCCGGCGTCTTCTCCGCCTTCTGCGCATACTGCTGCAGATAGGTCTGCGCGGTCGGGAAATCCTTTTTCTGGATGCTGATCAGCGCGAGCGCCATCATCGGCGTCAGGTCGTTCGCGTTGTCCTTGTGCATCTGCTCGAACTGCTTTTGCGCGTCGTCGAGGCGGTCGCTGGCGAGATACATCTGCGCCAGCGCGAGGCGCGCATCATGTGATTTCGGATTCTGCTGAACGTAGCTTTCCAGCGAGGCGATGCCTTCCTTGCGCTCTTCCGGGCCCATCTGCGACAGCGTCAACGCAGCCGGCAGATAATCGGGCTTCAGCGTGAGCGCCTGCTCGAGCGACTTGCGTGCGCCCGGCGCGTCGTTCGCCACGATCTGCTGGCGGGCGATAGCGAGCTGCGCTTCGGGGCGGTTCAGGTCGTTCTTCAGCAGGTCCTGCAGCACATGCAGGCCGCCGATGCGATTCGGTCCGCGCGAGATCAGCAGTTGCAGCGCGAGGATCGCGCTGCCGCGATTCTGTTCCGGCACCTTCGCGAGTTCGTTCGCGAGCAGCGGCTCGGCGTCGTCCGGCTTGCCCGACAGCACGAGCAGCGAAGCATCGAGTTGCGCGGCGCGTTCCGACGTAGGCGCATACTGCTGCCACAACTGCGCAGCCGCCAGCGCGTCCGAGGGACTTTGTGCGGCCAGCGCGATTTCGGTAGCGCGTTGCGCCATCCGCGGATCGTGGGTATCGCGCGCCAGTGCGAGGTAGGTCTGATACGCCGGCGCCGGCTGATCGCGCTGCAGGGCGACTTCCGCCGCGAGCACCTGGAACACGATCTGGCTCGTCAGCGGGACGCTGGGCAGATCCTTCTGGTCGTCCGCCGTTTGCACCCCGAGCGCATCCGGCATGGAGACGGAGTTGTCGTCCGAATCAGGAGAAGGATCTTGCGCATGCGCCGGCATGGCGGCGAGCGCCCATACGGCAAGCGCCGCCGCGCCGAGCAAGCGGCGAGCGGACACGGCGTGCGGCACGCGGGAAGTGCGCGCCGGGCGCTTCGAAAACAGCTTCACGAAGGACAAGTTCATGGAAATCCGTTCAATGTTTCGGACGATTGTAACGCGCTCGCTACAATAAGCGCACAACCACTCACGCAAGTTGCAGACCAGTTAGACATGCCAGAGTTGCCAGAAGTTGAGGTTACCCGACGAGGAATCGAACCGTATGTCTCCGGACGCCGGGTCGAGCGCGTCGACGTCCGCACCCCCGCGTTGCGCTGGCCGATTCCAGCCGACCTTGCGAAAACCTTGCGGGGCCATGTGATTCACAAGGTCGAGCGGCGCGGCAAGTACCTGCTGTTCGAAATCGACGCGGGCTGGTTCATTGTCCATCTCGGCATGACCGGTACGCTGCGGGTGCTGCGCAATCTGCCGCACCTGCCGGTGGCGGCCAGGCACGATCATGTCGACTGGATCTTCGACGAGTTCATTCTCCGCTATCGCGATCCACGGCGCTTTGGCGCGGTGCTTTGGCATGCGCGCGAAGACGGTGACGTGCTGGAGCATCCGCTTCTCGCCGGTCTCGGCGTCGAGCCGTTTTCCTCGGCGTTTTCGGGCGCGTTGATGCACCGGCAGACGCGCGGGCGCAAGGTCTCCGTCAAGCAGGCGCTGCTCGCGGGCGAGATCGTGGTGGGTGTGGGCAACATTTACGCATCGGAAAGCCTGTTTCGCGCCGGCATCAGGCCTACTACGCCAGCCGGCCGCGTTTCGCTGGTCCGCTACGACCTGTTGGCCGACGCCGTGCGCGTGACGCTCGCCGCCGCGATCGACAAAGGTGGCAGCACGCTACGCGATTTTGTGGGCAGCAATGGCGAAAGCGGTTACTTCCAGCTCGACTATTTCGTCTATGATCGCGCGGGGCTGCCATGCCGGGTGTGTGGAACGCCGATCAAACAGATCGTGCAGGGGCAGCGTTCGACTTACTTCTGTCCGACCTGCCAGCGCTAATTTTTCGATGCCCTCTCGCCTAACGCCGTCTTCGACGGCCACCGTTCCTGTTTTGTCCGTCAAGCCGGCCTTGGCCGATTTTTCCGCGCGCCTGATCTCCTGGCAACGCCAGCATGGCCGCCACGATTTGCCGTGGCAGAACACGCGTGACCCGTATCGCATCTGGCTGTCGGAAATCATGTTGCAGCAAACCCAGGTGTCGACGGTGATTCCCTATTACGCGCGGTTTCTGGCGCGTTTTCCGGATGTCGCCGCGCTCGCCGCTGCGCCGCTCGACGACGTAATGGCGTTGTGGGCCGGCCTCGGCTACTACTCGCGCGCCCGTAATCTGCACCGTTGCGCGCAGGCGGTAGTCGAACGGCATGGCGGGGCGTTTCCGGCTTCGGTCGAGGCGTTGGCCGACCTGCCGGGCATTGGCCGTTCGACGGCGGCGGCGATCGCGTCGTTTGCGTTCGGCGCGCGCGCAACGATTCTCGACGGCAATGTGAAGCGCGTGCTGGCGCGCGTTTTCGGCGTCGAAGGTTTCCCTGGCGAAAAACGTGTCGAGAATGCCATGTGGACGCTGGCCGAATCGCTGCTGCCGTCCAACGCCAACAATGCCGACGTGAGCGCTTATACGCAGGGCTTGATGGATCTCGGCGCAACGCTTTGCATGCGCGGCAAGCCCGACTGCGAGCGCTGCCCGTTCGCGCCTGACTGCGTGGCGAACGTGACCGGCCGGCAGCGTCAACTGCCCGCTGCACGGCCCAAAAAGGCGGTGCCGACGCGCCGCACGTGGATGCTCGTGCTGTGCGACGGCGACGCGGTGATGCTCGAAAAACGGCCGCCGTCGGGTATCTGGGGTGGGTTGTGGAGCTTGCCGGAAGCGGCCGACGAAGTTGCATTAGCCGAGCGGGTGCGTGAATTCGGCGGCGCCGGTGCCGTCTCGCCGCTCGCGCCTCTCACCCACACGTTCACGCATTTCCGGCTCGATATCGAGCCGCGCCTTGCGGAGCTGGATCGCGCCGGGGCTGGCTGGGCGGGATTGGCGCTCGGCGATGCGGAAACCGTTTGGGTCGCGCTGCGCGATATCGACGCGTACGGCGTGCCGGCGCCGGTGCGCAAGCTGTTGGACGGTCTGCACGGATCTTTGCTGTAGCGCTTGCTGCTATGGGCCTGCTGGCGGCGTTAGCTTTGTCGCGAACTCCACCGCGCCGGTGCCCTCACAACAACTGATGCTGCTGCATGTAGTGATGAACCACGTCGATACGCGCGCCGGCTTCGGGCAGTTCCATCAACTTTTGCCGCGCCTTTAGGGCAATCGGCAGCACCTCCGAAAGCCGGTTGGACACCCATGTCGGATCGTCGAGCTTGAACGGCTCGGCAAACGGCAGACTGTCCGGATCGCGTTCGCGGATTGTCGCGATGATCCGTTCCAGTACTTCCGCGCAGGCGCCGAATTTGGCCAGATGGTCGTTGCCTTCGAGCGGCAGGTCGTCGGGTAGCGGTTCGGCCATGCCGACCAGCAGGCCGCTCGGCTCGACACGATGCGACAGCAGCTTGAAGCGCCGCGTACCGCGCGCGCGGATCAGCAGCATGCCGAAGGTTTCGACATCGCACTCTTCGATTTCAGCAAGGCAGCCGACGTTTTCAGGCACGGACGGTTCGTCCGGCTGCGCGACTTCTCCACCGCTTTTCAGCAGGCACACGCCGAAGGGCGTTTTTTCGCGCAGGCAGTCGCGCGCCATATCCAGATAGCGCGCTTCGAAGATCTTCAGGGGCAGCAGCCCGTCGGGAAACAGCACCGTGTGCAGCGGAAACAGCGGCACATCGGCAAGCACAGAAGTAGAGGGCATGGCGCAACGCTTCGGGTTAAGGCCGCGCGGTGCGGCCGGTTAAGCCACTAACTTCGATGATTCGCCGACGTCGACCGGCGCATCGCGGTGCCGCACGATTACATTGGCCTGTTTGGCAAGACGCGCGGCAAGCGTCTCGGCAATGAATACGGAACGATGCTGGCCACCGGTGCAGCCGATCGCCACGGTCAGGTAGCTGCGGTTGTCGTCGCGAAAGTGGGGCAGCCACTTCACGAGGAACATCTCGATGTCGCCCATCATGTCCTGCACCACGGGCAGCGCGCCGAGGAAATCGATCACCGGCTTGTCGAGCCCGGTGAGGGGACGCAGTTCATGATCGTAGTACGGGTTCGGCAGCGTGCGCACGTCGAACACGAAATCGGCGTCGAGCGGCACGCCGCGCTTGAAACCGAACGACTCGAACATCAGCACGAGACCGCTGTGCTCCTGTTCGATAAAGCGCTTGACCCAGGCGCGCAAGACGTTGGCGCGCAGGTTGCTGGTATCGATCTGATGGCCGAATTCAGCCAGATTCGCCACCAGTTCACGTTCGCGCTCGATCGCTTCTTCCAGCGACGTCAGCAGGCCGACGTCGGCGTTGCGCGAGGCCGAACCGGACAGCGGGTGGCGGCGGCGCGTTTCGGAGAAGCGCTGGATCAGCGCCTGCGTGCTGGCGTTCAGAAACAGCACGCGCACATCGTGCTCGCGCGACAGGTCGCGGATCATCGCGGGCATGTCGTCGAGCGAGGCGCTCGAGCGCGCGTCGATCGCGACCGCGAGACGGTCTTGCCCGTCTTCCGCGAGATAGGTGGCGAGTTGCGGCAGAAAGCGCGGCGGCAGATTATCGACGCAATAATAGCCAGCGTCTTCAAGCGCGTTCAGTGCAACGGATTTGCCGGAGCCGGAAATACCGGTGATCAGAATAATGCGCATGGAGTCGTCGAATCGGTACGTTTCATCATAGCATCTGGTCCCCGCGCGCGCCCTGCGACAGCCGGGCGCGTCGTGCGGTTTCAGATCAGCTTGCCTGGAAACTGGCTGTCCGGGTCTTGCATGGCGAGGCGCTGGCGATCCATGAAGTCGCGCAGCGTGTCGATGCCGCGCAGTTGCAGGATCGTATTGCGCACGGCGGCCTCCACCAGCACGGCCAGGTTGCGGCCGGCCGCCACCTGGATGGTGACCTTGCTGATAGGCAGGCCGAGTACGTCGACGGTCTGGCTTTCCAGCGGCAGGCGCTGGAATTCGCCATCCGGGCGGCGCACGAGCTGAACGATCAGCTTGAGCTTCATTTTGCGCCGGACGGCGGTTTCACCGAAGATGGTCTTGATATCGAGCAGGCCCAGGCCGCGCACTTCGAGCAGATTCTGCAGCAGCGGCGGGCAGCGGCCTTCGACGAAATCCGGCCCGAGGCGCACGAAATCCACCGCGTCGTCGGCCACGAGGCCGTGACCGCGACTGATCAGCTCGAGGCCGAGTTCGCTTTTGCCGAGGCCGGAATCGCCGGTGAGCAGCACACCCATGCCGAGAATGTCGAGAAACACGCCGTGCAGCGTGGCGCGCGGCGCCAGAATGCGCGACATGTACAGACGCAGGCTGTCGATCACGGCGGCGGCCGACATCGGCGTGGTGAAGAGCGGCGTGGACGAACGGGTACAGCGCAGCACCAGTTCCGGCGGCGCGGCGACCCCGCCCGCCACCACCAGGAACGGCGGTTCGAGGGCGATCAGTTCGGCCATGTGGCGCGAGCGGTCTTCGTCGGACTGGCGTTGGTAATAGTCGACTTCGGCGTCGCCGAGCACCTGGATCCGGTTCGGGTGGATCAGGTTCAAGTGGCCGACGAGGTCGGCGCTCGAGGTGGCATTGGCGACCGTTTCTGCCGAGAAGCCGCGCTCCCAGCCTTCATGCCCCGTCAGCCAGCTGAGTTTCAGCATGGCGGCGTTGTCGTCGAAAATGCTTTGGGCGTTGATGCTGGACGTATCCATGAGTCCGTGACTCCAGTGTGGGCCGCTGCCCCGCATACGCCGGCTGCGTCAGCGCAGCCGGATTGGCCGGCGCGAGCCGGGTTCGACACGGGTCCCAAGCCGCTCGCAGGCGGGGGACCGACGTGCGGATTGGCGCCGATGCATCAAGGTTGCCACTGAGTGAGCAGTCGATGCAATGCTTCGCGGTCTTCTTCCGTATGCAGCCGCTCGCGGGCTTCGCGATCGGACAGCAACTGGGCGATTTCCGAGAGGATTTCGAGGTGTTGCTGGGTGGCCTGCTCGGGCACCAGCAGGAAGATCAGCAGCGAGACGGGTTGACCGTCGGGCGATTCGAAGGGGATGGGCTCGGCGAGGCGCACGAAGGCGGCGAGCGGCTGCTTCAAGCCTTTGATCCGGCCGTGCGGAATCGCGACGCCCTCGCCAAGACCGGTCGACCCGAGGCGCTCGCGCGCAAACAGATTGTCAGTGACCGTGCTGCGGGCGATACCGTTCTGGTTTTCGAAAATCAGACCCGCTTGCTCGAAGACGCGTTTCTTGCTGGTGACCGATAGTCCGACGACGACGTTTTCGAGGGGAAGAAATTTGGCTAAACGATTCATGTTGGCAGGCGGAAACGTGGCCTGGATACTCCTCGCTGTGGCGTTTGAGTGGCGTTCCATTCTCGACTGATGCTCACGGCGATGTGCTTGGGAGCCCGAAAGCGCAGGACTCCCGCTGAATAACCCCGATTGACCCCGATGGTAACCGGCCCATTATAGAACAGCGCGACCGTGGATGGTGCGGCGCGCCATCCACGGATAGTAGTGCCATGTGCAGTGCCGCGCATAGCGCCGCCGTGACACGATGCGGCGACCGGCTCCCGCCAGGCTTGCGGCTGCATCACCCAACGAAAAACCGCCCGTCGCCGGGCGGTTTAGCTAGGTCAGGAAAACCCCTTCTAATCTTGCTTATTGCGGCGGCACTTCCACTTGCGGCGCCAGCGGCTGATACTTGATCGCTTCGTGCTGATGACCCTGCAGGCGATCTTTGTGACGGATAACTTGCCGGTCGAGCTTGTCGATCATCAGATCGATCGCGGCGTACAGGTCGCCGTCACAGCTCTCGACAAAAATGTCCTTGCCCTTCAGATGCAGGTTGATTTCAACCTTCTGCCTCTTTTCCTTTTCCTTGTGGTTGTCGACCGAGAGGACCACACTGCCATCGATCACCTGATCGAAATGTCTTAGCACCCTATCCAGTTTGGTGATCACGTATTCTCGCAACGCTGGCGTTACTTCGAGATGGTGTCCACTGATCTGCAGATTCATAGTGCTTCTCCAAGCTAGTGGCCGCTTGGTCCACACGATGGGGCAGTACCGGTCGATCTGACGGCTCGCCTGTGTCATCCCCCGTTGACTGACTACTGGCAGGTCGCATCGGCCGGCCTGTCCGCCAACGGGCGGAGCGGCCGGAAAATGCCCGCCACACGACGCGACGGGCTAAAGAGACTTGCGCAGGTTGACTGCCGGAATCCTGAGGGCTTCGCGGTACTTCGCGACGGTGCGCCGTGCGACCACGAATCCTTGTTCCGCCAGCAGTTCGGCTATGCGGCTGTCTGAAAGGGGAGATTTGGTGTTTTCCGCTCCTATCAGTTGCTTGATGAGGGCGCGAATGGCCGTGGAAGAGGCCGCGCCGCCCGTGTCAGTCGAAACGTGTGATCCGAAGAAGTACTTAAATTCAAGCGTCCCGAATGGGGTCAGCATGTATTTACCGGTTGTCACACGCGAGACAGTTGATTCGTGTAGGCCCAGCGTATCAGCAATTTCCCGCAAAACCAAGGGCCGCATGGCAATTTCGCCGTGCACAAAAAAGCTCTTTTGACGCTCCACAATGGCCTGCGCCACGCGCAGGATCGTCTCGAAGCGCTGCTGGATATTTTTGATCAGCCAGCGGGCTTCCTGTAGTTGCTGGCGCAGCGAGCCGCTGCCCGGGTCGCCGCGGTTGTTACGCAAAATATTGGCGTACAGGTGATTGATACGCAGTTTCGGCACGACTTCCGGATTCAGCTCGGCCTGCCAGCCTTGGCCCGTCTTGCGCACCATGATGTCCGGCACAACGTAGTCGGCCTCGGCCTTGCCGTAGGTGGCGCCCGGGAACGGTTCGAGCGAGCGGATCAGCACATGTGCGTCGCGCAGTTCGTCGTCGCTTGCCTTCAGGTGCTTGCGCAGGCGCGTGAAATCGCGCGCGGCAAGCAGCTCCAGGTGGTGGGCCACGATGTCGAGGGCGAGCGTTCGGGTAGACGAGGCTTCGAGGCGCAGCAATTGCAGCTTCAGGCATTCGGAAGCCGAACGTGCGCCGACCCCAGCCGGATCGAAGCTGTGCAGCAGCGCGAGCGCCGCGTTCAGTTCGTCGAGGTCGACTTCGAGTTCTTCGGGCAGGTCGGCCTGCACTTCCTCGAGTGTTGCGGTCAGATAGCCGTCGTCGTCGAGGGATTCGATCAGGAAGGTGATCAGCGCCCGGTCGCGCTGGCTCGCCTGGGTGACTCGCAATTGCGCCATCAGGTGGTCGCGCAGCGAGGTGCTCGATTCGTGGATCTGCAGCGGCGGCAGGTCGTCGTCGTCGGAGGCGGTGCCGGAGCGGCCGTAGTCGTCCAGATTCCACTGGCTGGAGTCGCCGTTGCCGTCGGCCGCGAGGCCGTTGTACTCGTCCACGCCCTGCGGTTCGCCGCTTTCGGCGCGCTCGCTGGTGCTGGTGGACGACGTGGCGGTGCTGCTGCCCATCTGCTCCGGCGCCGCGTTGCCCGGCGCCTGGGCGATCAGCGAGCCGTCGGCCGCGACCCGCAACGGACTGGCGATCCAGTCGTCCTCGTTTTCGAGCAGCGGGTTCTGGGAGATCGCCATCGCGACCTCCTGCTGCAGTTCGAGCGTAGACAGCTGCAGCAGCCGGATGGACTGTTGCAGTTGAGGGGTCAGCGCAAGATGCTGCGACAGGCGGAGTTGTAGGCTGGCTTTCATGGCAGGTTGAGATTCATTGTAAAGAGTTTGCCACGACCGCGATACCTTGCGACATTCGCAATAACGCGTGCACCGGGATTGGGTCTGCGGGGGAGAAGGCGGCCTGCCGCGTCAAAAATACGGGAAGGCCGCTGCAGCAAGGGCGGGCGGCCGGAGATGCCGCCGTGGAGCCCCTCGCCTCGTTACATGCGGAAGTGCTCGCCCAGGTAGACGCGCCGCACGTTTTCGTTTTCGATGATGTCGCCAGGCGCGCCGGCGGCCAGCACGCTGCCGTCGCTGATGATGTACGCATGATCGCAGATGCCGAGCGTTTCGCGTACGTTATGGTCCGTAATCAGCACGCCGATGTTGCGCTGCTTGAGGAATTTCACGATCTTCTGGATTTCCAGAACAGCGATCGGATCCACCCCGGCGAACGGTTCGTCGAGCAGGATGAAGCTCGGGTTGGTAGCGAGCGCACGGGCGATTTCCACGCGCCGGCGTTCGCCGCCCGACAGCGACAGCGCCGGATTGGCGCGCAGATGGGCGATCTGCAGTTCGTCGAGCAGCGCTTCCGTGCGGGTGGTGATGGTGTCTTTGTCGAGGCGCTTGCCGCTTTCGTCGAGTTGCAGCTCCAGCACGGCGCGAATGTTTTCTTCGACGCTGAGCTTGCGGAATACCGAAGCTTCCTGCGGCAGATACGACAGGCCGAGCGAGGCGCGCTTGTGGATGGGCAGCAGGCTGATCGACTTGCCGTCCAGATCGATCTCGCCAGCGTCGAGCGGCACGAGGCCCACGATCATATAGAACGAGGTGGTCTTGCCGGCGCCGTTCGGGCCGAGCAGGCCGACCACTTCACCGCTCTTGACGTCGAGCGACACGTCCTTGACGACCGTGCGCGAACCGTAGCGCTTCTTCAGATTGCGAACTGCCAGCGAACTGCTGGTCCCAGCCGGCTTGCGATGGGGGAGGGAGGGCGAATTCACTGAGTTCACTGGGCCGGGGTTCCCTGGAGCGTGGTGGACGGGACGAGCGTGGCCGAGGCGCCGGTGAGCGGCGCGGCGCCGCCGTTACGCGGCGACAGCATGGCGCGCACGCGGCCGCTCGGGTTGCCGGGGCCGGCGACATCCTTGCCCGCCTTGGCGGTATAGAAGTCGTTCTGGCCGTCATAGGTGATGACGCTGCCGTGGACCGTATCCATCACGGTCGACAGGCCTTGCAGGCGGTTCACCGTGGCGTTGGTGGTGAGCGTGGTGAGATCCTGCTTGCCGTCGTAGTCGATGCGGATGGCGGTGCCTTCGACATATTCATCGAGGCCTTCGCGCTTCTGGCGGAAATACGACAGGTTGCCGCCGCTCGACGTGCCGGTGGCGTACTGGTAGCCCTGCGGATCCTGGGTCACTTCGACACGGTCGGCCTTGATGACGATCGTGCCTTTGGTGGCCACGACGTGGCCGGTGAAGATGTTGACCTGCTTCAGGTCGTCGTAGGTCATGTTGTCCGCTTCAATATTGAGCGGCTTGTCCTTGTCGGCGCGTTCGGCGTGCGCCGGCGGCGCCATGCCGGCCAGCGGCAACGCGACCAGCAGCGCAACAAGTCCAGCGCGGCACGCGGACAAGCCGCGCGAGCGGCCGGTATCAAAACGGGGGAACAATTCGTTCATGCAGTCACGCTGGATTGGATTACCCGGGTTGCTTCAGGGAGCCGCCGGAGGCGTCGGACGCGGCGATCGCGCCACGGACGTTGCCGAACAGCTGCATTACCCGGCTGACGTTGTTGTAGTTCATGCCGCTGGCCGTCATGACTGACAGGCCGCGCTGAAGTTTAACCGGCTTTTCGGTCTCGATCACATCGTCGTTGACCAGCACCCGAAAATGCTGGGAATCGGCCTGCATCGGCGGGTCGCCGTCGCCGGCGGCGCGCAGGATGCGGGCGTGGTCGTACAGATCGACGATCGAGGCGTCGCCATTGACGGTGCCGGTGTCGCCGGTCGCCGTGACGATGGGCTTGCCCGGCTGGAAGGCGCGGATGGCCGGCTTGACGAGATCGCTCAGTTCATTGTCTTCGTAATGGATCAGGCTCGCGGCGGTCAGCCGGTACTGCGTGGCCCCCGACTGATCCAGTTCGGACACCGAGAAATTGTCGGCGAAGTAGTCGGGCGTGTGCTCCTTGGGCTTGATCTCGCCTTCGTGCGGCGGCGGCGCGGTGGCCTGCAGCAGCCACCACGTGATGCCGGCGAGCGCCGCCATGGCGACGAGCGGGATCAGCGAAGTAAGGCGGAACTGGTTCATCCGACGAGGCCCTGCTGCTGGCCGCCGCTGCACGCGGCCGCGAGCAGGGAGTCGTATTTGTTCTGCGCGCGCAGCAAGGTATCGCACACTTCGCGCACCGCGCCGTGGCCGCCGCGCGCTTCACTGACCCAGTGGGCGCGCGCGATCACTTCCGGATGCGAATTGGCCGGCGCCGCTGCAAAGCCGACCTTCAGCATCACGCCGAGGTCGACCCAGTCGTCGCCCATATAGCCGCATTCCTCGGCCGTGAGGCCGGTCTGCCTGAGCAGGTCGGCAAACGCTTCGGGCTTGTTTTCGATGCCCTGATACAGATGCGTGATCTTCAGCTCCCTGGCCCGCACCGCGACGATGCCCGACTTGCGGCCGGTGATGATGGCCGTCTCGATGCCGGCTTCGCGCAGGAGCTTCGCGCCGTGGCCGTCCATCGAGTTGAACGACTTCATCGTGTCGCCCTCGGCGGTAAACATCAGGCCGCCGTCGGTCAGCACGCCGTCGACGTCGAAAATCATCAGCTTCACGCGGCGCGCGCGTTCAGTGGCGGTAAGGGGCGCGGCAGCCATCAGATCACCTTCTTGGAGAACAGGTCGTGCATGTTGAGCGCGCCGATCAGCTTGCCCACTTCGTCGACGACCAGCATCTGGTTGATCCGGTGGCGCTCCATCAGTTCCACCGCTTCGACCGCCAGTTGGTCCGGACCGATGGTACGCGGGCCGGGTGTCATCACCGCGGCGATCGGCAGGTCGCGGAAGTCGCCGCTGCGTTCGAGCACGCGGCGTAGGTCGCCGTCGGTGAAGATGCCTTTGACGCGCTGGTTCTCGTCGACGATCGCCGTCATGCCCATACGCTTGGCGGTCAACTGGAACAGCGCATCGCGTACGGTGGACTCGGGCATCACCTTCGGCACCTGGTCGCCGGTGCGCATCACGTCGCGCACGTAGGTGAGCAGACGCCGGCCGAGTGCGCCGCCCGGATGCGAGCGGGCGAAGTCGTCCGGGCCGAAACCGCGGGCATCGAGCACCGCAACCGCGAGCGCGTCGCCGAGTGCGAGCGCGGCGGTGGTGCTGGCGGTGGGCGCGAGATTCATCGGGCAGGCTTCTTTGGCGACCCCGGCGTTCAGATGCACGTCGGCCAGTTGAGCGAGGCTCGAGGCCGGCTTGCCGGTGATCGCGATCAGCCTGGCGCCGAGCCGCTTGATGAGCGGCAGGATCGCAATCAGCTCTTCGGATTCGCCGGAATTGGACATGGCCACGAACACGTCGTCCGCCGTGACCATGCCGAGGTCGCCATGACTGGCTTCGGCCGGATGCACGAAGAACGCGGGCGTGCCGGTGCTGGCGAAGGTCGCCGCCAGCTTGCGGGCCACGTGGCCGGATTTGCCGATGCCGGAGACGACTACCCGGCCGCGGCAGCTAAGGATGAAGTCGATCGCCTCGACGAAGCCATCGTCGAGTTGATCGCGAAGCGCGCGCACGGCGTCCGCTTCGATGTCGAGCACGTCGCGAGCGAGCGCGAGTGCCCGGTCGCCATTGATTTTCGCTATCATGCGCGGAGTATAGCAAAGGCGTTTGTTCGCCGCGCCGGGCCTGCCGTGCCCAGCCGCTGCCCTTACCGGCCCCTCAACCTTGTCGCACGGCGGTTCGCGTGCGATGGTTATGTCGACGAACCAGGACGCTTTCCGATGATTTCCCCGCTCGAAATGACGCTGTTCCTGCTGCTGGCATCGGTGGCGGGCGTCGTCGTTTTCCGTTTCCTGAACCTGCCGCCCATGCTCGGCTACCTGACGGTCGGCATCGTCGTCGGGCCGCATGCGCTCGGCCTGATTCCGGATTCGCAAGGCGCGCAGAACCTCGCCGAGTTCGGCGTGGTGTTCCTGATGTTCTCGATCGGACTGGAGTTTTCGCTCTCCAAGCTGCGTTCGATGCGCAGGCTGGTGTTCGGACTCGGCCTGCTGCAGGTGCTCGGCACGGTAGCGGTGGCGGTGGGGCTGGGCTTCGTGCTGGAGCGCTGGATTCACATTACCTGGCAGGGCAGCATCGCGCTGGGTGGGGCGCTGGCCATGTCGTCGACGGCCATCGTCAGCAAGATGCTGGCGGAGCGGCTCGAGATCGAGACCGAACACGGCCGCAATATCTTCGGGGTGCTGCTGTTTCAGGATCTGGCGGTGGTGCCGCTCCTGATCATCATCTCGGCGCTGGGCGGCGACTCGCGCAGCCTGATGACGGCGCTCGGCCTCGCGGCGGTGAAGATCGTCGTGGCGCTGTCGTTGCTGCTGATCGTCGGGCAGCGCTTCATGACGCGCTGGTTCAACGTGGTGGCGCGGCGCCGTTCGCAGGAGCTGTTCATCCTGAACCTCTTGCTCGTCACGCTCGGCGCGGCGTTCATCACCGACAAGTTCGGGCTCTCGCTCGCGCTGGGCGCGTTCATCGCCGGCATGCTGATCGCCGAGACGCCGTACCGGCATCAGGTGGAAGAAGACATCAAGCCGTTTCGCGACGTGCTGCTTGGGCTCTTCTTTGTCACCACCGGCATGCTGCTCAATCCGGTCGTGATCTGGAAGCATCCGTTCATTGTGCTGGCCTTCCTGATCGGGCCGATGGTGCTGAAGCTGATCATGGTGACGGCGCTCTCGCGCCTGTTCGGCGCCTCGCCCGGGGTGGCGATGCGCACCGGCATCGGCCTCGCCCAGGCCGGCGAATTCGGCTTCGTGCTGCTGAACCTGATTCTCGACAAGCACCTGGTGGACCCTACCTTCCTGCAGGCGATTCTCGCGGCGATGCTGCTGTCGATGCTCGCCGCGCCGTTCATGATCCAGAACGCGGATCGCATCGTGCTGCGGCTGTCGTCCACTGAATGGATGATGCAGTCGTTACAGATGACGCGCATCGCCACGCAAAGCCTGAAGCAAAGCGGCCATACGATCATCTGCGGGTATGGGCGGGCCGGGCAGAACCTCGCGCGCATGCTCGAACACGAAGGGCTCTCGTATGTCGCGCTCGACCTCGACCCCGACCGGGTGGCGGCTGCGGCGGCGGCGGGCGAGTCGGTGGTGTTCGGCGACGCCGGGCGGCGCGAGTCGCTGCTGGCGGCCGGGATTCACCGGGCCGCCGCGGTGGCGATCACCTACGCCAATACACCGTCCGCGTTGCGGGTGCTGCACAACATCCACGAACTCGAGCCGACCTTGCCGGTCATCGTGCGCACGGTGGACGACGCCGACCTCGAAAAGCTGCTCGCCGCCGGGGCGACCGAGGTGATTCCGGAGATCGTCGAAGGCAGCCTGATGCTCGCCTCGCATACGCTGGTGCTGATGGGCGTGCCGATGCGGCGGGTGGTGCGGCGTGTCGAGGAGATGCGCGACGAGCGTTATAGTCTGCTGCGCGGCTATTTCCACGGCGCCGACGACGTGGGCGACGACGACAGTCACGAGCAGGTGCGACTACAATCGGTGCCGGTCGACGAGAACTCGGACGCGGTGGGCCGCACGCTGGCGGAGGTGGGGCTGTTCGAGCTGGGCGTCGAGGTGACGGCGATCCGCCGCCACGGCATTCGCGGCGTGGAGCCGGACCCGTCCACCAAGCTGCGCGCGAGCGACATCGTCGTGCTGCGCGGCCTGCCCGAAGCGCTGGCCGAAGCCGAAGAGCGGCTGTCGCGGCATCGCCGGGCGGGCGCGGCCGCCGCGCGAGATTCTTAGGTCTTTTACCCGGATCCATCGGGATCCATCTGGAGTCATCATGTCCAACGCGCTTGCGAGCGCGCCGCTCGACGCGGCTGCGTTCGTCAAAAGCCAGATTCGCACCGTGCCCGACTGGCCCCAGGCCGGCGTGCAGTTTCGCGATATCACGCCGCTGCTGCAGCATCCGAAGACGTTTCGGGTGCTGATCGACCTGTTCGTGCAGCGCTATATCGACGCCAAGCTCGACTACGTCGCGGGCCTCGACGCACGCGGTTTCATCATCGGGCCGGTGCTGGCTTACGAGCTGAACGTGGGCTTCATCCCGATCCGCAAGGCGGGCAAGCTGCCGTACAGGACGGAGTCCGAGTCGTACGAGCTCGAATACGGTACGGCGACCGTCGAGATTCACGCAGATGCCTGCTCGGCGGGCGACCGCATCGTGATCGTCGACGATCTGATCGCGACCGGCGGCACCATGATGGCCGGCAAGAAGCTGCTCGAGCGGCTGGGCGCAGAGGTGATCGAAGGCGCGGCGATTATCGACTTGCCGGAGCTGGGCGGGTCCGCGCTGCTGCGCTCGGCGGGGCTGCCGCTGTTTACCGTGACCGAGTTTAGCGGTCACTAGCATCGAGCCGCCGGAGGCGACCCGTTCGGGCCGACCCGCCGGCGCAGGTTCATCAGGCTTGGCCCGAAGATGCGCGGCCACCGGCAACACACTCGCGACGAGGTAAGAAGCATGCCCAATTTCCTGCTGTTCCTCGCCACTTCGGTGGCGATCACGCTGGCGCCCGGCCCGGACAACCTGCAAGTGCTGGCGCGCGGCATTTCGCAAGGGCGCGCGGCCGGCCTCGTCGCCGCGCTCGGCTTTGCGGCCGGCATCACGTTCCACACGACGCTCGCCGCGTTGGGCGTGGCGGCGTTGCTGCGCTCTTCGCCGCTGGCCTTCCAGGCTATCAAGTACGCGGGCGCCGCTTACCTGATCTGGATCGGCATCAAGGCGCTGCGCAGCCAGGGGCTCGCCACGGCTCATGAGCGTCCGGCTCAGCCGCTGTGGTCGGTGTTCCGCCAAAGCGTGTTCGGCAACATGCTGAACCCCAAAGTGACGCTGTTTTTCCTCGTGTTCCTGCCGCAGTTCATCGAACCGCATGGCGTGCAGAGCGTGACGCTGCAGATGCTCGAACTGGGCGCGCTGTTCATGCTGCAGACCGTGGTGGTGTTTTCGCTGTTCGGCGTGTGTGCCGGGATGATCGGTGGCTGGCTGAAGCGCCGCCCGCGCGTCGGCGTGTGGCTCGATCGCCTTGCCGGTGCGACCTTTATCGCGATCGGCATTCGTGTCGCGCTGCGCGACTGACGCGTTTAACGAGCGTCCGAATTGACTTGCGCGGCGCGGCTCGCCGTGCAGTTGGAGCATTCATGACTTTGCCCTGCATCACCAAGGCGCGCCGCTTCGAAGCGCACGCGCATCGGCCGTTCTGGATCGACGGCCAGCAGGTCGGCTGGGTTCGTGCAACGGATCTGCCGTTGCTGGCCCGCTGGCCGGATGTCTTCGATCTCGATGCCGCGTGCGTAACGTTATCGTCGCGCTTCAATACGCTCGACCTACGCAGCGCGGCGCTGGGCGCCGTGATCGGCGCGCTTGCCGCGGATGGCCGCATTCCCGGCTGGCGCGACGAAACCTATGCGATCCGCAATGCCTTCGACGCGCCGCCGCTTGCGTACATCGAACGCGCCGCGTCGCGCTTCTTCGGCACGATGACCTACGCGGTGCATCTGAACGGCGTCGTAGAATACGCGGATGGCGCACCGCAACTGTGGATTGCGCGCCGCAGCGACACCAAAGCGACCGATCCGGGCATGCTGGATAACGTGGTGGCGGGCGGGATCGGCTGGGGCTTCGGCATCGAGGCGACGATCGTCAAGGAGTGCTGGGAAGAAGCCGGCATTCCCGAGGCGATCGCCACGCGTGCCACGGCAGGGCGGACGGTGCACGTGCTGCAGTCGCTGCCGGAAGGCACTCAGGCCGAGCAGATTTTCGTCTACGACCTGGCGTTGCCGGCAGATTTCGCGCCGCGCAATCAGGACGGTGAAGTAGGCGAGCACCGCTTGGCGCGCATCGATGAAGTGGCGCGCTGGATCGAAGAGGACGCCATGACGGTCGATGCCAGCCTCGCGACACTCGACTGCCTGCTGCGCCGCCGCTGGATCGATGCGCAGGACTGCGCGGGGATCGACGCGCTGTTCGAACCGCCCGCCGTCGCATAGCGCAAGCAACACATTACGCATTGAAGAAGGGAGTCACCCAGGTCATGTCGACCGATCACAGCTTTATTCTCCAACTGTCGTGCGCCGACCGGCCCGGCATCGTGCATGCCGTATCGGGCTTTCTGTTCGAGCGCGGCAGCAACATTCTCGACTCGGCGCAGTTCGGCGATAGCCACACGGGCGAGTTTTTCATGCGCGTGCATTTCCAGCAGGTGGGCGGCGATCCCGGTCTGGAGGCGCTGCGCGCCGCGTTCGGCACGCTAGCCGACGAGTTCGGCATGCGCTGGGAACTGCACGACGCCAACGTGAAGCCGCGCGTGGTGATCATGGTCTCGAAGATCGGCCATTGCCTGAACGACCTGTTGTTCCGCTACCGCACCGGTCAGCTTGGCATCGAGATTCCGGCGATCATCTCGAACCACAAGGAGTTCTATCAACTTGCCGCGAGCTACGACATTCCGTTCCACCATTTCCCGCTGATGGCGTCGACGCCCGAAGGGAAGGCGGCCCAGGAAGCGCGCGTGCTCGAAGTGATCGGCGAGCACAAGGCCGATCTGGTGGTGCTCGCGCGCTATATGCAGATTCTCTCGCCGCAGTTGTGCGAGCGTCTCGCGGGCCGTGCGATCAATATTCATCACTCGTTTCTGCCGAGCTTCAAGGGCGCGAAGCCGTATTACCAGGCGTTCGACCGCGGCGTGAAGCTGATCGGCGCAACCGCGCACTACGTGACGACCGATCTCGACGAAGGCCCGATCATCGAGCAGGAAGTGGAGCGGGTCGACCACAGCATGACGCCGGATCAGCTTACGGCGATTGGCCGCGACGTCGAATGCGTGACGCTCGCGCGGGCGGTGAAGTGGCACGTCGAACATCGCATCGTGCTGAACGGCAGCAAGACGGTGGTGTTCCGCTAAGCCGTGGGCTGAGCTGACGCCGCCTGGCAAAAAAACGAAGGCCGCCGGTCATTGCGACAGGCGGCCTTTTTCATGGGGCGAAGCGCCGGCCAAGCGAGCCGTCGCTCAGGAGGCGGTCACACCAGCCGCAGATAGATCAGCTCCCGCTTGATATACGCATAGAAGATCGGCGCGGCAATCACACCGGGGATGCCGAACGCGGCTTCCATCACCAGCATTGCGATCAGCAGTTCCCACGCACGCGCCTCGATCTGCCCGCCGACGATGCGCGCGTTCAGGAAGTACTCGAGCTTGTGGATCAGGATCAGGAACACCAGCGACATGACCGCGGCCGGAAAGCTCACCGAGAGCGCCACCGCGACGATGATCGTGTTCGAGATCAGATTGCCGATCACCGGCAGCAAACCGACGATAAACGTGACGAGCACCAGCGTCTTGGAGAGCGGCAGCCGGTCGTGAAAGATCGGCAGCAGCACCAGCAGGAAGAGGCCGGTGAAGACCGCATTGATGGCCGAAATCTTCACCTGAGCGAACACGATGCGGCGGAAAGCGTCGGCAAAGCGCGTCACGCGGGTGACGAATGCGGTGGACAGCGGCAACCGTTGCATATGCTTCTGCGCGCCGACCGCGATGATCGCGCCGATGATCATGCCGATCAGGATATGCGTGAAGACCCGCGCCGCATTCTTGCCGCCTTGCTGCAGCATGCCGGCATGCGTTTGCATCAGTTCGGTGGCGCGCGCTTTCATCTGATCGGTGTCGACCGGCAGATAGTTGGCGACGAACTGCGGAATCCGGCCGCGCGCCTCGTCGATCAGTTGCATGGCCTGATCGAGCAGCGCCTGCACGTTCGGTACGTCACCCTCGAAATGATCGATGATGCCGATCACGAGCAACGTCAGCCCGCCGACGATCACCACCGCCAGAATCACCACGGAGAGCCAGCGCGCGCGCTGGCTGGACATGTGCTTTTCGATGCGCGGCGCGATCGTCTGGATGAGCTGATACACGAGCAGACCGGCCAGCAACGCGCCGAGCAGCCGCAGGTTGAGGACGGCCCACATGCCGAACAGCATCAGCAGATAGCTGCCGATCTCGACGGCGGACAGTTTTGGCAGGCTCATGTCGCTCGTCAGCCTGACCGGGCGTGGGCGCAGATCCTGCACCTGCCCATCTTCGGGCGCCTCGTTACGCTTGGTCATGGCTTATTTCCGTATCCAACCCAGGGTTTGCGGCATTACTTTTTGGCGGCATCGCGTTTGAGCAGTGGCGCCAGATATCGACCGGTAAAACTTGCCTTCGACTTCGCCACCTGCTCCGGCGTGCCTTGGGCGATGATCTGGCCGCCGCCGGCGCCGCCTTCCGGGCCGAGGTCGATCAGCCAGTCCGCGGTTTTGATTACATCCAGATTATGCTCGATGATCACCACGGTATTACCCTGATCTCGCAAACGATGAATCACTTCGAGCAGCAGCGCGATGTCGTGGAAGTGCAGGCCGGTGGTCGGCTCGTCGAGAATGTATAGAGTGCGACCCGTGTCGCGCTTGCTCAGTTCCAGCGAAAGTTTGACACGCTGCGCTTCGCCGCCCGACAGGGTGGTGGCCGACTGCCCCAGGCGAATGTAGCCAAGGCCCACGTCCAGCAAGGTTTTCAGCTTGCGCGCCACCACCGGCACCGGCTTGAAGAACTCATAGGCGCTCTCGACGGTCAGCTCCAGCACTTCGCTGATGTTTTTGCCCTTGTACTGCACATCGAGCGTTTCGCGGTTGTAGCGCTTGCCGTGGCAAACGTCGCACGGCACGTACACGTCGGGCAGAAAGTGCATTTCCACCTTCAGCACGCCGTCGCCCTGGCAGGACTCGCAGCGGCCGCCCTTGACGTTGAACGAGAAGCGGCCGGGATCGTAGCCGCGTTCCTTCGAGGCGGGCACGCCCGCGAACAGCTCGCGAATCGGCGTGAAGAGGCCCGTATACGTGGCCGGATTCGAACGCGGCGTGCGGCCGATCGGCGACTGGTCGACATTGATGACCTTGTCGAAGTGCTCGAGGCCTTCGATCGACTCGTACGGCGCCGGCTCGGCCGACGAGCCGTACAGGTGATGCGCGACGGCGTGATACAGCGTGTCGTTGATCAGCGTGGACTTGCCCGAGCCGGAGACGCCGGTGATGCAGGTCAGGAGGCCCACCGGCAGGTCGAGCGTGACGCGCTGCAGATTGTTGCCGTACGCCTCGACGATGCGCAGGCGCCGTTCGTCCGGCTCCTTGCGCTCGTCCGGATACTGAATCGTGCGCTCGCCCGACAGATACTGGCCGGTAATCGACGCCGCATCGGCCTCCACCTCCTTGGGCGTGCCTTCGGCGATGATCATGCCGCCGTGTTCGCCGGCGCCCGGCCCCATGTCGACCACATAGTCGGCCATGCGGATCATGTCCTCGTCGTGCTCGACGACGATCACCGAGTTGCCGAGGTCGCGCAGGTGTTTCAGCGTGGCGATCAAACGGTCGTTGTCGCGCTGATGCAGGCCGATCGACGGCTCATCCAGCACGTACATCACGCCGGTGAGACCGGAGCCGATCTGCGAGGCCAGCCGGATGCGCTGCGCTTCGCCGCCCGAAAGCGTTTCCGCACTGCGTTCGAGCGACAGATAGTCGAGCCCGACGTTATTCAGGAACATCAGCCGCGCGACGATTTCCTTGATCACCTTGTCGGCGATCTCGCGCTTCGAACCTTCCAGGCGCAGGGTCTGGAAATAACCGAGCGCATCGCGCAGCGGCCAGCCGCTGATTTCGAAAATGCCGCGCGCGTCGCCGTCCGCGCCGATGCGCACGAAGCGCGCTTCACGGCGCAGGCGCGTGCCTTCGCAGGCGGGGCAGGCCTGGTTGTTCTGGTACTTGGCGAGTTCTTCCCGTACTGCAACCGAATCGGTCTCGCGGTAACGGCGCTCGAGATTCGGGATGATCCCTTCGAACACATGCTCGCGCACCGATGCGCGACCGCGCTCGTTGATATACGAGAACGGAATGGTCTGCTTGCCCGAGCCGAACAGCAGAATCTTCTTGACCTTTTCCGGCAGGTCTTCGAAGGCATCGTCGATATCGAACTCGTAGAACGCCGCGAGGCTTTGCAGCATCTGGAAGTAGAACTGGTTGCGCCGGTCCCACCCCTTCACGGCGCCCGCTGCCAGCGACAGCGACGGATGTGCGACTACCCGCTTGGGATCGAAGAACGTGATCTGGCCGAGGCCGTCGCACTCCGGGCATGCGCCCATCGGATTGTTGAACGAGAAGAGGCGCGGCTCGAGTTCCTGCAGCGAATACGAGCAGATCGGGCAGGCGAACTTGGAGCTGAACAGATGCTCCTTGTCGGTGTCCATTTCGAGCGCGATGGCGCGGCCGTCTGCGAGGCGCAGTGCGGTTTCGAACGATTCGGCGAGGCGCTGCTTCATGTCGGCGCGCACTTTCAGACGGTCGACGACGACGTCGATCGTATGCTTGTCGTTCTTCTTCAGCTTCGGCAGCGAGTCCACTTCGTAGATCTTCGCGACCTCTTCGTTGGCGGTGCCGCCGCCCGAACGCACGCGAAAGCGGATAAAGCCCTGCGCCTGCATTTCCTCGAACAGTTCGACGTGCTCGCCCTTGCGGTTCGCCACCACGGGCGCGAGGATCATCAGCTTGGTGTCTTCCGGCAGTGCGAGCGCGGCGTCGACCATCTGCGAGACGCTTTGTGCCTCCAGCGGAATCTCGTGGTCCGGACAATACGGCGTGCCGACCCGCGCGAACAGCAGACGCAGGTAGTCGTGAATCTCGGTGACGGTGCCGACCGTGGAGCGCGGATTGTGCGAAGTGGCCTTCTGCTCGATCGAAATGGCGGGGGACAGCCCCTCGATCAGGTCGACGTCGGGCTTTTCCATCAATTGCAGGAATTGCCGCGCGTAGGCGGAGAGACTTTCGACGTAGCGCCGCTGCCCTTCCGCGTAGAGCGTGTCGAAGGCAAGCGACGATTTGCCCGAGCCCGACAGGCCGGTAATCACGATGAGTTTGTGACGCGGCAGGTCGAGACTGACGTTCTTCAGGTTGTGGGTACGGGCCCCACGGATACGGATTTGTTCCACGCGTTGATCCATGACCTGGCGGAAAGAGGAAGAGGCTAAACCTGCTACTATAACGACTTTTCAAGACCGCTGTTACGGCTACCTGACAGCGCCCTACAGGCGCGCGGCAAGCCGTAAGGCAACGGTTCTCAGCGCCGTGACGAAGGGTTGCAGGTGGGGCCTTTTTTCGCGGCTGCAAGACGTCTGCGGGCCTTTGCCGCAGGCCGACGCTGGCTCACGGCAGGCTGCCGAGGGTATGCTGCCCCACGGTGTGTCCCCGGCCCCAGGCCGTCCAGATTATTCAAAACACGTTCCCGATGTCCAATCCGTCCGCCACATCTTCACGCATGAGCGCGCCTGAAATGCGCGCGACCGTGTCGCTCGCAGGCATCTTCGCGCTGCGCATGCTCGGTCTGTTCATGATCATGCCGGTGTTCTCGATCTACGCGAAAACCATCCCCGGCGGCGACAATGTGCTGCTGGTGGGGATCGCGCTTGGCGCGTACGGCGTGACCCAATCGCTGCTGTATATCTTCTACGGCTGGATTTCCGATAAGGTGGGCCGCAAGCCCGTGATCGCCACGGGGCTCGCGATCTTCGCGCTCGGCAGCTTTGTCGCGGCCGGCGCGCACGACATGACGTGGATTATCGTCGGCCGGGTGATTCAGGGGATGGGCGCCGTGTCGTCCGCCGTGCTCGCCTTTATCGCCGATCTCACCTCCGAGGAGCATCGCACCAAGGCGATGGCGATGGTGGGCGGCAGCATCGGCGTGTCGTTCGCGGTGGCGATTGTCGGCGCGCCAATCGTATTTCAGTGGGTGGGCATGAGCGGCCTGTTCACGCTGGTCGGCATTTTTTCGATTCTGGCGATCGGCGTGGTGATCTGGATCGTGCCCGACGCACCGATGCCGGTGCACGTGCGCGCACCGTTTTCGGAAGTGCTGCACAACGTCGAGTTGCTGCGCCTGAATTTCGGCGTGCTGGTGCTGCATGCCACGCAAACGGCGCTGTTTCTGGTGGTGCCGCGGATTCTGGAAGCAGGCGGGCTGCCCGTTGCGTCGCACTGGAAGGTTTATTTGCCGGTGATGGGGCTGTCGTTTGTGATGATGGTCCCGGCGATCATCGCGGCGGAAACGCGCGGCAAGATGAAGAGCGTGCTCGTCGGTGCGATTGGTCTTATCCTGATCGGACAGTTGCTGCTGGGCGTCGCACCCCATACCATTCTGAGTGTGGCCGGGATCCTCTTTATCTACTTTCTCGGCTTCAATATTCTTGAAGCGTCGCAGCCTTCGCTGGTGTCGAAGCTGGCGCCCGGTTCGCGCAAGGGCGCGGCCACGGGCGTGTACAACACCACGCAGTCGATTGGCCTGGCCATCGGCGGCGTGATCGGCGGCGTGTTGCTGAAAGCGGACGGGCAGAGCGCGGTGTTCTTCGCGTGCTCTGGGTTGGTATTTTGCTGGCTTATAATCGCGGCAAATATGAAGCAGCCGCCGCGCAAGAAGGCGTAACACAACTCACCGGTGGCCGGCTGAGGCGCAGTTTTCGTCTCGGGCCGGCTGGTTCTGAGATGTGAAATGTGCGTTGCCGCGCCGCCTGCAACGGAATCAACAGGAGAAACTCATGGCATCCGTGAACAAGGTCATTCTCGTCGGCAACCTCGGAGCCGATCCGGAAGTCCGTTATCTTCCGAGCGGCGACGCAGTGGCGAACATCCGCCTTGCGACGACGGACCGGTACAAGGACAAGACGTCCGGCGAAATGAAGGAAGCCACCGAGTGGCATCGCGTTTCGTTTTTCGGGCGTCTTGCCGAGATTGTTAACGAGTATCTGAAGAAGGGCTCGTCGGTTTATATCGAAGGGCGGATTCGTACGCGCAAGTGGCAAGCGCAGGATGGCACCGATCGTTACTCAACCGAAATCGTTGCTGAGCAGATGCAGATGCTTGGTGGCCGTGGCGGGTCGATGGGCGGCGGCGGTGATGAGGGTGGGTATAGCCGCGGTGAGCCGTCGGAGCGGAGTGGTGGTGGCGGTGGTGGCGGCGGTGGTGGTGGCGGTGGTGGTGGTCGCGTGGCTTCGGGTGGTGGCGCTTCGCGTGGCGGTAGCGGCGGTGGAGCTAGCCGTCCGAGCGCGCCGGCGGGTGGCGGGTTTGATGAGATGGATGATGATATTCCGTTCTGAAGTCGACCTAACCGGGTTTTGTAAATAACCCAAGGGAAGTCATTGATTTGACTTCCCTTTTTTCTTGTTTTCGCCTTTTCGAAATGGGTTGGTCTTCTACTGGACTGCTACCTCGGAAAATGTAAACAGCAACTCTGTCAGTTCAAATTATTGGGGTATCCGTATTACGCGATTGATACTCATGTTTCGTTTCGCGTCGCCGCCATTGTTCTTTGGCATGCGCGGTCGAGCCGAGTGGGGCTAATCGACTGCGGATTCAACCGGTCGCTATTCTTCCACGACTGACCGCCCGGACATCAGAATGAGACAGGCACAGTCAAGGAGTGCAATCAGCTCTGCGGCTGAGGCGATGCAGCAATATCGCCTGCGGAGACGACGGCATTCCTTCCGCTCCTTTTGGCCGCGTACAGCGCCAGATCAGCTGAATTCGTCAATTCATCCAGTGACGATGGAAGTGAGCGTCGACCGGTCGCGCACCCAATACTGACCGTGAACGGTGGAATTGCCCCGGATGGTACTGTCGCTCGCCCATGCTCAACTTCCTGACGTATAGCTTCAGCGATCTGAGCCGCTCCCGTTTTGTCCGTATCGGGCAGCACGACAACAAACTCTTCCCCGCCGTATCGCGCGGCGAGATCGCCATGACGACGCGTGTGTCGATTGATGCATTCCGCGAGATGTTTCAGTGCAATATCACCTTGCGCGTGACCATGCCTGTCGTTGTACTGTTTGAAGCTGTCCGCATCGACGAACAGCAGCGACAGGGAACCATCGCTGCGCTGCAGTCTTCGCCACTCGTTCTCGAGGACCTCGTCGAGGGCGCGGCGGTTCCTGAGCCCTGTCAGCGGATCGGTTTGCGTTAGCTCCGTAAGCAGTACCTGAGTCTTTGCGTGGTCCCGCAACGCAAAAGCAAGGAGCCAGACCACCGTGCAGAACGCAAGGCTAACCGACGAGGCTGAGACTCCGACTATCCATGACAATCGCTTCCAGGATGCCAGCACGTCGCTTTCCGCCGGCGCGACAACGGCGATGAGCGGCGTCCCGGGAACACGTTGAAATGTATACAGGCGCAGGACCCCGTCTGAGATCGAGGGAGCAGAATAGAACCCGGAATCATGGTTCACCATACGCGGAAACGTCGGTGACTTACCCAGATTGACCAGCCTTGCCTGGCTGAATGGGGGATTTCTGGCCACCAGCGTACCGTCCGTACGAACGATCGCAGTGACGCCGTTTGGCCCCACGTCCAGTTTTGCAAGAAGTTGTTTAAAGTACTCGACGTCAATGGCAACAATCGCTACTCCGCCGAATGACCCATCGGGCTGGCTCATCCTTCTCGTCATCGCAATTGACTGCGCGCCAGGCCGCGACCGTGCCCGGTAGACTGATGACACATACAGCCCGACATTCGCCGACTGGCGATGAGCAATGAAGTAATCCCGGTCGCTGAAATCCCAAGTATGGGAGCTGGAACAGCAGCCGTCGATTAGTCGTCCCTTATTATCCGTCACCCCCATACCGGTAACGTACTCGGCAGCGGTCCGGTCAAACAGCAATTCGTGACGCAGGTCCGCATCCATGCTCTGGACAGCAGGCTTGTTCAGCGCGGCAATCAAGGCACGAAGTGAATTGTCTGACGTTTCAATCGTCCGGGCGATGTTGCTGACCAGAACGGCGGTAACGTTTCTGGAGGTTTCATGAGCATGTTCGACAGCGGCGTCACGAGAGGCCAGAAGTGTGACCAGACTGATTGCCATTACGCCTAATGCCATCAGGCTGCCTAGTGCACCGACCATCAAAGGATGTCGGCCTGCGAGAACAGCCAGTTTTCCGGTGGTAATAGAAACAGACACGGTAACGTTGTGGTGGGTACACTCGGTCCAAACGTCGTCGTCCCGCAGTCGTGGCGAGATTATCGACTCGGTGTAGGGAGTCCTGCGGCAAAGGAATGCCCGAGTGTCGTGGATAGCCGATGACCGGGTTTACGGCAAAGACAGCAAAAAGTAGAGGCCTTGGTCCAGTTTTACCGCTGCCGTTGACATTGGTTATGTGCGGGTAGGAGCAACTAGAGATCTGACCCGGCAGGCTGGCCGTCGCTCGGCCTCAACTAAGAAACACATGCCAAGCTCGCGGCGTCGTCGTATACAAGTCCCAATCGCCCATCCAGTTTCTCCTCGTTCATGTCTTGCTTGGCTTGTTCCTGTTGGCGATTGCGCTCTTCAGCGTAATGGGTTGCCTTGGATACACGAGTGGCCCATAGGAAATACGGATATCCCATTCTTGTCGCTTCTACGGAAGCAGAAGGGCCACGCGACCTCTCGCAACCCGCACACCCTACATCGAAGCCCGCCGCCGCAAATCCTCGGTCGTCTCCCCCGCGCCATCCGCTCTCCACCCCGGCGGCCGCAGCAAATATTCAACCGCAGTCCAAGGCCGCTTCGACGCCGCGATATCTTTTGCGAGGCTCACCCAGTGCTCGAACTGCACGACAAACGGATTGTGCGACCGCGTCGGCGTGGTCAACCCATACCGACAAGGCAAGTCTTCACGCTCCGCAACATAAGTCCCAAACAGCCGATCGAAGATAATCAGCACACCTCCGTAGTTCGCATCGAGATACTCCGCATTCGAAGCGTGATGCACCCGATGCGCGGACGGCGTATTGAACACATATTCAAACCACCCAAGCTTGGGCATCCACGTGTTGTGAAGCCAGAACTGATACCAGAGATTGATCATCAATGCCGCGAGTACGATCTCAGGCCGGATGCCGAGCCACACAAGCGGCGCAAAGAACATCGCCGTGCCGGTTAGCTTGCCGGTCCAACCGAGCCGGTACGCCGAAGAGAGCGTGAGTTGATTGGGCGAGTGGTGAACCGCATGCGTCGCCCAGAAGAAGCGGATTCGGTGCGACGCGCGGTGATACCAGTAGTAGAAAAATTCCTGCCCGACGAACAGCAGCAAGACCATCAGCGCGCTGTTGATCGTGATCGTCTGAATGCGATGCTCCCACGCGAACGCGAAGATCGGCGTCGCGAGCGAGAGCGGCAATAGCGCGAGGAGTTTGCGGCCAACCAGATCGGCCAGCGACAGCATCACTTCATGCCAGTCGAAAGGCGTGCTGCTGTTGCGGTTTTTGCGGCTGAGTACCCATGCTTCGATCATCGACACACTGACGATGAACGCTGAGACATAAAGCCCAAGTTTTCCCATTGAGACCATGATGCGAGAGTTCCGGTTTGTGGCAGGACGCATCGCCTGCGGCAAACCATCACCATCGCGTCCCATGAAGCCAGTCTAGGGAGCGGTCCGGTTAAAAAATATGGGCAAGATATGTCGCGCGGTTTCAGCCCGGTCCGCGGACCGGGCGCCTGCCGCTTAAACATTGCTCAGACAACGGGCGGCGCCTCGCGGAGATCGACCCCCACCCGGATACAAGCCACCCTCCGATCCCCCGTCCCACGCGACACCGACTGCGGCACCTCTTCAGCGCAAGCCGCAATCGCTTCCGGGCAGCGCGTGCGAAACGCACACCCAGAGGGCAAATTCAGCGGCGAAGGCATCTCTCCCGTCAGCACCGCATGCTTGCGCGTGCGCTCCGTCGCCGGATCCGGCCTTGGCACCGCGGATAACAAAGCCCGCGTATAAGGATGCTGCGGCGATCCATACACTTCCTGGCGCGTCCCAAGCTCCATCACCCGCCCGAGATACATCACCAGCACCCGCTGGCTGATCGCCTTGACGACCGCCAGATCATGCGCGACAAACAGCAGCGAAAGCGACAACTCCCGCTGTAAATCGCGCAAGAGGTTAACAATCTGCGCCTGAATCGAAACATCCAGCGCGGACACCGGTTCATCGCAAATTACCAGTTGCGGCTCACCGACCAGCGCCCGCGCAATCCCGATCCGCTGGCACTGCCCGCCGGAAAACTCATGCGCATACCGCGACAGATGATGCGCGCCGAGCCCCACGCGTTCGAGCATCGTCACTACCCGCGCATGCGTCTCGTCACGTCCGAGGCCCGGCCGTTGCACCTTCAGCGGTTCGGTGACGATCTGCTCGATCGTCATGCGCGGATCCAGCGACGCAAGCGGGTCCTGAAACACCATCTGCACGTCTTTGCGCAGCAGCTCCATTGCAGCGGCAGGGCGCCGTCCATCGCTGACCGTTTCGGTATCGCGCCAACGCACGCTGCCTTCCGTCACGGGCGTCAAGCCGATAATCGCCCTTGCCAACGTCGACTTGCCGCAGCCCGACTCGCCGACGAGTCCCACGGTCTCGCCGCGGCGAATGTCGAACGACACGCCTTCGACCGCGCGCAGCGTCGCCTTGGGCGACCACGGATAGCCGCCGCGCGGCACGCGGAAATGCACCTTGAGATCGCGCACCGTCAACACCGGCTCGCCAACCGGCGCAGTCCGCGCAGCGCTTGCTGCGCCACCGGGCGATGAGTCCGTCAATTCACTATTGCCATGCGCCGCCTGGCGCGTTGCCGTATCACTCACCGCACCACCTCCTCAATCTCCGCGACAGGCCGCAGACATGCGCGCCAGCCGTCCGTCACACCGGCAACCGGCTCCAGTTCAGGCCGCGTGCTGTGGCAGCGTTCCCGCGCCAGCGCGCAGCGTGGCGCGAACGCGCAACCTTCGATAACCGCGCCCGGCGCCGGCGGATTGCCCGCGATCGTGCGCAGCGGCGCGTCGATGTCATGTGTCCTATCGCCGTCGTCGAGTCGCGGCAACGCGTCGAGCAGCCCGCGCGTATAAGGATGAGTCGGGTGCTCGAAGAGCGCGTGCGCACTTGCGCGCTCCACGGTCCGGCCCGCGTACATCACCATCACGTCGTCGGCGAGTCCCGCTACCACGCCCATGTCGTGCGTGATCAGGATGATCGCGGTACCCAGGTCGCGATTCAGCTCGCGCAGCAGTTCGATGATCTGCGCCTGCACCGTCACGTCGAGCGCGGTAGTCGGCTCGTCGGCAATGAGGATTTCGGGTTCGGTCAAGAGCGCGGTGGCGATCGTCACCCGCTGGCGCATGCCGCCGGAAAACTCATGCGGATAGCGGTCGATGCGCCGCGCCGCGTCCGGAATCCACACGCGCTGCAGCGCTTCGATGGCCTGGCGGCGCGCCTCGCGCCGCGATACGCCACGGTGCATCTGTAGCGCTTCGGTCATCTGCCGCTCGACGGTCAGAAACGGATTGAGCGAGGTCATCGGATCCTGAAACACCATGCCGATCCGATCGCCGCGAATCTGGTTCAGTTCGCGCTGACTCAGCGTCAGCAGGTTGCGTCCCGCGTAGAGTGCTTCGCCGGACGCCTGACCGTTGCCCGGCAGCAGTCCGAGCAGCGCCATCACGGTCTGGCTTTTACCCGAGCCGGATTCGCCGACAATCCCCAGCGTCTTGCCCTTTTCGAGCGTGAACGACACGCGTTGCACCGCATCCACGGGCGACGCGTCGCGCCGTGTGAAGCGTACCCCCAGGTCTTTTACTTCGAGCAACGCCATCTCACCGCTCCTTGGTATCGAGCGCGTCGCGCAGCCCGTCGCCTACAAAATTCACGCAATACAGCGTGACGCACAGCATCACCGCCGGGCACAACAGCAGCCACGGCATCGACTCCAGTTTTTGCGCGCCGTCGTTGATCAGCACCCCCCAGCTCGTCATCGGTTCCTGCACGCCCAGGCCGAGAAACGACAGCACGGATTCGGTCAGCACGATGCCCGGCACGGTGACCGTCGCGTACACCACCACCACGCCGAGCAGGTTCGGCACGATGTGCCGCGCGATGATCCCCGGCGTCCGCACACCGGTGGCGCGCGCCGCGTCGATGAACTCGCGCGTGCGCAGCGACAGCGTCTGGCCGCGCACCACGCGCGCCATATCGAGCCATGAGAACGCGCTGATCGTCAGGACTACCAGATAGAAGGCGCGGCCGAGCAGCGTCATCATCAGGATGGCGATCAGCATGTAGGGAATCGCATACATCATGTCGACGATACGCATCATGACCGCGTCGGTCCGTCCGCCCATATAGCCGGCCGTGGCGCCCCAGGCGACGCCGATCAGGCCCGACACCAGCGTGCCGAGCAGTCCGACTTCGAGCGACACGCGCCCACCGGCAAGCGTACGCACCAGCAGGTCGCGGCCCAGCTCGTCGGTGCCGAACCAGTGCTGGCCCTGCAGCGTCGGCGCCATGCTGATCGCGCCCCAGTCGTTGGCGGCGGGGTCGTTGGAGAGGAACAATGGGCCTGCAAAACAGGCAATGATGATGAGCCCAAGAATCACGAGGCTCACGAGTGCGGCGCGGTTGCGCAGAAACTGCCTGAAGGCCAGTTCGAGCGGACTGCGCGAGCGGCGCGGGGCGGCAGCGGTAGCTGTGGGCGCCGCAGTGGAAGGGGAGGTGTTCATGGCGTCTCTAGCGAAGTTCGATGATCGGGGCGGGTTCCGTAACGGAAAGCTCAGTAACGGATGCGCGGGTCGAGCCACGCGTACGCCAGATCGACAAGCAGGTTGAACACGACGGCCGTAACCGTGGTGAGCACCACGAGCCCGAGCACGAGCGTGTAGTCGCGGTTGATGGCGCCGTCCACCACCAGTTGCCCGAGGCCCGGCAGCGCGAACACGGACTCCGTCACCACGGCCGCGGTAATCGACGAAATGCAGATCGAGCCGAGCAGCGACACCACCGGCATCAACGCGGGCTTGAGTGCGTGACGCAGCACGATCACGTGACCGGGCAGGCCCTTGGCGCGCGCCGTGCGGATGAAGTTGCCCGACAGCACTTCGATCATGCTGCCGCGCATCACCCGCGCAATCGACGAGACGTTGATGATGACCAGCAACGCCATCGGCAGCACGCGGTAGTGCCAGCCGCCGTCGCCCCAACCGCCGGCGGGCAGCCAGCCGTGGCCATCGGAACGCTTGAGCAGAATCGCAAACACCCACACCAGCACCGGCCCGAGCACGAACGGCGGAACCACATTGCCGACGTTTCCGAGCAGCATCACGATGCGATCGGTGATGCCGTCGCGGCGCACGGCGGCGGCTGTGCCGAGCAGCACGCCCAGCACCAGCGCGATCGGCACCGAGAGGCCGCCCACGCCGAGACTGACCGGTAGCGCCTTGCTCACCAGATCGTTGACCGACCAGTCGACGTAGCGGACCGACGGCCCCAGGTCGCCATGCAGCAACGCGTTCAGATACAGCAGGTACTGCTTCCAGAGCGGCTGGTCGAGGTGATATTTCGCATTGAGGTTCGCGAGGGTGGCTGCCGAGAGGTGCTTTTCGGTGTCGAACGGACCGCCGGGCGTCGCGTGCAACATCAGATAGCACACCGTAATCACGGCGAGAACGGTTGGAATGACCCAGAGGGTGCGGCGCAGCGCGTAGGCGAGCATGGCGGATTCCGTTACTTCAACGTTCAGTGGTCAGTGAGCAGGGTTCAGTGGGCCAGCAGGTACATGTCCTGCGACGCACGCTGGTCGACGTAGTTGGTCGGCAGGTAGCCGCCCACATACGGCTTCACGAGACGGTCCGCCGAGTACTGGAACAGCGGGACCATCGGCGTTTCGCTCATGGCCAGATTGTGCGCCTGGGTGAGCAACGCGGTGCGGCGTGCGTCGTCGAGTTGCCCATTGGCCTGGTCGACCAGCGCGTCGACCTTCGGATCGCAGAAATTCTGATCGTTCTGCATGCTGCCGCAGCGGAGCTGATCGAAGTACGACATGGCGTCGTTATAGTCGACGAACCAGCCGTCGCGCGAGGCCTGCACCTTGCCCGCATGGCGCTCGCTCAGCAGCACCTTGTATTCGACGTTCTCCAGCTTCGCATTCACGCCGAGCTTGGTGCGCCATTCCGAGGTGGAGAAAAGCGCCACCTTCTTGTGCAGGTCGCTCGTGTTGTAGGTGAGGGTGAAGGCGAGCGGCTTCGCGTCTGAATAACCGGCGGCCTTCAACAGACCGCGCGCATAGTCGACGCGCTTGGCCATCGGCCAGCTTGCCCAGTCTGGGGTGTAGACGGCGGCGCCTTTGGTGCCTTTGGAGATCAGGCCGTACATCGGCAACTCGCCGGCCTGGGTGAGCTTCGACGTGAGCAGGTCGCGGTCGATCACCATGGAGAGCGCGAGCCGCACGCGCGGGTCGTGGAACGCGGGGTCGTTGTTGTTCAGGCTATAGAAATAGGTGGCAATTTGCACGCCGGTCTGGAGTTCCTTGCCGAACTGCTTGCTGACCTGGGCGTAGATGCCCGATGGGATCGAATACGTATAGTCGATCTGGCCGGACTGGTACATGTGCATCGCCGTCTCATCGCTTTCCACCGGTACGTAGGTGACTTTCGTGATCACCACCTGCGGCGCGTTCCAGTATTTGGCGTTCTTGACCATCACGATGCGGTTGTTCGGCTCCCAGTCGGTCAGCGTGTACGGACCGTTGCTCACCATGTTGCCCGGACGCGTCCAGCTATCGCCGAACTTGGCCACCACCGCTTTGTTCACCGGCGCCATGGTCGGCATGGCGGCCAGTTCGGGGAAGAACGCGGCGGGTACTTCGGTCTTCACTTCGAGCGTGTACGGATCGACCGCCCGCGCGCCGAGCGAGGTGAGCGGCGCCTTGCCGGCGATGATCGCCTTTGCGTTCTTCACGAATTCCACCAGGATCGTGTACTTCGAGCCCGTCTTCGGATCGAGCACGCGCTGCCACGAGTAGACGAAATCGGCCGCCGTGACCGGCTCGCCGTTGCTCCACTTCGCGTCATGGCGCAGCTTGAACACCCAGGTGTCGGGCGCGGTGCGCGTCCACGACTCGGCCACGCCCGGTACGACCGCGCCGGAGGCGCCGATGCGCGTGAGCCCCTCGAACATGTCGAGGCCAATCGTATTGCCGGTCCACGATTCGATATGCGCGGGGTCGAGCGATTCGACTTCGGTCGGCACCTGCCGGGTCAATTCCTGCTTGGCGGCGAGCGAGGTGCCCGGTGGCACGATGACTGCCGACGCCGTGCCGGCAAAGGTGAACGTGATCGCTGAGAGCACCGCAGTAAGGGATTGCGACAGTTTCATGGCCTGTTTCGAAGTTTCGAAAGAAGAGGTTCAAGAGAAAACCGCGCCCCGCGCAACAGCGCGGCCGGCGGCGGAGAGAAAAGCACGACGTCGCAGCACGACGCAGCTCACCTGGGATCAGGCGGCAACGCGTCGTGGCCCGCGAGCGGGTATGGACGTCGGGTGAGGAAGAGGATGTCTGAAGACAGATGGCGCCGCGCAAAGTCTTGCACGGAGCGACGGGGCGATGCGGCGTGCATCGGTGGCTCGCCCGGGTCGGCTTGCCGCGCGCCTTGCGCGTTCGAGGATACCTGTAGGTCTTGCCCTGCCGGCATGGGTGTACCGCCTTGTCGTCGCCCGGCGGCCGATACCACTTGCATACGTTTCACTTACGATTCTTCCTGTCGTTGAAGCCACAACCATGGACGACCTGCCCATCGGCGTACGAGCCGTGAGCCAGCAGTCATGCGCGTTGTCCGGCAAGCGTTTTGCCGTTGACGCGCAACATTCGTTATCGAAAGTCCCATCAGCACGCAACACCGATTGTGTCGGCGGCACGCTGGTTTGAGGCGACGGCACCCTAAGCAGAAGGCATGCCAAAAGCATGTCCCGATTCCCGCCCATCGGTCCGCTGCCTCGTTGATATCGAGGCAACTGACTGATTGGATTACAAAAAGTCAGCCGTGTTTAGGTATCCGTAGCTACCGCACGGTCGACAGGGTATCGCGCTTATAACACGCCGAAAGAACGCGCGATTTTGGAAACGCCGAAACTAGAGGAAACCATCTAGCGCATCTTGGTGCATCGCCTGCACCAGTTCGAATCAGCGTTTTGCCCTGCCGCAATGGTTGACCCTTGATGCAACGGCGCCGGGTCATGCGCGCAGCATTTTGCTGTACCTGCGTTGTTCCAGCAGCCCGGGAAAACCCCTCAAGGCTCGACCGACACCGAGCGCTTCAGGCAGCGCAGCGCAAAAATCGAGCGGCTGTTCTGAAAGCCCGGCAGGCGGTAGAGCTTGCGTCGCAGGAACGACTCATAGCCTTCGGTGCCCGCCACCGCCACCTTGATCAGATAGTCGTATTCGCCGGAGACGAGGAACGCCTCGACCACTTCCGGCAGGTCCGCGAGCGCCTCGCCGAAGCGCTCCAGCGTGCGCTCGTCGTGCTTGTCGAGCGTCACTTCGATGATGACGGTGTCGGGCAGGCCAAGCGCCTTCTGGTTGAGCAGCGCCGCATAGCCTTCGATCACGCCCGCTTCTTCGAGCGCGCGCACCCGGTTCCAGCACGGCGTGGCCGACAGGCCGACGCGCTCGGCCAGTTTGGCGTTGGACAGGCGGCCGTCGCTGCGCAGTTCGCGCAGGATCCGCTGATCGATCGCGTCGAGCTTCATGTCGTCCTCCAATGGGTCTTCCGCGCGCCGCAAGCGGGAAGACGATTCGTCTTTATAAGTGGCCATAAATAGCCGAAGCTTTTGCCTTGGCCGGCATGATGCCAGATAAACAGAAGAAATCCCCGGAATTGGCCGCATACACTCTTGCCGTCGGGATGCACCAAAATCACCCGCCGTGCGCCTCGCCCGAACTCCGCATGCCGCCGCGATCCGGTCCGCATGCGGCCAGGCGCGAAGCGATCGCTTCGCGCGGATGACGAACTCTCCGCCCACAAGGAAGGAATATCGATGGACCGACTGACGACCACTGCCGCCGGCACGCTCTTTGGACTGCACGGCGAACCCGCGCACGAACGCATCGTCCTCGCCACCGACGCCGCCTCCGGACTGCAAGCCATCGTTGCCGTCTACAGCACGGCGCGCGGCCCAGCATTCGGCGGCTGCCGTTTCTGGCAATACGCATCGGACCATGAGGCCTACAACGACGCGCTGCGCCTGTCGCAAGGCATGGCGTTCAAGAACGCGCTCGCCGATCTGCCGTTCGGCGGCGGCAAGGCCGTGATCCTGCGCCGCCCAGACGTGTCCGACCGCGGCGCGCTGTTCAAGGCGTTCGGCCGGCTGGTGGAATCGCTGGAAGGGATCTACATCACGGCTGAGGATGTCGGCACGACCGCCGACGACATGCGCGCCGTGCAAAGCGAGACCGGCTATGTAAGCGGCATTCCGCGCGCCGGCGACGTGTACGGCGGTAACCCTTCGCCGCGTACCGCCTATGGCGTGTTCGTCGGCCTGCTGGCCGCCGTGGAGGCGGCGCTTGGACGCAAGTCGCTCGACGGCGTCTCGGTGGCGGTGCAGGGCCTCGGCTCGGTGGGCTGGGATCTGTGCGAGCGTCTGCATCGGGCGGGCGCGCAATTGATCGTCTCGGACATCGACGCCGTCAAAACGGCGCGTGCCCAGCAGCGCTTCAATGCGTGTGTGGTCGGCACGGCGGAGATCACCGGTGTCGAAGCGGACGTGTTCGCGCCTTGCGCGCTCGGCGGTTCGATCACGGAAGCGGTCGCGGCGCAGTGCCGTTTCAAGGTGGTGGCCGGCGGCGCCAACAACCAGTTGATTTCGCTGGCCGAAGGCGACGTGCTGCATCAGCGCGGCATTTTCTACGCGCCGGATTTCCTCGTGAATGCAGGCGGCATCATTAGTTGTGTGCGGGAATATCAGGGTTCGGGCGAGGAACAGGCGGTGCTCGCCGAAGTCGCGCAGATCGGTCCGCGCGTATTTGAGTTGGCCGAGCGTGTCCGTGCAACCGGTATCGCTCCGGCGCGCGCCGCGGTGGCGTGGGCTCGCGAAAAGATGGTGGCTTGCTGAGCCAGGGCCGCTAGCGGTTCAAATGCATCAGCGCGTCGCGCATGGGCTGGCTCGATACGACTATCGGGCCGGTAAACGGCGTATCCAGATCGACGATCACGTACACGGCCGAGGCAATCGACAGCGCCCCAAGCGTGATCGTCACGAGGGCCAGCGCGTTGCGTGGCGCGATCAAGCCGAAGCTCAGGAAGATGACGAACAGCCAGAACGTCAGCGTCGTGAAGAACGGCTGGGAAATCGTGCTGTGCGCTTCTTCGATCAGTTTCCAGCGCGCCTGAACGATCCGCTCGAACTGCTCGATACCTTGCTCGAGCAGCCGCTGGTGGTAGACGTCGCTCGGGGAGAGTTGCCGCAGGTGTACGCCGGCCAGATTGAGCATGTCGCCGAGCCGGGTGTCTTCCAGCTTTTCCGAATTGTTCTCGCTTGGAATGTCGGTCGGGTAGTAGTCGCCGGCGGGACGCGGCTCGGACGGCCAGGTGCTGGCGATGGCCGCGGCCGTATAGGCGCGCAGCAGTTGCCGGACTTCGCCGGCGTCCGTGCCGTACTGACGCAAGGTCGCGTTGAGCTGGATCAGGTCAGCGGCGTAGGTCCGAAAGTCGTTGCCGACCGTGTCGAAGTTGCTCTTGGCCGACGCCGTCATCAGTCCCAGCACGAGCGCCGCAAAGGTGACGAGCATGCCGATCACCAACTGGATCAACTGCACCGTTTCGTGGGCCTTGTGCTCTTCCGGCAGCAGCGGCCGCACCAGCACACCCGCTCCCGTGCCGGCCAGAAGCAGCACGAACACCAGCAAGGCCGAACCGATTTCGTACATGGCGCGCGGCTCCGCGGAACATCGCTTCGCTACTTTCCTGCAACTCGCCGGCGAGAACAACCTCGGGTAGTCCCGCTGCGGCGGCCGGCGCCTGCCTCGGCTCCTTGACCTGACGCATCAACCACCGCGTGGTGACAGGCAACAATACCGGCGCATCGATTAGCGAGGCTGCCAATATCCAGGACAGCGCGTCGTTGGGAGAACCGGTAAGGCATTTTGTCTGACGAGAACCATAAAGTTTTCGGCCAGACAGCCGTAGACCATTCCATGTGGCGTTCGCTTAATTTTTAAACAAGTTGCGAACCTGGCCAGAGGGCTTGGGCGCAGCACGCCTGTCCGGGGGGCTTGCTCGACCTTCGGCGGGTAAGCCCATTGGAGACCTGGCCATGTTGAACAAGTTGTCGATCCGCGCTTGCCTGACCTTGATGATCGTCTTCTTCGGCGTCGTATTGCTGATCGGGGCGGCGGCGGGGCTGCTGTCCTTACGCGCCAGTAACGACTCGCTGCAACAGATGTATACGGTGGATACCCCCGCGGTAGCCGATCTCGAAGGCAGCGCCGGCCAGTTGCTGCGTTTGCGCCTGGCGCTGGCCACCTACGCGTCGCTTGTCGATTTGAACGATCAGGACGGTGCAACGGCGGTTCTGCAGCGCTTCGACCAGTATCTGAAAGTCTCGAACGATCGCCTTGCCCATTATGTGAGCCGCGCCGGTTCGGATGACGAAGAGCAGCGCCTGATCAAGGACATGCAGGACAAGCGCGACCTCTTCCTGCACGAGGGCGTCGAGCCGGCGATGGCCGCGCTCAAGTCGGGCGACAAGCCGGGCTTCCAGCAATTGCAGGCGCACAAGCTGCCTTCGCTCTACAACAACTACGAAAAGGCGATGCTCACCCTCGAGCAACTGCAACTGAGCCATGGCGCACAACGCTATCAGGACGCGCAGGACCGTTTCTTTGCAATCAGCGTCGCGGTCGGCGTGGGGATGGTGTTGGCGCTGGTGTTTTCGTGGCTGGGACGGGTGGTGCTGGTGCACGCGATTGTCGATCCGGTGGATGCGACGATCGGCCAGTTCGAGCGCATTGCCGGGGGTGACCTGACGGGGCGTATCGAAGTCGTCAGCGACAACGAAATGGGCAAGCTCGCCGCCGCGCTGCGCAAGATGCAGGACTCGCTGATCTCGACCGTGAACACGGTCCGTCAAGGCACCGAATCGATCGACACCGGCGTCAGCGAAATCGCCGCCGGCAACACCGACCTGTCGCAGCGCACCGAAGAGCAGGCCGCCTCGCTCGAAGAGACTGCGGCGAGCATCGAACAACTCACCTCCACCGTCAAGCAAACCGCCGAGAACGCCAAGCAGGCGAGCTCGCTCGCGCAAGGCGCTTCGACGCTCGCCGCGCAGGGCGGTGAGCTGACCCAGCAGGTGGTCGGCACGATGCATCACATGGTCGACGATTCGCGCCGGATCGCCGATATCGTCGGCGTGATCGAAGGCATTGCGTTCCAGACCAACATCCTCGCCCTTAACGCCGCGGTCGAAGCGGCTCGCGCGGGCGAGCAGGGCCGCGGCTTCGCGGTGGTGGCAAGCGAAGTGCGCTCGCTCGCGCAGCGCAGCGCGGGCGCCGCCAAAGAGATCAAGACGATGATCGACGATTCGAATGGGCGCGTGCAAACCGGCGCGCAACTGGTCGAGCGTTCGGGCACGACGATGAGCGAAATCGTCGAGGCGATCGCCCGGGTGAGCTCGATCATGAGCGAGATCGCCGCCGCGGCGACGGAGCAGAGCATCGGCATCGATCAGGTCAATCTCGCGGTCGCGCAGATGGATGAAGTGACGCAGCAGAACGCGGCGCTGGTCGAGCAGGCGGCTGCGGCGGCCAGTTCGCTGGAAGATCAGGCGCGCCGCCTGACGGCGGCGGTGGCGGTTTTCCGCACCGGGGCGGGCGGGGCGCCCGCCGCGCGCTCAGCGGCAACCGGCTCTGCGCGTAAGAGCGGCAGCGGCGCGCGAGCGGTCGCTGCATAGAGCGGTCGCTGCATCGCCGCTAAGGCTGGGCGGCATAGTATTTCGCCAGCCCGTCGATTTCCTGCGGCGTCAGATGCCGCGCCACATTGCGCATCTGTTCGTTGATGTCGTTGTGGCGCTCGCCGCTCGCAAAGCGCTGCATCTGCGCGGCCAGATAGATCGACGCCTGGCCGCCGAGCCACGGCGCGGCGCCTTTGCGGTCCAGTTGCCCGTGGCACGCCGCGCACGGCGCGATGTTGCGGATCGGGTCGCCTTGCATCGCCAGCCTGACGGCGTCGACATCCTGAGCGGCCCCTGTCGCGCCGCCGGGTTCGGCCGGCGCGGCCCGTTGCAGCGAGGCGTAATATGCGGCCAGATCGTGCAGATCCTGGTCGCTGCGACTCTGGATGATCGGCTGCATGATCGCGTTGACGCGCAGCCCGTTCTGGTAATCGCGCAACTCCTTGTAGATCACGTCTGCGTACTGACCGGCGAGCGCGGGCGCGGTGACCTGCACGGTGCCGAGCACGCCATGGCACATCGAACAGTTCTGCGTCGCGATGGTCGCGCCGCGCCCGATGGAGGCCGCATCGGCATTCACCTGGCGCGGCGGCAACACTACCACCTCGCTGGGCGCCGGCCCGGAGAGGTTCGTGCCGCCGCCGTACCAGCTCGACGGTGCGCCGGCCGCGCTGCAGATCGTCGCCCACAAGCCGCGTCCGCTGAAGTCGCCGTTGGCCGACGGCAGCCAGATAAAGCCGATCAGGATCGAAATGACCGCCACCGCGAAGATGCCGCCCACGCTCGTCACGAACCATGGGTTGCGCATGCTGAAGACGCGTTCCTGATTCATCGCTGGGCTCCGACGACGACCGCCGGCACGGAGGTCTGCTGCAGCCGCAGTAGCTGGAAGACCGGCACGCTGTAATTGACGACCGTCAGGGCGATCATCAGCCCGACCCACAGGCCGAAGCTGTTCAGCGCGGCGGGCACGTGATCCACAGGATGAGTCGCGAGGCTAAAGCGGAATTCCTTGGGCTGCGTCAGCGGTCCGAACTGCGACTTGGCGAGAATGTAGATGAACAGTACGCCGGAGATTACCAGCACGAACCCGCCGATGGCCGACATCGCCACCCAGATGGCCTGCTGTTCGAGGCCGGGCGCGGTGTAGTCGTAGTACGCCATGCGCCGCGGCGCGCCGAGCAGACCCACGTAGTGCCACGGCAGTGTCACGACCATCATGCCGATGAACCACAACCAGAGCTGGGTGCGCACGAGGCTCGGTGAATACAGCGCGCGTCCGGTGAGTTGCGGCCACAGTTCATAGGCGATCGCGAAGTACATGATGACGATCGCGCCACCGAAGATCAGATGGAAATGGCCCGTCACCCACTGCGTGTTGTGGATGGTCGAGTTCAACTGGTAGCTCATGTTGATGAGGCCGCCCGCGCCACCGAGGCCCAGCATGACGAACGAAAACGCCAGCACCAGCATCATCGGATTGCTCCATGGCAGCGCCGTCAGCCAGCCGAACGCGCCCGTGCCGCCGCGCAGGCGTCCTGCGATCTCGACCGAGGCGCAGATCGTGAACACGGTCAGCAAGGTCGGCACCGACACCATCCCGGTGAACACCGCATGCAGGAACTTGAAGCCCGCGCCGACCTGCGGATCGACGAACAGGTGGTGAATGCCGATCGGCATCGCGAAGATCAGGAACAGGATGAACGAGACGCGCGCCATCGAATCGCTGTAGAGACGTCCGCCGATCGCGCCCGGCACGATCGTGTAGTACGCGATATACGCCGGGATCAACCAGAAGTAGACGATCGCATGCAGCGTCCACGAGAACAGTACGCGGGCGAGGCCGGCATCGATGGTGGTCTTCCAGCCGAGCGCCACCGGCAGGATCTGCAGCAGGATTTCAAGCGCTGCGCCAATCGCCGTCCACGCCCATAGATACGCGCCCGCCACGTTGGCGAACATCGCGAGCGGCACGGGCCGCGCCGGATTGGCGCGCTTCCAGATGCGCAGGTTCACGTGCATCAACGCGACCCAGATCCACGAGCCGACCACCACCAGCACGACGCCGATGTAATAGAACGGACTGCCGATCATCGGCGGATAGAAGGTGAACAGCACCGATGCCTGGCCCATCGAGACCGGCACCATCGCCACCACGGCGCCCACCGCGAGGACGAAGAACGCGGCCCACGCCCATTTGAGTCCCACCAGCGGCTGGCGCAGCGCGAGTTCGACGATCGCGTAGCCGAAGCCCATCGCCACGAGCGTCGGCAGCACGTAAGCCATCACCGTGCCGTGCGCGGTCACCGAGCGGTAGTAAAGCTCGGGGTCGCCGACCCACGGCAGCAGCGGACTTCTTACCAGCATCTGCCACGAGCCGAGAAAGAGCGCCAGCAGAAACGCGATGAAGGCGAGCCAGAAGTGCGCGAGAACGAGTCGCTTAGCGAGAAACACAGCTCAGCCTCCTTGATTGTCGTGCCTGCTCGAAGAAGGCGGCCTTGTCGATCACCTTCACGTGCGCCCACATCGTTTGATGGCCGAAGCCGCAGAACTCGTGGCACGGCATCAGATGCTCGCCGGGGTGGTCGAAGCTGGTGGCGAGCGTGGAGATGTAGCCCGGCACGACCATCGTGTTGATGTTGGTGTCCGTGACCAGCAGCCCGTGTACGACGTCCGCGCTGGTGGTGCGGAAGGTGATCGGCGTGCCGGCGGGCACCAGCAGGCACTGCGGCGTGAACGAATACTGCTGCGCGATGAAGCGCACCACGACCGAGCCGTCGGCTTCCACCGCGGAGCCGAGGTTGTCTTCGACGAATTCGCCGGACAACTGCAGGCGCGTCGGGTCGACGGTCTCGACGCGCGAGGGCGGCATCATCGCCCAATGCAGGCCGGAGAACACGATCACGACGAGCATCAGCAGGATCAGGCTCGCGGCGAAGATCGCCCAGCGCCGCTCGGCGCGCAGGGCGACCGCGTGGCCGCCGCCCGGATGATCAGGGGAAGGAGTCGCCATGATCAGTGCACGACGCCGCGCGGCAGGAAGACGAAGAAGTAGAAGCCGAACCAGATCGCCATCACGATCAGCGTGGCGACGCCGGCCACGGCAATCGCACCGTGCGGGCCGGCCGCCACGACGCGTTCGACGTCCTCGTCGGAGGGCGGTGCGGCGCTCGGGTTGTCGTTGGCATCCATCTGCAGGATCTCCGGAACAACGTTGGTTTAGAACCGTTCACGCACTCGCGCGGCGGGCGTTGCCGCGCGGCTCAATGCAGCGGCGCCTTGCGTAGCTCGTTGACCTCGCGCTCCGTCACGGGCGCACCATGATTGCCCCAGGCGGTGCGGATGAAGGTCACGACGGCGGCGGCGTCGGTATCGCTCAACTCCTGGCCGAACGGCGGCATGCCGTACGGTTCGGGATTGCGTTGCGTGCCTGGCGGGAAGCCGCCGTTCAACACGATACGAATCGGATTCACGGCCGAATTCATTTCGATCGACTGGTTGCGCGCGAGCGGCGGGTAATGCTGCACCTGCCCCTCGCCGCTCTGGCCGTGGCAGAGCGCGCACTTGTCCAGATAGATCCGGCTGCCGAGTTCGAACACCTTGGTGCTGGTGCGCGCGGACGGCCCCGATTTGCGCTCGCGGTCGTTGTCGGGCAGCGTCTTCAGATAGGCGGCCATTGCCTTGATGTCGTCGTCGCTCATGTACTGCAGGCTGTGATACGTCACCTCGGCCATCGGGCCGTAGACCGCGCCGCGATCGGAGATGCCGGCTTGCAGCAGATCGACGATGTCCTTCACGCTCCAGTCGCCGAGGCCGCCGTCCTTGTCGGAGGTGAGCGACGGCGCGTACCAGTTCTGCACCGGGATCAGGCCGCCCGCAAACTGGTCGCGCTGCGACGAGCCGCCGAGCAGGTTGATCTTCGTGTGGCACAGCGTGCAATGGCCGAGGCCTTCGACCAGATACGCGCCGCGATTCCATTCCACCGAGCGGGTCGGGTCCGGCTTGTACTCGCCTTCGCGGAAATAGAGTGTGCGCCAGCCGAGCAGCAGCTTGCGCTGGTTGAAGGGGAATTTCAGTTCATGCGGACGGCTCGGTTCACGCACCGGCGGCACCGACTGCAGATAGGCGAAGATCGCATCGGAGTCCTCGCGTGTCACCTTGGTGTATTGCGCAATCGGCATGGCCGGGTAGAGCAGCTTGCCGTCAGGGGTGATGCCGGTGCGCATCATGTGAAAGAACGCATCCGGACTCCAGGCGCCGATGCCGTACTGCGCGTCCGGGCTGATGTTCGGCGAGTAGAGGGTGCCGAACGGCGTTTCCATCGCGAGGCCGCCGCCGAACATCTTGCCGCGCGGGGCGGTGTGGCAGGCAATGCAATCGCCGGCGCGCGCCAGGTACTCGCCGCGTTTGACGATGTCCGGGCGGGTGTCGCCGGCGGAGGTGCTTGCCGTGTCTGTTGCGGGGGGCGCGCTGGCAGCATCGGATGCGGCGAATGCTGCTTGCATCAACGGCGTATGCGGGACAGTCAGCGCAAGAACGATGGCGAGCCGCGCCAGGCCGCGACGACTCGCGCCGCTCGCGGCTGCCGGACCCAAAGCCCGCGCGAATCCAAAGAGGAGCGTCAAGGAGATCGGCTTCATTGCGGTTGACTCCCGCAGGCCAACGGCAACGTGCCGGCGCTGGCCGGCGCCGGCCGCGGATCCTCCGGCCTCGGCTGACGGGCCAGCCAGTTCGATACCGCGGTAATGTCCTTGTCGGTCAGCTTGACGGCAATGGCATGCATGCAGTCCGGTGCGATTGCATGACGCGTACCGGAGCGCCAGGTGCCCATCTGTCCGGCTATGTAGCTCGCATGCAGACCGAGCAGTCCCGGGATGCCGGGTTGCGCGCCGGTCAGGCGCGCGCCGTGGCAGGCGGCGCAGGCGGGCAGCTTGCGCGCGGGATCGCCGTGCGTGACGAGCCGCTCGCCGTATGCGAGCACCGCCGGCGCGACGTTGCCGGTGTCGGCATTCGGATAGGGCGGCTGCAGGTCGGCGAAGTACTGGCTGATCTTGTGCAGGTAGTCGTCCGGCAGGAAGGCGATCAGATAGCCCATCGGCGGATAGGTGCGGCCGCCATCGCGAAACGCGATCAACTGGTTGAACAGATAGTCGGCCGGCTTGCCGGCAATGCGCGGGAAGTAATCGTTGTTGCGCCCCTGGCCTTGCACGCCATGACACGAGGTGCAGGCGCGCACGCGCTCGTCCATTGCCGAGGGCATGGGCGCCGCCGCATCGGTGGCGGCGAGCGCCGCGCCGGCCCATGCGGCGCACATCACCAATAGAAGCAGGGATCCGATAGTTCTGCGATGCACGCCAAGCCTCGTCAGGGAGAACGCGTTTGTACGCATACTTCTCACGCACCGGACACCGATGCATGACAACCCTTCAAACTGCTTTAGACCGCAACAGCGAAACAGAGAATCAGAATGGATTAGTGGACTTTGGTGCGCAGCGCGAAATAATACGACCGAGTATTTACCTCATTTCACGCTTGGTCGCACGCAATGCCTGTGGGGTGAAGGCTCTCAATTTGCAAGCTGATTTTTCTCGCGCAGTGTTGCTGGAGCGCACGGCGAGATTGCATCAATTTTCCACCAGCGTCAACTGAACAGCCGTACCAAAGCGGCACGCGCATTGGTGACGCGTGCGCTTTCGCCCGAACGTCCCGACAACAAGTGAAATTCCACCGAAGGCAACGCCGGCAAGCCCACGCCCGGTCCACACGCAACCACCCCGGGACCGATTGACGATTCGTTCAGGCAGCCAATCCCAAGCCCCGCCTTCAGCGCGAGCTGCAGACCCGCGACGCCTGATGCGGAGTGCGCGATCAGGTATGGCACCTTGCGTTCCTCGAGCAGCTTGACGACAAAGCGCTGCAACTGGCAGGTGGACGGCAGCAGCACGAGCGGAAACGGTTGGCTCACACGAGGATTCGCGTCGGTCGCGATCGCCCACACCAGCTTCTCGCGGCGCACGACGATGCCTTTGTCGCGTCCGCCGCCGGCTGCGCCGCGCCGGGACGGCGGCGTCATCAGGCGCAACGACAAACCGATGTCAAAGGCCGCGTCGTCACCGGCGCTTTCGTCGATCACCGCGCTAGGCAGCACCGTAACGTGCAGCTTCAGCCGCGGATATTGTTCCGAGAACGTTTTCAGGATGCGGGCGATATCGTGCGGACGATAGTAGTCGGTGATCGCGATGCGCAGTTCACCGTCGAGGGAATGGCCTTGCAGGTCTTCGAAGGCCGCTTCGCTCATCGCAAGGATGCGGCGTGCGTGTTCGAGCAGCCGGGCGCCCGCATGCGTGGCGGTGACGCCCTGCTTGCTGCGCACCAGCAACGGCTGACCCACGCGCTCCTCCAGTTTCTTCAACTGCTCGCTCACCGACGACTGCGACAGGAACACCCGCTCCGATCCGGCCGAGACGCTGCCCGCCTCGGCGACGGCGACGAAGGTGCGCAATTGGCCCAAATCGAATCCGCGCCCGCTCATGATTCGGAATCTCCGATGGAAGTGATCTGATTTTCCGGCTTTTCCGATGGATCGTCCAGCCTTACGATCGCCTCAGTCAATCCATGCTGGGGAGCATCATGAGCAGTGAATCTTTGCGCGTGGCGCAGATGGGCCGTACTTATGGCGCCAGGCACCGGTGGAAGGTACTGGGCGTCGGCTTCGCAGCCAACGCCAGTTTTTCGGCGGCGTTTTCCGGCATCCCGACGACCGCTGTGTTTTTGCGCTCCGGTTATCACATCGGCAATAGCGGTCTCGGGCTGGTGCTTGGCATGCTTGGGCTCGGCATCGCGGTGAGCGAAGTGCCGTGGGGGCTTCTGACCGACCGTTGGGGCGACCGGCGGGTTCTGTTGCTCGGCCTCGGCGCCACTGCCGCGGCGCTCGCGGGCATGGCGCTGCTGGTCGTGCCGGGCGGCGCTTACGTGCCCGGTCTTGCGACGCTGGCGCCTGGCCTTTTGCTGGTCGGCTTGCTCGGCGGCAGCGTCAACGGTTCGAGCGGCCGCGCGGTGATGGCCTGGTTTCGCGAAGGCGAGCGTGGCCTCGCCATGAGCATCCGCCAGACCGCGGTGCCCGCCGGCGGCGGGCTTGGGGCGCTGATGCTGCCGGCGCTCGCGTCGCACTTCGGCTTCGCCGGTGTGTATGGCGTGCTCGCGCTGCTCTGCGCGGTGACGGCGGCGTTCGCGTGGCGCTGGCTGCACGAGCCGCCGTTGCATGAACACGCGGATGGCCAACGCAGTGCCGCCGCCGCTGCCGCGTCGGGTGCGAACCCCGGCCCGTTGCGCGACGCCCGAGTGTGGCGAGTCGCGCTGGGCATCGGTGCGCTATGCGCGCCGCAAATCGCGGTGGTGACCTTTGCCACGGTGTTCCTGCATGACTTCAGTCACGCGGGCGTCCTGCTGATCAGCGCGACGATGGCGGCAGTGCAAACCGGCGCGGCGATCGCCCGGGTCTGGAGCGGTCGATGGACCGACCGGCGCGGCAACCGTCGCGCGTATATGCGGGCCTGCAGTTTGTTGAGCGCGGCGCTGTTTGCGCTGCTCGCTGTCGTGACGGCCGTGAGCGGCGCGCACCATGCGGCACTGACGACGGTGCTGGTCGGACTCGTCGTCCTCGGTGGCGTGAGCGCCTCGGCCTGGCACGGCGTGGCCTTTACCGAACTTGCGACGCTCGCCGGTACGCGTCGCGCCGGCACCGCGCTGGCGATGGGCAACACGTTTGCCTTCCTGACGTTGTTCGTGACACCGCTGGCGATTCCGCTGTTGCTCTCGGTCGGTTCGTGGCCGCTGGTGTGGGCAGTGGGCAGCGCGTGCGCGTTGATCGCGTTGCCGGTGTTTCCGCGCCCGATTTCAACTGGCGCGCTCACGGCGGCGCGCACTCAGGTGCGGTGTGAGCCCTAACGGTAGAAGAGTGTAGGAGGGATTGGCCGGCAGTTACGTGATTCCGATGAATAAAATCTGGAATCCTTATGTGGTGAAAAACGATCATCGACGGGATGACTTGATTCAGAAAGCTCCGATTGGAAATGCCTTTGCCGAATGATTTTATGGAGACGCCTGCTACGCCATTTCGAAGCTGTGAGCCGGGCCGGGAGAGCGGCACGACTCTAGCGTTGTATCGAAATGAGTGACGCTGATAGACACACGACAATCGAGAAAAACCATGGCGAATCTTCGAGTCATTCTGGCAGACGATCATCCGTTCGTGTTACTCGGCATCCGTTCCGCGCTTTGCTCGCATCGCGACATCACGATCGCCGGAGAGGCGACGGGACCGGCGAGTCTGATCGATCTGCTGCGCAGCGTTCCCTGCGAGGTGCTCGTTACCGATCTAACCATGCCCGAGGCGAATGGCGCCAGCGGCGACAGCATGGACCTTATCCGGCGGATTCGCCATGAATGGCCGGCGCTACGCATGGTGGTGCTGACCGGTTTGACGAACGCCGCCATTCTGAGGTCGGTCCTGTCGGGCGGCGCCGCAGGCATCCTCAACAAGAGCGACGCGATGACTGAACTGGCCGCGGCAATTCGCTCAGCCGGAGACGGCCGCGTCTACATTGGCGGGTCCGTTCTCGAAGCGCTCGACAAACTCGGGAGAGAACCGGACGGCACGCGGCGAACGCGTCGTCTGTCGCCGCAAGAGTCTGAGGTTATCGGGTTGTTCGCACAAGGTAAGTCGATATCTGAAATCGCATGTGCGTTAGGGCGCGACGTTCGCATTGTCAACCGGCAGAAGCGCTTTGCCATGGCGAAGCTCCGCGTGGTCAATGATCCCGGTCTGTATGCCTATCTGAAGGCTAACGAGGTAGTCCGATAATCAGGTTGGATAGCTAAATAAAATATTTATAGAGGAGGCCATCGATTTCCATTTCGGAGCAATCTTATGTTTGCGCCATGCCAAATGTCTGATGCTCGCCGCTGGATCAGTTGTTCCGGCAGAGGGCGCGACCGGAAACCGGGAAATGGGGGAGCCAGACACCATGCACGAAGACACCAGTGTAAGCACACCTGTCAGAGCCATCGTCGCGGACGATCATCCGCTTGTCCTGTTGGCCGTTGAAAACCTGATAGCCGGTTTTCCCAATATGGAGATCGTCGGTCGAGCTTCCGATACCGCCGAGCTGTTCGCCGAGGCCGATCGTGTCGAGTGCGATCTTGCCGTGATGGACCTGCACATGCCCGGCACGATCGAAGGCGACGGCTTCGTCACCCTGCGGCAGTTCCGCAAACGCCATCCGCGCATGGCGCTGGTGGTGTTGACCATGGAGACCGATGCCGACGCGCTGCAGCGGGTGCTCTCGCTGGGAGCCGAAGCGCTCCTGAGCAAGCGCGACCGGATCGACCTGATCCATCTGGCGATTGTGAGCGCGCTGGCGCATGAGCGCTATATCGGCCCGGCAGTCCGCGCGTTGCTCGCCGACGCGACTCAGGCGCGGCGGCTCGAGTTCGTACGCACAGTCCTGTCGTCGCGCGAACTCGAGGTACTCAGGCACTACGCGTCGGGCCTGGGTGTGACTGAGATCGCCACGCGGCTTGGCCGCAGCGTCAAGACGATCAGCTCGCAGAAATGCACCGCGATGCGCAAGCTCGCGCTGCACAGCGACTGCGAGTTCTTCAGGTTTGCGCTCGAATGCAGCTTGCTGCCCGACGACTTCCCGTAGCGCCGGCACTGATCCGGTAAGGCGTCGCACGCAGCGAGTCTGCGCGACGGTGAGAACCATGACTGACCCGTCCGGGGGATGCACTGCGTGCACGGAGGGTCAGTCAACCTCAATACAACAACATGAATCCGACTATTCGAGTCATTGTGGCCGACGATCATAGTTGTGTGCGCTTTGGCGTGCGGCATCTGCTGGAAGCCGGGTCACGCATGTCGGTCGTCGGCGAGGCGCCGGATGCGCAAACGCTCGTCGAGTTGCTCGACACCTGCCCCTGCGATGTGGTGGTCTCCGATATCGGCATGCCGGATCTCGATGGTCTCAACAACGCGACGCCGCTCTTGCGGCGCGTCTTGCGCTACCCACCGCATCCGCGAGTGGTGGTGCTGACCATGATCTGCCATCCGCCCACCTTGTCGGGTTTGCTGTACCTGGGCGTTTCGGCCATCGTCGACAAGCGCGATACCGTCGACGCACTGCCTGAGGCGATCGACGCCGCCGTGGCGGGGCGCAGCTATCTGTCGGCCAGCGTACAGGCGGCCTTCGCCGAAGCGGGTTGTGTTCCGCATCCACGCGCTGGAATCCTGAGTGCGCGGGAATGGGAGGTGTTGCGCCTCTATATACGGGGCATGTCCATCTCGGAGATTGCCATGCTGCTGAGCCGCAGCAGCAAGACCATCAGCACGCAAAAGCGCAGCGCGATGCGCAAGCTCGGGCTCGAGTCGGAAATCGCCCTGATCAGGTACGCCCAGCAGATAGGCTTGACCTGAACGTCTGTGAGAGGGGTGTTCGTGAACTGTCGGGAAGTCTCGCTGATTTAAGAATCGTCTGATGAGTCGGGCTGCATCGCCATTTCATACTTGCGTGTGGCATGCGATGCATGAGTGGTTGCAAAAAGCCTTTCATGCAAAAACGATTCGGCATGCAAATTTGCTTCAGAAATCTGCATGGCCGCGGATCGGCGCCTCGTGCGCGCTTTCGCACCGTGTAACTCGGAAAGTGAGGGCGCAATGATGAGCTTGAGCAAGCGGTTGGCGGTCGAGTGTGCGGGAACGGCGTGGCTGGTGTTCGTGGGTTGCGGCAGCATCGTACTGAATACGGCGGCTGGGCAGCCCAGTTTTGGCGCGCTCCAGGTGGCGCTTGCATTCGGGCTTGCACTCACCACCGCGACCTATTCGCTGGAGCACTTGTCCGGCGCGCACTTCAACCCCATCGTGACGGTTGGAGAAGCCGTCGCCAACCGCCTCCCGATTCACGACCTGGTGCCGTACATCGCCGCGCAGATTGGCGGTGCGCTTGCCGGCACGGCGCTGCTCGCCTATGTGGCGAGCGGGCGCCCGGGGTTCGATCTGGCAGCGAGCGAGTTCGGCGCCAACGGCTTCGGCGACCATTCCCCCGCAGACTATCAGTTCCATTCGGCGCTTGTCATCGAGCTGCTGATGTCTTTCGCGTTGGTCATGGTGAATCTGCTGATGTCGCACCGACGCGTCTCACGTTCCGTCTCACCGCTGGTTAAAGGCGCTTGCCTCGCGCTGGCCTATCTGATTGCACTGCCTGTCACCAATGCGTCGGTCAATCCGGCGCGTTCAACTGCGCCGGCCTTGTTCGTCGGCGACTGGGCGCTCGATCAGCTTTGGCTGTTCTGGGCCGCACCATTGGCTGGGGCCATCGCTGCGGGCGTCCTGTACGCGCGCTTATGGGGCAAGCCGCGTGCAACGCGTGGCGGCACGACGGAGCAACAAGGTGAGTTCGCCTGATCTCTGTTTCCCGGCGCGATACCGTGCATCCGTCATGAGCTCGTCTCGCGTCCACAGCGGGTTTGAAGCATGGCGGCGTCTGTGGCAGCTGGCAGTGGTGGTGCTCATGCTGCCTGGCGTGCCGCTAGCGCTGGCGGCGAATCCGCCGGGCGCCGCTTCGGCCCAGGCGAGTGGCGCAGTGCCGGCGAGGCTTGTAGTAGGCACGCTTGCAGGCGGATGGGCGCCCTTCGAAGCGGTCGCCGATGGTCGCCTGAGCGGCTTGAGCGTCGACTATCTGCGCGCCCTCGTCGGTCCCGACGTGGTCCTTGTGCCCAGGACCTTTCACGATATGCCGCAACTGCTGGCGGCCGCCGCGGCCGGCCAGGTCGATCTGTTGATGAGCATCGCGCGCACGCCGGAGCGCGAGCACAGTCTCAGCTTCACGGCGCCGTATTTCTGGGCCACGACCTCCGTGGTCGTCAAGGCCGACGACAAGACCGTGACGGAAGTCACGCAGCTTGCCAGCGCCAGGCTCGCCGTCGAGAAGGGCTTTGCGCTGGAGCGAACGCTGCGCGGACGTTTCCCGCGCGCGCAGATCGCGGCTTTCGCGGACCGGGCCTCGGCCTTACGCGCAGTCGCGCAGGGCCATGCTGACGCTTATCTGGGCTTCACGCCCGCGGTTCAATACGTGCTCGCCAGCGAAGAATTCCGGGGGCTGCGCATCGCCTTCGAAGAAAGCGGCCGCCCCAGCGAACTGCGCTTCGCCGTGCCGCGCGAGCGCGCCGCGCTGCGCGATCAGCTCGACCGCGCACTTGCCGCCATGAATCCGGCCGACGAAGCCGCTATCCGTGCGCGCTGGCTCGACGCCAACTTCTTTTCGCCTCCCATCTATACCGCCCGGCGTCTCATGCTCAGCCCCGCCGAGCAGTCATGGCTGCGCTCGCTGCCGCCTGTCGCAGTCGGCTTCGACAGCGGCTGGCCGCCGTTCAGCTACCTCGACGCCGGGGGCCGCCCGAGCGGCATGGCCGCCGAATACCTCGACTATCTGAGCCGCGCGCTTGGCATCCGCTTCGCCCATGCGCCGTTTGCTGATTGGCCTGCCACCTTGGGCGCGTTTCAGCACGGCGATCTCGCGGTTCTGGCGACGGCGGCACGCGGCGATCCGCGGCTCAAGAACGCGGTGAATACACGCCCGTATGCCAGGCATCCGCTCGTCATGGTGGGGCGCGAGAACGAGCCCGCTGCGCGCAGTCTGAATGATTTCGCCACGCGCCGCATTGCCGTATCCGCGCATGTCGCCGGGTCGGTTCCGCTCGCCGCGTACAACATTCCGCCTGCGAACGTGACCGTTGCGTCTAACCTCGAAGAGGCGCTCAAGCTAGTGGCGCTCGGCAAGGCGGATGTTCTGGTCGGCAACGCAGCCGCCGTCGATATCGAGCTGAAGCGCCACTACGAGGGCGAGCTGAAGATTCTTGGCATGCTCGGCGAATCCGCTTCGCTGGGCTTTGCCGTGCACTCCGATCTGGCGCCGCTTGCCGGCTTGATCGATCGTGCGCTGACGGCCATGCCGCCCGCGGAAAAGCAGCGCATCCGCCAGAAATGGGCGAGCGGCAATGGCGGCGGGCACGGCGCCTGGAGTGTGCCGGCCGTGCGCCTGCTGCCTTTGCTGATCTGCATCGGTGCGGTGCTGGTGGTGACGTTGCGCGCTTACCTGCTGCTGCAGCGCGAGGTGCGGCTGCGTAAGCAGACCGCGCGCGAACTGGCGCGCGCCCGCGATCTTGCCGAGGCCGCCTCGCGCGCCAAGGACAGCTTCCTGGCAATGATGAGCCACGAGATCCGCACGCCGATGAACGGCGTGCTCGGGCTCGTCGAAGTGCTCGAACGCACGCGCCTGAATGCCGATCAGGGTGAGATGCTCGGCATGATTCACGAGTCCGCGGGCGCGTTGCTGCAGATTCTGGACGACCTGCTCGACTACTCGAAGATCGAGGCCGGCCGACTGACTATCGAGGCGGAGCCGATCGACCTGCGCGAACTGGTCGACAACGCGGTCGGCCTGCTCGCCGGGCGGGCTCACGAGAAGGGCTTGAAAGTACGCGTCGATATCGCTCCCGAGGTTGCGGCCAGCTTGCGCGGCGACTGCGTGCGGCTGCGGCAGATCCTCTTCAACCTGCTCGGCAATGCGATCAAGTTCACGCCGGCGGGCGAGGTCGGAGTGCAGGTCTGCGTGGTCGGGCGGACGCAGCACACCCAGACGCTGGAGATAAGTGTCGAGGACACCGGCATTGGCATTGAGCCGAAGGTTCAGGCGCGCTTGTTCGAACCGTTCGTGCAGGCCGAATCCTCGACGACAAGGCGCTTTGGCGGCACCGGGCTTGGCTTGACCATCTGCCGCAAGCTCATCGCGTTGATGGGCGGCGCGCTTGAGTTGCAAAGCACGCCGGGCATGGGTACCCGCATGATCGTTCGGCTCGTGATGCCGGTCGAGGCGCAGCACTACAAGGTCAGCGGCTTGCGTGGCAAGCGCGGGCTTGTCGCAGTCCCGGACCCTCGCGTTGCGCAGGCGCTGGTGCATTTTGGCCGGGCGCTTGGCATCGAGTTGCGCCAGGTCGGCGAGGGCGCGGCCGAGTTGAGCGACCCGGCCGCGCTCGTTGACGCGGACCTCGTATTGCTCGGCGAGGGTCTGGCGCTACCGGGCGCAGCGCGCTTGGGTCCGCGTGTCATCTATGTGACGGAAAAGCCCAAGCCAACCGGTTACCGTATTCTGGACGATACGGTGCGGCTCAGTATCAATCCCATTTCCTGGCGCGGGCTCAGTGCGGCCTGCGCGGCCGCACTGACCGGTTTGTCGACGCCCGCGCCTCACGCACGGGGAAGCGCGGAACAGAGCGAGGCGCCCCCCGACCGGGAGCGCGCCATCGCGAGTGGCCGGTTGATCCTTGTGGCGGAGGATCATCCGGTCAATCAGGAATTGATCCGTCACCAACTCGCTTTGCTAGGCTTCGCGTGCGATGTGGTGAACGACGGCGTGGAAGCGCTCGCCGCGCTGCAGGCAACCCGCTACGGGTGCCTGATTACCGATTGCCACATGCCGAACCTGTCCGGCTATGAACTGGCGCGGCGCGTGCGCGAAGCGGAACAGGCGCAGGAGAGCGGAGCAGGGCGTCTGCCGATTCTCGCCATTACCGCCAATACGGCACCGGAAGATCTGAGCCAATGCCGCGCCGCCGGCATGGACGATTGCCTCGTCAAGCCGACCCGTCTGGCAACCCTGCGCGAGCACCTGAGCCGTTGGTTCGGCGCGGACGGCGCACGCCAGGACGCGCCGGTCGAAGCGGTCAGTGCGGCGGGGAGCGCGGGGGCGGCCGCCGGCCCGCAAGGGCAGGAATCCGTCGAGTCCTTCGTGCCTGTGGATCTCGGCCATATGACGCAATTGTGGGGCAGCGAATCGACCGTCAAGGCGCTGCTCGATTCGTTCGTGATGTCCGTGCGGGACGATGTCCGGGCATTGCCGGCTCTGCTCGATCACGCCGATGTCGCGCAGTTGCGTGAATGGCATCACCGGATGCTGGGCGCGGCGGGCGTGCTGCGTTATCCGCCGCTACTGGCGGTGCTGGAGCAATACCGGCGCGGTATCGCCGTCAAGACGCCCGAGGTGCTGCGTGCCGAGGGTCTCGCGCTCGTCAGGAAGTGCAATGCGATGCTCGACGGCATCGAAGAGCAGGCCGCTTTGCTTGCGTAGAGCGAAAAAAAACGCGGCCGAAGCCGCGTTAAAGATTGGAGACATCCTTCGATGAAGGAGTCACTTCTCGCTACGTGAAGCATAGCGCCCGAATGCCAATTGATTGACTGCATATTGCGCAATTAAGTATTTTGAAATAGTGAAGGAAAGGCCGCCACGGCACCAATGGTGTGATTCGTACGGTTCGAACCACTGGAACCCGGTCAGCCGGACGGCAGCGAGCGATTTGCACTAGTATGTGGTGGCTCCGCGCGCAGCCTGTCCGCTGGTGCGGCGGTGCACCAAGTCCGGAGAGAAAAAATATGATCGCAGTTCGGAAACTGAGTCTGGGTGTCGTGTGGTGGGCGCTGGCGTCGGGGATCGCCTGCGCGGATACGGTGGCGTTGAAGGCGGATCTGGAACCGTCGAGTGAAGTTCCGCCGCGCGTGAGCCACGCGCACGGCATGCTGAGCGCCACCTTCGATACGTCGACCAAGGCGTTGCAGTGGACTGTCACCTACGAGGATCTGTCCAGTCCCATCACGGCGGCTCACTTCCATGGCCCGGCACCGGTCGGGCAGAACGCGAAGATCCAGATCCCGATCGAGAAGAGTGCATTGGCCAGCCCGATCAAGGGTTTCGCCACGTTGTCCGACCCGCAAGTCACCGACCTGATGGCCGGCCAGTGGTACTTCAACATCCATACCGTGCAGAATCCGACGGGCGAGATTCGCGGCCAGGTGCGACCTTCCAACTAGCTAGCCTGGTGTTGCGAGCGGTTTAGAACGGATCGTCCAGCGGCTTTATCGTCGAACGCACGTACCATGACACACGACCGTTCATGGAGGGGCTTCCAATGAGTTGGCAAAGTGCGCTCGCGTGCTGGTATCTGCGCCGGCAGTTTCGGCCGGCCACGCAAAGGACCGAGATCAACGTCGAGGCCGCACGCGCGCTCACTGCGAAGCGCGCATGGTCGCCCAAAGTGCCGGCTGGCTGGCGCTTGCGGGAACAGTACGAGGCGGGCGAGAGCTTGCGCGGCGAATGGTTCGAGCCGCTCAGCGCCGGGAGTGGCGACAGCGCTGCGGCCGGTGCCGCCGCGACGCCCACCATTCTGTATCTGCACGGCGGCGGTTATTACTTCTGCTCGCCGCGTTCGCATCGCTCGCTGGTGTTTGGTCTGGCGACGCGCTCGCGCGCTCCGGCGTTTTCGCTCGACTATCGCCTCGCGCCCGAAGCGCGCTTTCCCGCGGCTTTGGACGATGCGCTGGCGGCCTATCGGCAACTCATTGCAAGCGGCATTCCCGCGGAATCCGTCGTGATTTCAGGCGACTCTGCCGGCGGTGGCCTGGCGCTTGCGACCCTCGTTGCCTTGCGCGATGCCGGCGATTCGTTGCCGGCGGGCGCCGTGCTGTTTTCGCCGTGGACCGATCTTGGCGCGAGCGGTGCATCGATTCGCATCAACGACGGCGCCGACCCGATGTTCCGCGGCGCCGCTGTCGGCCGGGCCGCGAAGCTGTACCTCGGCGATACGCCCGCGACTCACCCGCATGCATCGCCGGTCTACGCCGATTTGCACGGCCTGCCGCCGCTCCTGATTCAGGTTGGCAGCACCGAGGTGCTGCTGGACGATTCGCGGCGGGTGGCCGAGAACGCGCGCACCGAGGGCGTGTCGATCGACCTGCAGGTGTGGCCGAACATGCCGCACGTCTGGCAGATCTACACGCCGTTCATCCCCGAAGCGCGGCGCGCGCTCGACGATGCCGCCGGTTTTGTGCGCAAGGTCACGAGCCCGCGCAACGCTCAGCCGTCAAGCGCGATGTCGATGGTCTGATAGGCGGCCTTCACCGCTTCCGTCCCGTATCGCCGCTCAAGTCGCCGCACGGTGAAATGGCCGTGGGCGACCAACTGGAAGTGGTCCATAAAGACGGTGTTGACCATCGCCCCCAGTACCGCGCCGATCGCGGGAATCGACTTGGCTGCGATCTGTTCGCTCACCTGCACCGAGAAGCGCGATGCGATGGTGTTGAGCAGGCGCAGCAGCGCCGCCGAGCCGTGCGAGGTGAAGCCTTTGGTCGCGATTTCCGATGACGCCTTCGAGACCGCCTGCGCGAGGGCTCCGCGCATGATGAAGTAGCCGTAGTCGGCGTCGTCGTCGGCTTTCGAGGCGCCGCCCATTCCCAGCACCGTCAGACACTGCAACTGCGCGTCGATCGACGACAGGTCTTCACCTTCGCTGCGCGCAATGTCGCAGATCGAACGGAACATCAGCGTGGTCGTGACCGGCAATTCCACCGGCAGTGCGAACAGGCCGAACGCGCCGCCGGCCGCGCCGGTGGTGGCCACCGCGAACTTGTGCAGCAGGTTGCTGGGCTTGTCGGGGGCCGCAAGCGGCGCGGCGGCGTCGTGGCGGCCCAGCGTGCGCAGGGCGATCTGCAGACACTTGCGCAAGGCAAGCTCGGTCGCATCGGTCACTTTTTCGTTGGCCATCGCCGGCATGCGCGACAGCAGCTTTTCAAGCGGCGCGCCGACCATACTGGCGAGCTTCATTGCCAGTGCGGGGCTTTCCAGCTCGTGTTTCGCGCGTCGCAGCGCGCTCAGGTCTTCGGCGGACAAGCTTTGTTCGGCGAGCGAATTGGACTCCATGGGCCTCCCTGTGGCGGGCAGATTCTGTAGATAGCCGATCGGCGGCGCACCGGAATGTGCGTCTCCGTCGTCAGTTTAGAGCGCCAGAACATGCTATCATTCCCCGTTACTTGACGCGTCAACTGTTGCGCTATCAAAAATGGCTGTCCATACCGCGGCTCACCACTCGAGTGGGCAAGTTTTACCGTTCCGTGAATCGCTGATGGCGATGCTCGGCGTTTCTTTCGTGACAATGCTTGTCGCGCTCGACCAGACCGTGGTCGGCACGGCGCTGCCGACGATCGTGGCCGAGCTCAAAGGCTTCGAGCTATACGCCTGGGTCGCCACGTCCTATCTGCTGACCTCGGTCATCACGGTGCCGATCTTCGGGCGCCTGGGCGATTACTACGGGCGCAAGCCGTTCGTGATTGCGTCGATCGTGGTCTTCACCGGCGCCTCCGTGCTGTGCGGGATGGCCAACAGCATGCTGTTCCTGGTGCTGGCGCGCGGCCTGCAGGGGATCGGCGGCGGCATGCTGGTGGGCACCGCATTCGCCTGCATTCCCGATCTGTTCCCCGATTCCGTCGTGCGCCTGCGCTGGCAGGTGTTGATGAGTTCGGCGTTCGGCATCGCCAACGCGATCGGACCGTCGCTCGGCGGTTTCCTGACCCAGTACTACGGCTGGCGCTCGGTGTTCTATGTGAATCTGCCGGTCGGCTTGCTGTCGCTGTTCTTCGTTTGGCGCTTTCTGCCGCATTTGCGGCATGTCGAGCATGAAGGCAAGATGCGCCTCGACTGGCCCGGCGCGTTGCTGATTGCGATCTCGCTCGGTTGTCTGCAACTGTTCGTCGAAATGCTGCCGAAGCACGGCGTGACGCTCTCCGCCGCCGTATTGCTGGCCGTGAGCGTGGCATCCGCTTACGGGCTGTTGAAATGGGAGCGGCGTTGTCCGACGGCGATCCTGCCCGTCGACATGTTCCGCAACCGCAGTCTCGCCGCGCTCTTCACGCTTGCGGTGCTCGGCGGCTTCACGATGTTCTCGCTGCTGTTTTACGCGCCGCTGTTGTTCCAGGGCGGTTTCGGCATGTCGCCGAAAGAAGCGGGCCTCGTGATTACGCCGCTCGCCGTGTTCATTACGATCGGCAGCATTGCCAACGGACGGATCGTGTCGCGCGTGCGCAATCCGAACCTGATGCTGTACGTGGGATTCGCGCTGGTCGCGCTGTCATGCCTCGGCACGGTGGTGGCGACGCGCGCCATGCCGCAATCGCTGCTGATGTCGTTCATGGTGCTCGGCGGTCTCGGTCTCGGCTTTGTCATGCCGAACCTGACCATCTTTGCGCAGCAGACGGCGGGCCGCGAACATCTCGGCATCGCGACGGCACTGCTGCAATCGCTGCGGATGATCGGCGGGATGATCGGCACGGCGCTGACCGGCACGCTGGTCACGCATATGTATGCGAACGGCGTGCGCAACGCACTCGAGCGCGATCAGGCGACGCACTGGTTTGCCGATATGGGCGACCCGCAAATCCTCATCAATCGCGATGCCCAGAGCACGCTGCTGGACCAGTTGACGCACGCCGGACACAACGGCGCGATGCTGCTGGAGTCGGCGCGCGAGGCGCTGGTGGCGGCGATTCATCTGGGGCTCGCGCTGGCGGCTATCATTGCGGTCGTGTCGGTCTGGCAAAGCCGCCGCGTGCCGCCAATCAAGCTCAAGCGCCAGCTCGAGCCGACCATTCTCGCAGATTGATTTTCGAACACCCGCGTCATCGGAACACCATGGAAGAACAGGATCGCGTCGCCATCGTTCAGCAATTCGGCCGCACCTATCGGGCGTTCATGTCGGCGTTCGAAGCACAGGTTGGCCATCCCATGCCGCGCTGGCGGGTCATGCTGGCGTTGCACGACCAGGGCGGCGAGTCGTCGCAGAAGCGCCTCGTCGAGCGTTTGCGAGTGGACCCGGGCGCCCTGACGCGTCAGTTGAAAGCGCTTGAAGTGCTGGGCTGGATTTCGCGCAGCATGGACGAGCGCGATAACCGCATCACCAACGTGCGACTCACCGAAGCGGGGATGGCGGCCACTGAAGCGAGCCTGCCGCGCCGCAACGCGTTCCTCCACGATACGATGGCCGCACTGCCGGACGAAGCGCTGTCGGCGCTGTCCGGTGCGTTGCAAATGCTCGAAGTGCGGATTGGCGAAGTGGCCGCGGCCGGGCAGGGGCAGGCGGCGGCTTGAGGTTTTATGACCGGGCGGCGGGCTTTGGCGCCTGCCGCCCGGTGATTTCTCGATTAGCGCCGGGTGAGCCTGAAATAAGCGCCCGCTTCAGAAGAACGTCTCGATGACTTCCGTGACCTGATACGACGGATTGACCACCAGCAACTGACGCCATTTATCGAACGTCAGACAGGGGTGCGAGATGTCGAACGCGATCATGTCGCCGACCTTCAGATCCGCGCCTGCGGGAATCCGCAGATAGGCGTGCTGATCCATCATGCCGAAGATTTCCCAACCCTCGCTGGCAGCGATCTCGCGCGGCGCTTCCGTACCCGGACGATAGTGGCGTGCGGGTTCCGGCATGCCGGCGTCGAACGCGGAATCGCGCTTGCCGAGGCCGATAATCGCGCGGTCCGGTTCGGGAATCGACTGCACGTACGCCCACAGTTGCAGCGCCGGCAGCAGGCCTTCACCCATTTTTCTGGCGATCGGATTGCGCGCAAAAATATCCGTCTGCGCTTTCCGATAGACGCCCACGTCATGCGTCAGATAGCAGCCTGGCCGCAACACCACTTCGACCTGACCGGCAGCCGATGCCTTCACGAACTCTTCCGCGACCACGTCGTACCACGCCGAGCCCGCACCCGACAGAATGGCCGGCGTGCGCGCAAAGCGCCCTTCGTCCGCCAGTGTGCGCGTGATGGCGACGGCGCTTTGCAGAAACTCGCGGACCTCCGCTTCTTCCTTCAGTACGCCTTCATACAGTTCGACGCCGGCTAGCTTGAGCGCATCCGGATAGCGTGCGATTGCGTCCAGCACGGCGGTGCGCTGCGCTTCGTCGCGCACACCGGTGCGACCGCCCGGCACGCCGAGCTCGAGCAGCACATTCAGCGATTTGCGCACCGAGCCGAAGAACTTGCCGAGCTGCTCGACGCCTTCCACCGAATCCACCAGGCAGAAGAACTCGAACTCGGGGTCGCTCAGCATCTCCGCGATCATCAGCATGTTGCGGCGGCCGACCAGCTGGTTGGCCATCAGGATGCGCGACACGCCGCCGTGATAGGCGGCCCGCACCTGATGCGCGGTGGCGAGCGTGATGCCCCACGCCCCGGTTTCGAGCTGACGGCGAAACAGTTGCGGCGCCATGGTGGTCTTGCCGTGCGGCGCGAGCTTGACGCCGTACTCTGCGACGAACGCCTGCATCCATTTCAGGTTGTGTTCGATACGATCCGCGTAGAGCACGGCAGCCGGCAGGCTCACGTCCTCATTGAGCAGATTCCATTCAAGGCGGCCGGCGTCCATCAGCTGGATACTGGTGCCCGGAACCATGCCCAAGCCCTTGCTATAAGGATCAATCGTCGCGCCCTGATAGTTTGTAACTTTCATGTAATCCTGCTCCGTCTTCCAGAAAAATTGCAGCGAAGTTGACTTTCATATGTTACCGAAAGTACGATGCTTGCTGAAATGTTATTTAGTACCACGGCGCGGGCGCCGGCTGGTACAAGGTGCCGCGAGCGGTGTTTTCGAGCGTTCCGCGCGCTGCAACGGTCTTCCGATCCTGACGGTCCTTCATGAATTCCAGCGCTGAACCGCTTACGTTCGACATTGTCGCCCGCATCGCCGAATGCGCGCCGGAATTGCGCTCGGCCGAGCGCAAGGTGGCCGCGCTGATCCTCGACGACCTGACCGGCGCGTCGCGGGCCAGCATCGGCGCGCTGGCGCAGCAGGCCGGCGTCAGCGTTGCCACCGTCACGCGCTTTGCCAAGGCGGTGGGTTGCCGCGACGTGCGCGAACTGAAATTGCGGCTTGCCCAGGCGGCGGCAGTGGGGCAACGCTTCCTGCAAAGCGGCGCGACCGCCGGCACCCCCGAGCCGCTCGCCACCCGCGTGTTCGACGAAGTGCAGACCGCGCTGACGCACAACCACCAGTTGCTGCGCCAGGCGCCGCTCGCCGAAGCGGCCGCCGCGCTGCGCGAGGCCCGCATGATCTACGTGTTCGGCATGGGCGGCGGTTCGACCGCGTTGGCCGACGAAATGCGCTTTCGCCTCGTGCGCCTCGGCAGGCCGGTGGCGACCTACCAGGACGGCTTGCTGCAACGGATGGTGGCAAGCACGGTATCGCGCGAATGTGTCGTGATTGCGTTATCGACTACCGGACGCGTGCCCGAGATGGTGGAGAACTGCCGCATCGCGCGCAGCTACGGCGCGACCCTGATTACGCTGACCGCACCGGCCTCGCCGCTGGCGCGGCTGGCGGACTGGGTGATCCCGATTGTCGCGTTCGAAACCGATTTCATTTACAAGCCGTCGTCATCCCGTTACGCGATGATGATGGCGCTTGACGTCCTCGTCACCGAACTCGCCGTGAGCCAGGGCGACGAGAGCCGCGAATTGCTGCGCCGCATGAAACACGCGCTGGATGCGCATCGTGGCGGCGGCGACCGACAACCGCTAGGAGACTGACCTATGCATTCGCATCCCGAAGCCGCGGATACGCTGATCATCGACGCGCAACTGTACGACGGCACGGGCGCTCCGCCGCTCGAACGCGACGTGGCTTTGCGCGACGGCAGGATCGTGGCGATCGGCAACCTGTCGAACTGGCTGGCCGAAGAGATCGTGGAAGCGAACGGCCGTGCGCTGGCGCCGGGTTTCATCGACGTCCACACGCACGACGACACCCACGTGATCCGCGCGCCGCAGATGCTGCCGAAGATCAGCCAGGGGGTGACGACGGTGATTGTCGGCAACTGCGGCATCAGCGCGTCGCCGGTGGCCTTGAAGGGCGACCCGCCGGATCCGATGAACCTGCTGGGCGAGCGCGATGCGTTCCAATATCCAACCTTTGCCGCCTATGTCGAAGCGGTGAACGCCGCGCGTCCGGCGGTGAACGTGGGCGCGCTGATCGGGCACACGGCGCTGCGCAACAACCAGATGGACCGGCTAGACCGCGCCGCGACGGCGCAGGAAATTGCGGGGATGCGCGCGCAACTCGAGGAGGCGCTTCAGCATGGCGCACTCGGCTTGAGTTCGGGATTGGCGTACGGCTCCGCGTTCGCGGCGCCGACGGAAGAAGTGATGGCGCTTGCCGAGCCGCTGGCTGCCGCAGGAGCGCTGTACACGACGCATATGCGCACCGAGTTCGACGCGATTCTCGACGCGATGGAAGAGGCGTACCAGGTCGGGCGCCACGCACGCGTGCCGGTGGTGATCTCGCACCTGAAGTGCGCGGGTCCGACGAACTGGGGGCGCAGCGTCGAGGTGCTGGAGTCTCTGGACGGCGCGCGCCGCATGCAGCCGATTGGGTGCGACTGCTACCCGTACAACCGCAGCTCGTCGACGCTGGACCTCAAGCAGGTGACGGGCGATATCGACATCACGATTACATGGTCGGAGCCGCATCCGGAGATGGCGGGCAAGCTGGTGAAGGAGATTGCCGCCGAATGGGGTGTGACGCAGCAGGAGGCGGGCAAGCGCCTGCAGCCGGCGGGGGCGGTGTATCACAACATGTCGGAGGGCGACGTGCGGCGCATCCTGTCACATCCGGCGACGATGGTGGGTTCGGACGGCTTGCCGAACGATCCGTTGCCGCATCCACGGTTGTGGGGTGCGTTTCCGCGCGTGCTGGGGCACTACGCGCGGGATGCGGGATTGTTGCCGCTGGAGGAAGCGGTGCGCAAGATGACGAGCTTGTCGGCACGGCGCTTTGGCTTGACGCAGCGCGGCGAGGTGCATGTGGGTTATCACGCGGACCTGGTGTTGTTCGACCCGGTGCGGGTGCGGGATGCGGCGACGTTCGACAAGCCGCAACAGCCGGCAGACGGGATTGACGCGGTGTGGGTGAACGGCGTGTTGTCGTACCGGGATGGGCAGCCGACCGGCGAGCGGGCAGGGCATTTTGTGGCACGCGGTGCGGCGTCGGTGGTGGATGCGCAGGGCGCGTTTTGAGGTTTTGGTTTTATTGACGCGGTGCGTGAGGGGCTTCTTTCCTGGCTTGCGTGCCGCTGGATCTTATAAGGAGTGTTTGTGATGAAGCGATATGGCGTTGAGGGTGGCAAGGGGACCGGTGGGCAGCATATGCCGTTCGCGCGTGCGGTTGAAGCGGATGGTTGGTTGTTCGTGTCCGGGCAGACGCCGATGGAGAATGGCGAAGTGATCGATGGCGGGATCGTGGCGCAGTCGCACAAGGCGATTCAGAATGTTTTTGCCATTCTCAAAGAAGCCGGCTATGGCGCCGAGCATGTGGTTCGGTGTGGGGTTTGGCTTGATGATCCTAGGGATTTTGCTTCGTTTAATAAGGTTTTTCGTGAGTACTTTGGGGAGAATCCTCCGGCGCGGGCGTGTGTTGTTTCTAGTATGGTGATTGACTGCAAGGTTGAGGTTGATTGTGTGGCGTATAAGGCGCCTTCGGCTTAAGGGGTAAGGGTTTTTTGCCTGCGGCGGCTTGTTGTTTGTTGGTTTGCCTGGGGTGTTGGCCTTTCCTTGCTGTGTTATTGGTTTATTT